>CADCRE010000151.1 GCA_902803785.1 uncultured Erysipelotrichaceae bacterium
CCTCTTCCAGATAGTAGTCTCCCCAGTAGGACGAATCGTTATACGGGAAGTGCATGACCGAAGTGATGATATCGCAGAAGAAGTTTCCGGAAGTCTCTTCGATGTGCTTGATGGCCTGATCGATCAGCATCTCGTCGGACTGCCATCCGCCGGTATGTACGATCGAAGGATCTTGCCAGATATCGTCGATATCGTAATAGGCATCGAAGCCGAGGTTCGGCAACAGGGTTTTCCTCTCGTAGAACTCGTCACGCCAGTTGTGCAGGGCGAAAGTCTCATATCCCGCATTCCTGAACAGATACGGGAGCGCTTCGTAGTAATGATACTGGGTGACCGCGTTCGGAGTACAGGTGTTCGCATACGGAAACAGCGAGGTGTAGGAGACGAATTCCGATTCTCCGGTCGCACAGGAATATAACGGCGTGTAGTGATTGTAGAAGGTCAGGCCTTCGCTGTACATCTGATACAGGGTCGGTGTCAGCTCCGGATCGATCGAGAGATAATCCATGGCTTCCACCATGAAATAGATGAAGTTGTATCCTTCGAAGGTCCCTGTCATCTCATTGGGCTGAGTGATGTTCCGGGACATCAGATAGCGGTCGATCCCGGCCTTGTTGCTGTTGTCTTCCGCTTCTGCGACCTGTTTCCAGTAGCTGTCATCGATCGTCCGCATCAGGTCTTCCTCGACATCCGGAGCGGACATCGGCTGTTCCTCTTCCTCGAATTCGATCGTATCCGGGACTTTGTAGTACAGGGCACTGAGATCGCGGAACAGGAAATGCGTGATTCCCATGCGGTCGATGATCATATCCTTGTTGGAGAACGTCCCATAGACCTTCAGGATCGAGTTCACTCCGCTTCCCAGATCCATGATCGGGATCAGAAGAAGGATGGACAGGATGCAGAAGATCATCGGAAGCTGGAACGGTCCTTCCGCATTGAATCTCACGAAGCGGTGCAGAAGCAGGTAGATCACGATCGGTACCAGGCAGAGATAGTAGGATGGTCTCGCATTGGAAAGGAAGATCAGGGCATACTGGGCGATCCGGGCGGCTCCGTCCGAGACCGTACCGAAAGAATAGAAATCGCCCATGAAGTTCTTGAAGATCAGTTCTACGAAACTGTAGGCACATAACAGGACGATCACGATCAGTCCGGCGATGAAATAAGTCTTCTTTCCGCGAAAGACCTTGGTGAAAAGAAGACTTATGAAAAAGGAAAAGAAGGATGTGAACAGCAGGATCCGCAGGATCGTATAGAGATCGATCCCTGTGAACTGGATCCCGTGAAAGGCCCCTTCCAGAAACAGGAGAGGCAGGAACAGGTACAGGAATCTAAGGTCGAACTTCAGTTTTTTCATTTGGAATGAGGATGGGAATCGTTGACTGCCTTCTTCAGCCGGTCGTAGGTCAGATGGGTATACAGCTGAGTCGTAGACAGGTTCTGGTGTCCCAGCAGTTCCTGTACGCTGCGAAGGTCGGCACCGTTGTCCAGCAGATGGGTCGCAAAGGAGTGTCTCAGCATGTGCGGATGCAGGTCGACTTCCAGGCCGGAGAGTACTTTTACCTTCTCCAGAAGCAGCTGTACGCTTCTGGGAGAGACCTTTCCGTGTCTTGAAGAGACAAACAGATACGGGAACCCGTCAGGTGCGTATTCGTTCCGATACATCTTCAGATAGAGATCGATCAATTCGTTCAGACGCGGATAGTACGGGACCATGCGTTCCTTGTTTCCCTTGCCGATGACTCTCAGGATACGGTTCTTTCGGTCGATATCTTCCAGTTTCAGGTCGCAGCACTCCGAGATACGCAGTCCGCACGCATAGATGGTCTCCAGGATACAGCGGTTGCGCACATCGAGCGGATCGTCGAGATCGAATACATCGAAGATCCTCTCCAGCTGTTCCACGCTGAGGACATCGGGCAGATGTTTCTCGGTATGGACCTTGCGGAACTGCAGGAAGGGATTCTCTTCACAGATGTGCCGTTCACACAGATAACGGTAAAAAGAGCGCAGAGCGCTCAGATTGCGCGCATAGGTCGCGTTTGAGATCTTTCCCCTGGTGATCGTTCCGGAGCGGAGCTCCTGGATGAAATCGAAAACGACCGTCTTGTCTACAGCGGAAAGATCGTCGATCCCCTGTCCTTCCAGAAAGGTCAGAAAGCGGGAGATATCCCGCCGATAGGAATCCGCAGTGGCAGAAGAACCGCTGCGTTTATCGTCGATATAAAGAAGGAACTCATTCAGCGTTTCGTACATATCTGCCATAGTCCCTCACTTCCTTCAAAGAGTGTTCCGCATAGAACCTCTTCTTATCTGCTTTGGGTCCTTCATAGGCACAGCGGAAAATGCCGAAGTTCGCGTTCATCGGCTGCAGTTCCCGGATGTTTTCATCGGAGATGTAGTGAGCCATCGCTCCCATCATCGTATCGCTGCCCAGTTCCCGGATGCTTCCGCCTTTGAGATACTGGGACAGGCATAACGCCGCATATAGGCCGGACGCGGCTGATTCGACGTAGCCTTCCACTCCCGAGATCTGTCCTGCGACGAAGAGGTTCGGATAGCGGATGAACTGATAGCGGCTGTTGAGCACGCCGGGTGAATTGATGTATGTGTTTCGATGCATGACGCCGTAGCGCACGATGGAGACATTGGCCAGAGCCGGGATCTTCTGCAGGACCTCTTTCTGAGACGCAAAAGTCAGATGGGTCTGGAAGCCTACGATATTGTATAAAGTATCGATCGCATTGTCCTTCCTGAGCTGAACGACCGCGTAGGGACGGACTCCGTCATGTTCCAGACCGACCGGTTTCATCGGCCCGAACAGGAGGGTCTTGTATCCTCTGGAGGCCATCTCTTCGAAAGGCATGCATCCTTCGAAATACTTCTCGTCGTCGATCTCTCTGACATCGATCTTTTTCGCATGCAGGATGGCTTCGTAGAATTCGGCGAATTCCTCCTTCGTCAAAGGACAGTTGATATAGTCTCCGCCGTTTTCTTCATCATAGCGGGATTTATAGTAGGCATGATCGAAATCGATGGAATCCTTCTCTACGATCGGTGCGACCGCATCGTAAAAATGCAGGAACTGTTTCCCGCAGAGTTTTCCGATCTCATCCGCAAGCTTTCCTTCACAGAGAGGACCTGCAGCGATGATCGTCGGGATCTCGGGATCGATCTTCGTCACCTCTTCGCGGATGACTCTGATATGGGGATCCTGAAGGATCTGATCGGTGATGTATTGTGAGAAGCCTGACCGGTCGACCGCCAGAGACTTTCCCGCGGGAACGCGATAAAGATCCCCTGCCCTCATGATCAGGGAATCCAATATACGCATCTCTTCTTTCAATAAGCCGACCGCATTCTGGGGATCGTCACTGCGAAGCGAGTTGGAACAGATCAGTTCCGCAAACTCATCCGTCTTGAAGGCCGGATGACGTTTGACGCTTTTCTGTTCGTAGAGATCCACTTCGAATCCCTGCCTGGAAAGCTGATAGGCAGCCTCACTCCCGGCCAGCCCGGCTCCGATGACCTTGACTCTCATCAGGCCTTCTTCCGGCGGCGAAAGCGCCTCTTTTCCCCTTCGATGGCTTCGAGATAGTCACATTCCGGATATCCCGAACAGCCGATGAAGTAGCTTCCGTAACGCGATTTCCGCTTGACCAGCGGCTTTCCGCAGCGCGGACAGGTCCTTCCGGTATCTTCCGGTTCTTCCTTCTTCGTCATAGACTCGTGCCAGCGGCAGGTCGGGAAGTTGACACAGGACTTGAATTTTCCGAAGCGTCCGTTGCGGATGACGACATCACCGCCGCAATTCGGACATTTCTCTCCGGTCGCTTCCGGCTGTATCTTTTCCATCTGTTCATAGGCGGAATCGACCAGCGGCTGGAAGGCATCGTAGAACCTTCTGAGTTCCTTGATGTTGTCGAGCTTGTCTTCGGCGATCTGGTCCAGTCGGGATTCCATATCCGCCGTATACTTCGTATTGATCACAGAGAGGAAGTACTCTCTGAGTTTCTCATCTGTCAGGATGCCCTGTTCCGTCGGGAAGAAGAACTTCGTCTTTCCGGAATCGGACGCCTTCTTCAGTTCCACGTAATTGCGCTTCTGAATGGTGTCGATGATCGTCGCATAGGTCGAAGGACGGCCGACGCCTTCCTCTTCCAGAGCCTTGATCAGTCTGGCTTCGGTGTATCTCGAAGGAGCTTCGGTAAAGTGCTGGAGCTTCTCTACCTTCTGAGCCTTCAGGACAGTCCCTTCTTCCAGTTTCGGCAGGATGGTATCCTTGGAGGAATCGTAGTCGCCGTATACCTTCAGGAATCCGTCGAACTTCATCTTGGATCCGCTGATCGTGAACTTGTATCCGTTGTTGTCGAAGGTGTAGACGACGCTGTCGAAGACGGCGGATGCCATCAGGGAGGCCAGTGCTCTGGCGTAGATCATCTTATACAAACGGTACTGATCGTTGGTCAGATACGGTTTGATCTCTTCCGGAACGTTCATGATACTGGTCGGACGGATCGCTTCATGCGCATCCTGGGAGTTCTCATCGTTCTTGATCCGGTAGAAGCCTTTATATTCCTTGCCGTATCTTGATTCGATCGCTCCGTAGGCGCTGTCGATGAATTCCTTGGACAGACGCGTGGAATCGGTACGCATATAGGTGATGAGACCCTGAGCTCCGGAAGGCAGCTGTACGCCTTCGTAGAGGCTCTGTGCGACCATCATCGTCTTCTTGGAGCCGAAGCCCAGTTTCGTGGAAGCTTCCTGCTGGAGCGTAGACGTGATGAAAGGAAGGAAAGGAGCTCTCTTCTTACTCTTTTCCGTGATATCTTCCAAAATATATTCTTCTTTTAATTCATTCAGGATGCGGTCCGCTTCCGCTTCATTGGGAATGGATATCTTTTCATCCTGATAACGGCTGAGTTCACAAAGCAGTTTCTTTCCCAGATCGGCCGTGATCGTCCAGTATTCTTCCGGAACGAAGGCGTTGATCTCCTTCTCACGGTCACAGATCATGCGCAAGGCGATCGACTGAACGCGTCCTGCGGACTTGGATCCGATCTTCTTCTGAAGCAGTTTGGACAGTTTGAAACCGATGATACGGTCCAGGATCCTTCTGGTCTCCTGAGAACGGACCAGAGCCATATCGATCTGATGCGGCTGTTCCAGAGCCTTCAGTACCGCGTCCTTGGTGATCTCATTGAATACGATACGGTTGTTCTGAGAAAGATCGAGTCCCAGTTCTCTCGCCAGATGCCAGGAGATGGCTTCTCCTTCTCTATCCGGGTCGGTCGCAAGGTAGACGAAATCGGCCTTCTTGACCTGTTTCTTCAGATCTTCGACGACGTCTTTCTTGTCATCGGAAATGACATAGGTCGGCTTGAAATCGTTGTCGATATCGACACCGAGGCCTTCCTTTCCCTTGGTCGCCAGATCGCAGATATGCCCTTTGGAAGAAGTGACTTTATAATTATTACCGAGATACTTCTCGATCGTTTTTGATTTTGACGGTGATTCTACGATAACCAGATTTTTCATACGTACCTCTTTTTACAATTTCTAATAATTACATAAAAGTTCCTAAATTGCAATTTCCGTTCTCTCGATCGGTGTCGCACCTTCATAGATGAGCCTGTTGTTGCCGATACCGCATTCCTCGAAAAGCGAATACGGAAGCACTCTCACCTCTCTTCCCAGTTCCAGGGCTTCGTTGACCGTCGTCATCGTTCCGGAACGTTCGACTGCCTGCATGATATATACGGTATCCGCCAGAGCGGCGATCAGGCGGTTGCGGAACGGAAAATGATAGTTCAAAGGCGGCGCATTCCCGGGGTACTCCGACAGGATCAGTCCTCTGTCCGAGATCTTCCGGATCAGGCCTCTGTTTTCATAAGGATAGACCCGATCGATCCCGCATCCCAGGATCCCGATCGTCATATGGGCGTTTTGATGGGCGATCGCATCGATCCCCTTCGCCAGACCGGAGATGATCACCCTGTCGGAATATCTCTTCGCAAGCCTTTCCGTCGCTTCTTTCGCATAGTCGCAGCAGTTTCTGGAACCGACGATCGCGATCTTCTTTCGTTTCAGAAGCTGCAGGTCCCCTTTGTAGTAGAGGACATAAGGCGGATAACGAAGGTCGAAGAACTCCCTGGGATAGTTCTCATCGAAGATCGTGACGGCGTTCTCGCAACAGGAAAAAGGCACGGTTTTTCTTTCCGTGATCGCCTTGCGTATCTGTTTATACTCCCCCTGATAATACAGGGAATAGGAGATCAGAAGTTCCCGGTCCATCTGCTTATGATTCACCGGAAACTGCCGTATTCCTAAAAAATGATCAGAATAATTTCAACTGACGCTCTCTGCAGGGATGAAAAGACATGCGATAGAGCGGATTGAGACCGTATTTGTCCATCATCTCCAGGTGTTTCTTGGTTCCGTATCCCTTGTGTGCCGCATAGCCGTATTGAGGATACAGGACATCGTAGCCTTTCATGATGTGGTCTCTGAGGACTTTCGCCAGGATGGATGCGGCAGCGATGGAGACGAACTTCGCATCTCCCTTGACGATATCGATGACATCGCTCCTGCCCAAAGGCATCGCATCGGTCAGAGTGACCGAATGGATCGAAGAGCTGAGGCTGAGTTCATCCATCGCCTTCTTCGTCGCATGATAGATGTCCAGCCGATCGATCTCGGCGGGAGATACAATGCGAAACTCATAGTGATGGGCATCGTGAATGATTTCCGAGAACAGCTTTTCCCGTTTCTTCTCGGTCAGCTGTTTGGAGTCATTGATCTCTTCGTTGCTGTAATTGATCGGCAGGATGCAGCAGGCCACGACCAAAGGACCGCAGAGAGGCCCTCTGCCGGCTTCATCGATCCCCATGACATATTCATCCTGTTCCCAGAACTGCTTTTCGTATCTATTCTCCAACATCCTGCCAGCTGATCCTTCCTATGCGGTTGTTGCGGATATCCTTCAGGATCAGATCGACCGCTTTCTCTGTATTGATCCGATCTTCGCTCATCAGCCAGAGCTTCTTTCTGGCGATCGCTTCGAGAAGATCTGTCTCTTCTTCCGTGATATCGTATCTGTCTTTCAGCATCCCCGGATAACGGTCACGGATGTATTCCAGTCCGTGGATCACGAGATCCTGTTTATCCAGTACATCGTCGTTGATCGAACCTAAGAGCGCAAGCAGTCTCGCGTCTTCCTGGTTGTCGAACTTCGGCCAGAGGACGCCCGGCGTATCCAGCAGTTCCACATCTTCGTTGATCCGGATCCACTGCAGAGACTTCGTGACACCGGGACGGTTCTCCGTCTTGGTCACCTTCTTTTTGACGATATTGTTGATAAAGGTCGATTTCCCGACATTGGGGATCCCTACGACCATGGCTCGAAGGACCTTCTTGCGGATACCTCTGGCCTTGGCACGCTCCAGTTTTGCGGCCAGGATGGTCTGGATCTCCTTTACGACCCTCTTGGTGAGGTTCTCGGAAACGCTGTCCGTCAGAAGGCAGTGTTCATACTTCTTCTGCCACTTTTCACTGATCAAAGGGTCCGCATAATCGGCCTTGTTCAATATAATAAGCACAGGTTTATTTTTAGATAGCTCTGCCAGGAGCGGATTGGCGGATGCTTCCGGGATACGCGCATCCCTCAATTCCACGATGATATCGACCAGCTTGAGCTGTTCTTCCATCTGTCTCCGGGCCTTGGCCATATGACCGGGATACCAGTTGATATTGACTGCCTTTTCGCTCATAAGAGTATCCTAGTCCTTGTATCCGAAATTGGAGAACGGAAAGAACACGAACAGATGGGTCGAAACGATGTTCTCTTTATGGAACGGACCGTAGAAACGGGAATCCCGGGATACGGAACGGTTGTCTCCCATGCAGAAGTATTCATCTTCTCCCAGTGTGATACTGAAGTCGTCGGTGACGGTCAGATCTCCCAGAAAAGGTTCCTCGAAATATTCGCCGTTGATATAGAGATGATTGTGCTGATACTCGACCGTATCTCCCGGCAGACCGATCACCCTCTTGACCAGCAGTTTCGAATCCCTGTCTCCATCCAGAGAGATCACGGCGATGTCGAAGCGCTCGATCCCGAGATTTCTGGTCACGACAAAAGAGTAACCGAAGTCATTGCTTTGAAGGATCGGATTCATGCTGGAACCTTCTACGACACACGGGATCAGGATGAACTTCATCAGCAGGAACGCCAGTACCGCGGCTGTAAAAAGGATCTTCAGGATCTCTTTGACTGTATTGCTTTTCTTCATATCATTTCCCATTATACAACAAAAAAGCCGTTGGACGGCTTTTCGGGAATTATCTGATCTCCTTGATCTTGGCGGACTTGCCGGAACGATCACGCAGATAGTAGAGTCTTGCTCTTCTGACTTTACCTTTTCTCACAATCGTGATCTTATCGATGACCGGAGAGTGTACAGGGAATGTTCTTTCGACACCGACACCGGAAGAGATCTTCCTGACTGTGAAGGTCTTGCCGATACCGGAACCCTGGACCTTGATCACGATTCCTTCGTAAGCCTGGATACGGGACTTGTCACCTTCCTTGATCTTGACATCGACACGGACAGTCTGGCCCGGACGCAGATCAGGAATGTCGTTCTTCATCTGTTCCTTGGTGATTTCATTGACTAATTCTAAATTCATCTCTTTCTCCTTTTAACAATATGTAGACATCTGTTCATAATCATGAATGAAAAGCGGAACAGCGCTTAATTACTTTATCATAAAAAGATGATTAAATCAAACCATTTCGTTCCAGAAAGTCATATACGCCCTTCTCCGTGACAGCAGAGGTATGTAACGGGATCTGTGACTGCAGCTCTTCAGCAGCATTTCCCATCAGAACTCCCGTCGTCGCCTTCAGCATCGTCAGATCGTTGTCGTTGTCTCCGAAGCTGAGGATCTGATCCATCTCACATCCGATCAGCTCTGCCAGTTTCTGACAGGACAGAGCCTTGTCTACGCCTTTGGCGACGATCTCGAAACAGATGTCGGAAGAAAATGACGTATTGAACATCGACAGATCGACCGAAGACATGTAGCGGGCGACGTCCTGTTTTCTGGAAGGATCGGCGATCGCCAGGATCTTGGAACGTTCGACCGTATTCTTCGTAAAGTCGAACAGGACGGGATGAAGATCGCGGGCAGCGATCCATTCCTTCAAAGACGGTTCGGTCACTTCCCTGCTTACGCGGAACCTGTCTTTCTCGTAGATCCCGAGGATGGAATGTTCAAAGCGCACGGTATTCCCGATATAGCGCACTTCATCCGCCGTAAGCGGATACAGGATCTCGAGATGATCGTTCCTCATATCCATCAGTTCCGCTCCGTTGGATCCGAAGACATAATCCAGCGGGATGTCTCCGAAAGTCTTGCGGAAGGCATGTATGGCGATATGACAGGGCCTGCCGCTGGAAAGACAGATCCGATAGGAAGAATCTTTCAGCTTTTTCAAAGCACTTCTCGTATATTCGGTCGCCTGATAGCGGTAATCGATCAGGGTCCCGTCAAAATCGAAGACGATCGCGCGGATCTCTTCCTTAAAGTTCATTGACGACCTCCGCCAGCAGTTCTTTCTCTTCCTTGTTCAGTTCCCTTTTTTCCAGCAGTTCGGGACGGTTCTCCAGCGTCTCCTTCAAAGACATCTTCAGATTGTATCTGCGGATCTCCTTATGGTTCCCGTTCTGTAATACTTCCGGGACTTTGTCGCCGTTGTATTCCGGAGGACGGGTGTACTGGGGATATTCCAGAAGCCCGTCGTTGAAGGATTCTTCCTTCAGCGATTCCGCAGAGATCCCCTCATCGAGCAGTCTCAGGATCCCGTCGATCATCACCATGGAAGGAAGTTCTCCTCCCGTCAGCACATAATCGCCGATCGAGACTTTCTCGTCGATGTAGCGTTCGAAGCGACGGTCGATCCCTTCGTAGTGACCGCAGACGATGACCAGTTCATCCAACGTCGAAAGGCGTTCCAGATCCTTCTGGACCAGAGGTCTTCTTCCCGGAGCGGTGAGAACGGTATAGACGTGATCGTTGGAGATATTGTCCAGCAGGGCACGGTGAACGACGTCCACCTTCATCAGCATACCGGCTCCTCCCCCGTAGGGAGTATCATCCACATGGCGGTGCTTGTCGTTGGAATAGTCGCGGATGTCGACGATCCTGATCTCCGCCAGGCCTTTTTCCAGGATCCGGTGAATGATCGAAGTCTTCAGAAATCCCTCATACATCTCCGGAAACAGGGTCAGGACGGTGATCTTCACAGAAGTCCCTCCATGTGTATGATATCGATCCTGCCATGTTCCGTATCGACTTTTTCCACAAATACCGGAAGGAACGGAACGAGGTATTCCTTTCCGTCTTCCTCCTTGCGGATACGCATATTGTTGTGAACGGTCCCTTCTTCCATATCCAGGACCTTGCCGACATGTTTCCCGTCTACATAGACTTCCAGTCCCCGGATATCCGAGAAGTAGTATTCCCCTTCCGGAAGCGGTTCGATGTCTTCTTTGTCCTTATAGAGAAAGAAGTTCTTGTATCGCTCTACGAGATTGATGTCTTCGTGATCCTTCAGTTGCAAAAGCAGGAAGCCCTTGTGGAAGCGGAAGGACTGGACGGTAAAAGGAAGATGTTCCTCCCCGATGTAGACCCTGGAGCCCTTCGCAAAGCGTTCTGTTTCAAAATCGGTATAGGAATCGACTTTCAGCTCTCCTTTGATACCGAAGGTGTTTATGATCTTTCCTATCAGTACGAATTCCATGTCTCCATTATATTAAAAAAGAGATGAATAATCATCTCTTAGAGAGCCTCAAACTTGATCGAGATCCTTTTTTTCTCGATCTTCGAAGCAACCTGCAACATTTGACGAATTGAATTTGCCATCATGCCTTTTTTGCCGATCAGTCTGGCAATGTCCTCACTCGGTGCATAGACATGCAGGAGCAGTTCATTCTCGTCCAGACTGTCCATCTTCCTGACCATGACGGAATCAGGATCGGAACAAAGCGGCTTAACGAGATTCAGAAGTACTTTTTCCAGGTCGATCATTACTTGCTTTTCTTGGAATCGAGATACTTCTGCATCGTGCCGTTCTTCGCAAGCAGACTGCGGACAGTATCCGTCGGAGTAGCACCCTTGTTCAGCCACTCGATCACTTTCTCTTCGTCGATGTTTACGATTGCCGGGTTCTTTGTCGGATCATACGTGCCCAATGTAGCGATATCTCTGCCATCTCTGCGAGCTCTCGCGTCTGCAGCGACGATGCGGTAGAAAGGAACCTTCTTGGCACCCATTCTCTTTAATCTAAGTTTAACCATAATATGCCTCCTAATGTACTCCATAATAATGGCACAAAGGAAGACAGGAGTCAAGTATTTTTACTTGACTGTGTGTCGATCGAACCAGGATGTGATCTCTTTGAGCCTGCGGATGCGGTGAAGCGGCTTCCCGGAACGGGACAGTTCGTGATTCTCACCGTGGAAGACCACCATACGGGTCTCGATCCCGCGGTCGGTGATGGCGCTGTAATACTGGAGCCCCTGTTCCAGAGGACAGCGGTAGTCTTCATCGGAATGGATGAACAGGATCGGCGTCTTCACGCGTTCGACGTACTTGAGCGGAGAATGTTTCCAGAGTTTTTCCGGATTCTTCAGATCGGCGGCACACTGGTCTTTCGTGAAATCCAGGCCGATATCGGATGTCCCGATGAAAGAGATCCAGTTGGAGATACTGCGCTGGGTGGCAGCGGCGACGAAACGGTCGGTGTGTCCTACGATCCAGTTGGTCATGAAACCGCCGTAGGATCCTCCGGTCACACAGACCCGTTTTGGATCGATGCACGGATAGCGTTTCAGTACCTCATCCGTGAAATCCATGATGTTTTTATAATCTGTCGTCCCGTATCTGCCGCGCATGTCCGCAAAGGCGCTTCCCCTTCCGTCCGATCCGAACGGATTGCAGAAGAAGACGAAATATCCCTTTCCTGCCCACACCTGCATCTCGTGATAGAAGATCTCACCGTAGACCGTCTTCGGTCCGCCGTGGATATCCAGTACAGCCGGATACTTCTTCTTCGGATCGTAGTCCTTCGGTCTCAGGATCCAGCCGTCGATGTCGTAGCGACCGCTGTGCACCGTGATCTTTTCCGGCAGAGCGACGTAGCGGTTCTTCAAAACGGAATAGTTGAGATCGCTGATCTTTCTCACCTTTCCTTCTTCCAAGAGGTAGAGCTCCTGTAAAGAGGAAGCACCGATCATATTGAGGACGATCCGATCACCGATCACATCGAAGTCGTCGATGGAACCTTCCGCTTCGTAGAGGAGATGTTCCTTCCCGTTTGTATCAAAACAGGAAAGGACACTGCGGTATCCGACCGTTGTCAGGAAGTAGAGACGGTCTTTGCTCACCTTGAAGCTTCTTCCGTGACCGTATCGGCAGTCACTTCCGCTGGAATTGCCGTAGGTGCGATCCTTCATACAGTATTCCTTCAGGGATCTCTCTTTCGGATCCAGGGAGAACAATACCGCATTCTCGTTGAGGCCGTGCTTCAGATGGCGGTTAGCGAGTACGATGATCTTCCCCGCAAAGGCGATCAGGGAATAGATCGAATATCTGGCCGGGAGGACCTTCTTCGTCTTTCCGGTCTTCAGATCGTAGGAGCGGATCTCATCGTCCCGGGATCGTATCGCGGAGAAGGAATTGCCCGCATAGTAGATCTTTCCGTCCAGAAGATCGAAGGTCCCGACATCGAAGAGATCTTCCGTGATCTTCTGCAGTTTTCCCGATCCCATATGGTAGAGGAAGAGACTGCTTCGCATGTTTCGGGTATAGCCCATCCCGTTGAAATAAAACGGGACTTCATTGAATGTCTCATAATCTTTATCGTTCTGATAGGCCTGATCGGTCTCGGATCTTTTCTTTTCGGATAAAGAGTGGTAATCCGGATGGAGCTTGTCGGTAAAAGCGCTGATCAGAAGGAGATCGTCATCGATCTTTTTGACTCTTGATACGCGGATCGGCAGTTCGAACGACTTGATCGCTTCGCCTCCGCTCAGATCCATCCGGTAGACCGGGGTGAACTGTTTATGTGCTTCCGCCCTTGCGGCCTCATCCTTGTTTCGGGATGTGAAGATCCAAAGTTCGTCGTTTCCGTTGAACATATAGGAAGACTCTTTTCCGAGGGATGTGAGCTGACGGATCTTTCCGTCACGGTAAAGATACAGATAGCTCTGATAGCTGTTTTCTTTCACATCCGCATTCGATACGACGAAGACGCAGTTTCTTCCGTCCTCAGAAGTCTCCAGATGGCTCAGGAAGCGATATTGGAGCAGATCCTCGATCTCGATACGTTTCATATGTTTTCTCCTCTCAGAACAGGCGCAGATCGTCCTCTGTTTCGAATTTAAGTTCCTTCTTTACCGGAAGAAGATCCTGATGGTGGATAAAGGCGATCATCTCTTTCTGATCCAGGATCAGCGGCATGCGTTCATGGATCTGTGCGAACCTTTCATCCGCCGCCTGGGTCAGAACGAGAAGTTCATTGTCTTCATTGAAGATACATCCCAGATAGAAGACTTCCTCGCCGGTCGTGACCAGATACTTCCTCTTTTCTTTATCCCACTCATAAAATCCGCTGCAGACCACGGCGCAGCGCCTGTCTCTCATCTCGGCATATGTCGGACGGTCCTTCAGGGATTCCATCCTGGCATTGATCTGGAACCCGTGTTTTGCGATCCCCCATTTCATGACCGACAGGTCGATCTTCGATTCTGCCGGGATGATACATAAAACGGGATCATTAGGAAAAATCTCGCCTTCCTTATAGACGAGATCCAGTTTTTCCGCCCGTTCCAGGATCTGTTTCCCTTTTCCGGAACGGTCCAGTTTCAGCAGATATCTTCCGCACATATTAAAGTTTGAACATGGAGCCCATGGAGGAGACGTTCTTGAACATCTTCTTCATCCTGTCGTACTGATTGCAGAGCTTGTTTACCGCATCGACGCTCGTACCGGAACCGGCTGCGATCCTCCTCTTGTGAGAAGAACGCATGATCGAAGGATCTTCCCGTTCCGCAGGGGTCATGGACTGTATGATGGCCTTGACTTTCTTCAGTTCTTCATCGGCCGCCTGATCGTTGACGGTTCCCGCCATCTCCGACATGCCCGGAAGCATGCGCAGCAGTGAGGAGATCGGCCCCATCTTGCGGGACTGTTCGATGGAATTGAGCAGGTCGTCCATCGTGAACTTGCCGGCCATGAGACGGTTGGCAGTCTCTTCCGCCTTCTTCATGTCGATCTCTTCCTGAGCCTTTTCGACAAAGGAGACGACATCGCCCATTCCCAGGATCCTCTGTGCCAGACGGTCCGGATGGAAAGTCTCCAGATCGGAGATCTTTTCACCGACACCGGCGAACTTGATCGGAACGCCGGTCACGGCCTTGACAGACAGAGCAGAACCGCCCTTGGAGTCACCGTCGAATTTCGTGAGGATGAGACCCGTGAGCTGCAGCAGTTCATGGAATGCGGATGCGACATTGACGACATCCTGGCCGGTCATGGCGTCGACGGTCAGAAGGATCTCTTCCGGATGGACTGCATCCTGGATGTCCTTGAGTTCCTGCATCAGGACTTCGTCGATCTGCAGACGGCCTGCGGTATCGATCAGGACGGTATCATAGCCTTTCTTTGCAGCATATTCCATACCGGAAACGACCTGTCTGACGACAGGGACATCCGTTCCTTCCGAATAGACTTCCACATCGATCTGTTTTCCGAGCGTCTGCAGCTGTTCGATGGCTGCCGGACGGATGATGTCTCCGGCGATCAGCATCGGCTTTCTTCCCTGTTTCTTTAACAGAGCGGCAAGCTTTGCGGCCTGAGTCGTCTTACCTGTACCCTGAAGACCTACCAGCATGATGCCGGTGATGCCTTCTTCCTTGAAATGTAAAGCGGTATCTTCGGCTCCGAGGAGATCGACGATCTCATCGTGTACGATCTTGACCAGAAGCTGTCCCGGTTCCACGGAATTCAGGACATCCTGACCGATGGACTCCTGACGGACTTTCTCCAGGAAGTTCTTTACGACCGTATAGTTCACATCAGATTCCAAGAGTGCGACTCGGATCTCCTTCAGAGTCTCTTCCATATTGCGTTCGGACAGTTTGCCTTTGCCCTGAACGTTTCTCAGTGTTTTTGTGAGTTTTTCCTGTAATGAATCAAACATACCTGTATTATACAATAAAGATCCCTGTAAAGGGACCCTATTGCGCCTGATCAGGCGCCGATGAAGGACACGGAATTGCCTACCAGTCTCGCACTGTAATACATGTTTCCGTCCTTCTCCAGATTGTTGGCCTGCAGCTTGCCGGCGATGCCGACACATTGACCGATAGCGTAGTTCTCTTCGGCCAGATTGCGGAACAGCGCCACTTCATAGAGATCGTAACTGTCCTGAGGATCCTTGGAATTCTTCTCCACGGATACCCTGAGACGGCAGACCTTGACGCCGTTGGCTGACTCGAACTTTTCTGGTTCTTCCGCTACCCTGCCAACAAGATAGAATGAGTTCATATACCTCCTTTCTATTGCTTGCAGTTACACTGTAGCACGCATAAAAGGAGGATGATTCTCAAATACTTATCATATTCTTATCAGAAAAAAGCACTTTCGTGCTTTTATTCTTCTTCGTCTTCCGGTTTCAGGTAGACTTCCCTCGGTTTGGCTCCGTTTGCCGGTCCGATGACACCTCGATCTTCCAGAGTATCGATCAGACGGGCGGCCCGGTTGTAGCCGATGCCGAAGCGCCTCTGCAGCAATGAAGTCGATGCCTTCTGCTGCCCTCTGACGAACTCTACGACTTCATCGTAGAGGGAATCCATATCGTTGGCATTCGCCGAACTTCCGGACATGACGGTCGTGCCGTTCATATTCGTGAGGAATTCATAGTAGGAATCCTCGTATTCCGGTTTCGCCTGCGATTTGACATAATCGGTGATCTTTCCGATCTCCTTGTCGGTCACGTAGACGCCCTGCAGACGGATCGGAGCGGTCTCGCCCTGAGGATAGTACAGCATATCACCGTTTCCGAGCAGTCTCTCTGCACCGGTCTGATCCAGGATCGTACGGGAGTCGATCGAAGAAGCGACCGCAAAGGAGATACGGGACGGGATATTGGACTTGATCAGTCCGGTCACGACGTCCGTAGAAGGTCTCTGTGTCGCAACGATCAGGTGGATACCGGAAGCTCTGGCCAGCTGGGTGATCCTCTGGATCGAGAGTTCCACATCCTTTCTGGCGATGGCCATCAGGTCAGCCAGCTCATCGATGATGACGACCATATAAGGCAGTCGGTTCATCTTCGAAGCTTCGTCGGTCGCCTTTGCGTTGTTTTCTTCGACGAATTCGTTGAAGGAAGCGATGTTCCTGACGCCGACGGCCGCAAAGGCCTCGTAACGTTCTTCCATCATGACGACGACTTTTTTCAGCATATTCGCAGCCATCTGGGCGTCATCGATGATCGGCCAGATGAGGTGCGGGATATCGTGATAAGGTGTAAATTCGACCTTCTTCGGGTCGACGAGGACCAGTTTGACGTCCTCCGGATCCGTTCTGAGCAAGAGCGATGTGATGATCGCGTTGATACAGACGGATTTACCGGAGCCGGTCGCACCGGCGATGAGAAGGTGCGGCATCTTGCTGAGATCGCAATAGACCGGCTTGCCCATCAGATCTTTACCTAAAGAGAACAGCAGCTGTACCTTGCGTTTCTCCGGCGGGATGGCCTTCATCAGGTCCAGCATCCTGACCGGGATCGGTTCCACGTTCGGGATCTCGATACCGACGGCGCTCCTTCCCGGGATCGGCGCTTCGATACGGATATCTCTGGCTGCCAGTTCCATCTTGATGTTGTCCGAGATGTTCATGATCCGGTTGATCTTGACGGAAGAATCCGGCTTGATCTCAAACTTCGTGACGGAAGGTCCGATATAGGTATTGATCAGATCGGCTTCGATGCCGAAGTTATGGAGGATCTCGATGACTTTCTCGCCCTTTACGGCGGCAGAAGTCTTATTGACACTGGAAGATGCCGAGGAGGCGACATCCAGGAAGTCTTCGTAACGTTTCGGGATATGATAGGTCCCCTTCTTGCGGGTAAGTACCTGTGCGGTCTGAGCAGCCTTCTGAGGTTCCTTCACTTCCTTGACCAGAGGGATCTCCTGCTGCGGCTGAGCTTCTTCGCTCTTTTTCTTCCGCTTCTTTCCGTAGATCTCTTCTTCGTTCAGGTTGATGAAAGTCGGAGACTTCGAAAGGATGGCTTCCCTCTTCTTTCTCTCTTCTTCCTCTTTCTTTCGGATCTCTTCTTCCTGTCTGCGGATCTCGGCCTCTTTGGCTTCCTGTTCCGCTTTGATCCGTTTCTCTTCCGCTTCTCTGGCCTTTCGGATCTCTTCTTCCTGACGACGTTTCTCTTCCTCTTCGGCGAGTCTCGCCATCTCTTCAGCCTGTCTGGCCCTTCTTTCTTCCGCGGCCTTCTGAGCGGCGATCCTATCCGCTTCTCTCTTCTTCTGATGTTCCTTGCGACTGGTATCGATCTGTTTCCGCGTATCCGTGAACAGCTGTTTATAGATATCTGAAGGAACGATCAAGATACAGGAGATCAGGAATATCACGATCAGGACGATCAGGACACCGCTTCTCGAGACTAAAGCGAGGAACAGTGAATAGAGCAGATTGCCGATGACCCCTCCGGTATAGGGAAGGATATGTTCGCCGTCGAATGCGGCCGCTGAGGTCGTCGAAAGATAGTTCAGATAGTTCCCCAGTGTCGTCTCATCCTTGATGAACGCGCACAGCAGTACGACAAAGAGGTTCAAAAGCACGAGACCCCATCTCAGTTTTTCGGAGGCGTGTTTCCCATCGGAAAAGAAGAGATAGTAGATCCCGTAGAAGAAAAGCGTCATGATCGGAATGATGTAGAGTGCGGAAAACAGAAAGCTGAAGATATTATTGAAAAAGACGCCGAACTTCCCCATCTTACTGACGGTAAAGAAGATCAGTACCGCCAGCAGGATACAGGCGATCAGCCAGCTGAGACGCGAGTTGTTTTTCTTTTTGCTAGTTCTCTTTGCCACTGTTTTCTCCGAGATTGATCTCAACGATCGCAGGAAGGATCATCGGGGTCTTTCCTGTCGATTTGAGGACATAGCGGGAGATCAGTTCTCTGGCTTCCATACGGACCTTCATATTGTCGTAGGTCCCGTTTTCGACGCTCTTTTCGATCGTGGAAGTGAGGATATTTCCGATCTCCGCCAGGATATGATCGGCATCTTTGAGGTAGATAACACCTCTGGACTGGATGTCCGGTCCGCCGATGACCTTCTTGGTGTTGAAATCAAGCACAACACCACATATTATAGCACCGTCCGTGGACAGTTTTTCGCGGTCTTTCAGGACCATACCGGAAACGTCGCGCATATCGGAAGAATCGATCGCGGTCTCCGTCAGTTCGATCTGATCGCCGGTCGAAGACAGACGTCCGTTCTCAAAAGAGGCGAACTGGCCGTTGTCCAAAAGGATGATACGGTCCGGCGTATAGCCCATCTCCACTGCGATATCCGCGTTGCTGACAAGATCAGAGTATTCTCCCTTGATCGGCAGATAGTAGCGCGGACGGATCAGATAAAGCATCATCTTGAGGTCTTCTGTCGATGCGTGCATGGAAAGGATCTGTTTGGCATTCAGTTTGACGATCGAAACGCCGGCCTTGTACAGGTCGTTCTCCATCGCGGTCGCATCCTTTTCGGTACCCGGTACGACCGGAGATGCGATGATGACAGTGTCGTGTTCGTGAAGTTCGATGGTCTGATCTTCGCCGATCGCGATATTGTGCATCAGCTTGAATACTTCGTTTCCCGATCCGGAGACGATGCATATGACATCCAGAAGATCGTTATTGAATTCTTTCGGAGAAAGGATGACGTTCTTCGGGATGCGGTAATATCCCAGTTCATCGACGATGTTCAGCATGCGGATATGTTCATCGTCGTAGAAGTAGACTTTCTTGTGGTATTTGTTCGCCAGTTCCAGGATCTCCATGATCCTGAACAGGTTCTGGCGGTACAGAGTCACGATGAGACGCTTTTCCGTCTCTTCGAAGTAGTGTTCGATATGTTCCGTGATCCTGTGCTTCGGTGCGGTATAGCCGCTGCGGGTCGAACCGGTCGATTCGGACATCAGGACCAGGACGTTGTCCTTCCCCATCTCGGAAAGGGCGTTGATATCCATGGAGAACGATTTGTTCAGGATATCGTAGTCGAAGATGAATTCCGAAGTATAGACGATCAGTCCGGAATCCGTCTCAAAAGCGAAGCCGACGCCGTCAGCGATCGACTGCATGACCGGGAAGGTATGGATGATATGTCCTGCGACCTTGATCGTATCGTTCCGTTTCAGGATATTGATCCGTTTGTTGCGGATCTTGTGCTTCTGAAACTCCATCTCCAGCAGTTTCGCCGTCAGAGCGGTCGCATAGACATCAAAATCCGCCTGTGTCAGCAGGTGTCCCAATGCGCTCATCACATCGTCATGGCCGTGGGAGATGAAGATGCCCTTCACTCTCTCCTTGTGTTCCAACAGATATGTGAAATCGGGGATGATATATTCGATCCCCAGCTGTTCGGTCTCGCTCGGATACTTCAGACCGGCATCCACTACAAAAATATCGCCATCGATCTCCACCAGGTACATATTCTTGCCATCTTCGTCAAGACCGCCAAGTGCCATTAAACGTATCTTCTGCACAAATGATATCCTCCAGAATTCTTAATAAATTATAACATACTTTTACAGTCCAAAAAGGCTAATCAAGATGAACGAGGCACCCGTCCTTCAACTGATAGATCCTGTTTGCGACCTCTTCGATGAATTTCCTGTCATGTGAGACCGCGATGATCGCTCCCCCGAAATCGTTCAGGATCGCACGGATACGGGGATTTGAGAGCGGCGAGAGGTTTCTCGTCGGCTCATCCAGTAGCAGGACATCGCATCTTTCCAGGATCAGTTTCAGAAGCAGGATCTTGCATTTCTGGCCTTCCGAAAGTTCTTCGATCCGATGTTCCATCTCTTC
>CADCRE010000152.1 GCA_902803785.1 uncultured Erysipelotrichaceae bacterium
CTGATCGCAAACAGGGAGAGAAGCAGTTCGGGAAGGGTGAATCCCGCATCAGTGCGCAACGCAGTGTCCGTCATAGATCGAAAGCTGTGTTCCGTCCGAACACTTCGTCTGGCTTTCCTCGAGATATCCTCCGTTGACCAGATCGCTTAACGAAGCGGGATCGCTTCCGTAGTCCAGTTTGAACTGGATGATCGCCGAATCGACGACTTTCGTCAGCGCCTGACAGGCCTTGGAGTCTACGGAACGGATGACTTTTGAGACATTGGGGATCGTCAGCAGGAGCAGGATGGAAATGATGATCACGACGACGACCATCTCCAGCAGTGTAAAACCTTTCTTATTCATTTTTCCTCCTATCAGAATATACTGATCGCCTGCATCGGCATGAACAGGATCCGGTAAATGAAGATAATGATCATGCCGATCAGGACATATGTAAACAGCTGCAGGGTCAGGGTATAGCGTTTCAGACGCCTGCTGACGCGCTGCGAACTGAGTTCGACATAGGAACGGATCACATTCGCAAAGTCCCCGGTATAGTTCGCGATCTTGATGAACCTGGTCAAAGAGGAGTCATAGTAGTCCTGTTTCACGGCCTCTTTCAGAGTCGCACCTTCCATCAGCTTCTCATCGAGGTGGAAGGCCAGAAAGGAGACGATCGGCCTCATCTTCATGCTTTTCAGCAGTTCGAGGGATTCCCTGGTATGAAAACCGTTCTCGATACAGATCAGAAACAGTGACATGAACTCCGTACAGCTGCAGATGTTCAAGAGTGAATTGGGACAGTGTTTGGATACCAGGATGTAAAGAAGGACGATGTTCTTCGGCTGTATGCCGATCAGGATCAGAATCGCGATGATCGAGGAGGCGATGTAGACTGTCTCTACCAGAATGCGGAAGAATACGCGGAGATCGTCATAGAAAGAGAGATCTCCTTCAAAGGAACGGATCAGTACGAAGATCGAATCGATGCCGTAGAGATCGAACAGATACAGCGCTGTCAGGGTCAGAAAAAGCAGGATACAGGGATAGGCCAGAGTCCGGATCAGACCGTTTCTTTCCTTCTCGGTGCCTTCCTGAAATTCCAGGGCCAGAGACAGGGCTTTGGACAGCGACAAAGAGCCGAGAAGTGCCTGCACATAGGACTCGATCCGTTTGGGCAGACGGCCTTTGATCGCATCTTCGATCCTCTCTCCCCTGTTCAGCCTTTCCTTGATCTCGTGTACGATCTTCGTATTCCTGCCTGTCTCGATCAGATCGAGGCATTCTCCGATCGGCAAAGCCGTATTCAGAAGTCTGGAAAGATAGATCGCATCCTCCATGGAAAGCCTTTCTTCAAAGAAGCGTCTTTTCCAGGATCCCATCGACGATTCCTTTCCGGATCTGTTTTTCGATGCTGAGGAAGGTAGGAGAATGTCTCTGATTCTGTCGGTAGTAGGCGATCTCATCCGTATCCATGATCTCGTAGAGGACGATCTTTCCTCCGGTCTTGCGGTTTGGATACAGCCTCTGATTCGTAACACACAGAAGGTTCTCATAGAGATGGTCCTCTTTGACACCGAGCTCGGTCATGCGTGAGATCACGCCGGTCGCTTTGGAAGTGTGGATCGTTGTCAGCACCAGATGTCCGGTATTCGCAGCCGTTACGGCGATCCTGGCCGCTTTCTCTTCCCGGATCTCGCCAATCATGATGATGTCGGGATCGTGTCTGAGGATCTGCTGCACGCCCTGGGCATAGTCAAAACCCATCGCTTCGTTGACCGAAAGCTGGACGATGTTTTCATGGTAGACTTCGATCGGATCTTCGATCGAATAGATCTTCTTCTTTTTCACTTCGGAAAGAAGCGAATACAGAGTCGTCGTCTTTCCGGATCCGGTCGGTCCGGAAAAGATCACCAGGCCGCAGTCCTTTTGTAAGAGAGAACGGAAATACCGGTTCTGAACTTCCGATGAAGAAAGTCTGTCAGCCGTGATCTTCAGTTTCGAGTTCAGGATACGAAGGACGCCGTTGGTATAGTTCAGCTTATTGATGACCGCA
>CADCRE010000153.1 GCA_902803785.1 uncultured Erysipelotrichaceae bacterium
AGCTTCCAGGAAACGTTTCTTGCTGACGAAGAAATAATCGACACCGTCTTTCTCCCCTTCCCGCGGAGCTCTGGTCGTCATCGATACGGAATAAGCCAGATTGAGATCTTCCATCGGCATAAGCTGTTTCAGGATCGTTCCCTTGCCTACGCCGGAAAGGCCGCTGTATACGATCAATAATCCTTTTTTCATACTTTTATTCTACAACATATTCTAAAATAGATTTATGGATATCCTGTGTCCGGTCTGTCAAAACAGGCTGAAACGAAACGAAAAGATCTGGAAATGTGTCAACGGACACAGTTTTGATGAAGCGAAGGAAGGCTATCTCAATCTGAACCTTCACAATTCACAGAACAGCGGGGACAATCCGGAGATGATCCGGGCAAGACAGCGATTTCTGGGAAAAGGATATTATGACTTCCTGAGAGAAAAGGTAAACTCACTTCTGAAGGAAGAGGATTCTCTGGTCGACCTGGCCTGCGGAGAAGGATATTACACTTCCTATTTCTGTTGTAAAGACAAGGTCGGCATCGATCTGAGTAAACAAGGCCTCAAGATCGCCTCCAAGAGAGACAAGGGCACGACTTATCTTCTGAATTCGATCTTTCACGATCCTTTGAAGGATGAATGTGCCGACAAGGTGATCACCATCTTTGCGCCGATCGCCAGAGAAGAGATCGTCCGCATCCTGAAGAAAGACGGACAGTTCCTTCTGGTCCGTCCCGACCGTTACCATCTCTACGAACTCAAGGAAGCGATCTATGATGAACCTTATCTCAACGATACGGAAGATATCGAGATCGAAGGTCTGAAACAGATCGGTCAGTATCATATCGAATCGGAAGCTCTCCTTCCAAAGGAAGATATACAGGATCTCTTCCTGATGACACCTTATGTGAATACAACATCAAAGAAAGACAAGGAAAAACTGGATCAGCTGGATCGACTGAAGATCCGCTTCTGTTTCATCATCGATGTATTTGAAAAGGCGAATTAATTCGCCTTTTTCTTTGTCTTGGATTGTACCAGTCCGACCGCTCGGGCACACAGTTCCAGCGGAAGGTGCCGGGCAAGTCCGATCAGGAATTTGTAGGAAGCTCCGTCGATCGCATAAGGCTTGTTCGACTCGAACAGAGAATATCCCGTTTTGGCCGCATCCAGACTGGTGCGGGCGAGGATATTGTCATAGACGGCAGCTGTCTCACCGTTGGCTCTGGTCCAGAAATCCGACTTGGTCGGTGCAGGACACAGGACAGAGACGTGGATCCCGTCCTTGCGCAGTTCTTCCCGAAGTGCCATGGAGAAACTCATCACGAAGGACTTGGTCGCATAGTAGACTGCCATATAAGGTCCCGGAATGAAGGAAGCGACAGAACCGGTGTTGATGATATGACCGTAACCGTTCTTCTTCATATCCTGTACGAAATAATAAGTCAAAGATACCAGGGCTTTATTGTTGAGGTCGATCATCCCAAGTGCCTTGTCCAGATCGGATTCGATGAAGGCACCGTAGTCTCCGTATCCGGCATTGTTGATCAGGACGGTGACGGTATACCCCTTTTCCTTGCAGAAATCGTAGACCGCTTTCGGATCCTTGGAAAGATCACAGGCAAAGTGGTCCACTTCGATATGGTATTCTTCGATGAATTCTTCTTCGATCTGTTTCAGAAGATCCTCTCTTCTGGCGACCAGGATCAGATTGTATCCGCGGTAGGCGAACTGTCTCGCAAATTCTTTTCCGATCCCGGAAGATGCTCCGGTGACTAATACAGCTTTCATATCATTCCTCCAGCGATCTCGCGATCGTTTCCAGTTTATTCAGACGGTGTTTCATCCCCGATTTGGAGATGGAATCGCCATAGACCTTCTGATAGGCCTCACACAGTTCACTCAGGGAGTGGTCCTGATTCTTCATACGGATATCGACGACATTCTTCAGACGTTCATTCAGTTTTTCATAGATTCCGCTGTCGATGATCTTCTGCAGGTATTCGATCTGTTTCTGGGCAGCCCGAATGGTCTTGACTTCATTGGCGATCTCGCAGTTGTCGATACGGCTCAGGGAATTCTTGAGATCTCTGCCGATCCTTTCGTCTTCGAAACGCATCATCGCGTCATGTGCACCGATCAGCGCCAGAAAGTTGGAGACGTAGTCGGCTTTCTTGAGATAGACGACATAGCGGCTCCGGCGTTTGGCGATCTTTGCCTGCATATCGAAACGGGAGATCAGTTTGACGATGTAGTTGGCATAGTCGAGTTCATTCAGTGCGATCTCCAGATGGTAGCTGGGATTCTGAGGATCGTTGCAGGAACCGTAGGCCAGGAAGGCTCCGCCCAGATAGGAAGCTGCACAGCAGTTCTTTGCGACGATGTCGTGTCCCGGATGGATCTCAAGACCCCTGCTGGAATACAGACCGAGGTCTTCCAGGATCTCCTTTCCGCCTTTCTCTACTTCGATGGTATAGACGTTGTTTTTCTTGAGATTGGTCTTGCGGGCGACTTCCAGCTTCGTATCGACCTTATAAAGTTCCTTCAACAGGAACATCGCCCTTCTGGCAGCAGTGACGCTCTCACTGCGGATCACGATCCCGAAATTGCCTCTGGCGATCTTCAGCGAACTGGTCAGCTGGATCAGTGCGCTTAATTGTGCCTTCTGACAGTGTTTCTCCAGATCCCTGGCAGCGATCTCCTGCTTGATCTCTGTCGTATAGGACATCAGAGGATACTCTCCAGAGCCTTGGCGATCTTCTTCGGATCATGACGAACCAGACCCCTGTCGAAATTGAGAAGATCGAATTTCAGGACCTTCGTTCCGCTGTCGCCGTTGTCTTTCACTTCGATGGAATTCTCTCTGGCATAGCGAAGCAGGATCTCATCCGGGATCCTGTCGTTGTGCATGATGACGGTATCCACTTCCGTTTCGTGCTGGCGGAAGGCATCCACATGGTCTTTAAGGTCGTAGTTATATGTCTCATTGGACTGAGTCATACAGTTGGCGAAATAGATCTTCTGTGCCTTGCTTCTCTTCAAAGCATCTCTGATGCCCGGAATGATCGTATTCGGCAGGATGGATGTATATAAGGAACCGATCCCGTAGATGATCAGATCGGCCCTGTCGATGGCTTCGATCGCCTCTTCATTGGCTTTCACTTCTCCCTGATAGAAAACTTTCTGGATGTGATGGATGTAGCTCGGGATACTGGCTTCGCCTTTGACGATCGTATCGTCATCCATGCGGGCGAAGAGCGTCACATTCTGAAGGGTGGAAGGAATGATCTTTCCGTTGACCTTCAGCATCTCCGAAGTGATACGGATCGCCTCATGAAAGGATCCGGTCATATTGGTGAGGGCCGTCAGGATCAGATTGCCTAAGGAATGTCCGGCGATATCCATATTGTCTTCCCCTTCGAAGCGATAGTTCATCAGATCGTGAAGCAGAGGTTCGCTGTCCGAAAGAGCCAGGAGCACGTTACGTACATCGCCCATGGCCGGTATGGTATATCTTCTGCGGATCCTTCCGGTGGATCCTCCGTCATCCGCAACGGTGACGATCGCGGAGATGTCGATATTCGGAAGGTCCCTTATCCCTTTCAGGATCGTGGACAGACCGTGTCCTCCGCCTAAAACAACAACATTTTTCATCGCAGTTCCCTGTGTGCGATATAGCACATATATTTCTCTTTATAATAGCCGTACAGATAATTGGCGATCGTGACACTGCGGTGCTGACCGCCGGTACAGCCGATACAGATCGTAAGATGTCTCTTTTCTTCGTTATCGTAGGCCTTGAACATGAAATCCAGATAGGCGATGGCCTTCTTCAGATAACGCTGCGTCAGTTTGGAATTCAATACGTATTCCTGGACCGGCTTGTCGTTACCGGTCTTGTTTCTGAGTTTCGGAACATAGAACGGATTCTCCAGCATCCTGACATCCAGCACCACATCCGCATCGTCCGGAACGCCGTTCTTGTATCCGAAAGATTCGAAGGTGATCGCCAGATTGTTGAAATCGTCATATTCCAGGATCCTGTCCAGGATCTCCTTGTGCTGTTTATTGGTGAGATTGGTCGTATCGATGATATGAACGTTGTGTTTCCGGAAACGGTTCAGGATATCCTTTTCGATATCGATCGCCTCTTCCAGAGTCGATGCCCGATTTGCCGTCACCAAAGGATGGACACGGCGGGTGAACTTGTAGCGGTTGATGATCGCATCCCGGGAGGCATCCAAAAGGATCAGCTTGGAATCGTAGTCCGAGTTTTCCAGGAGATTGTAGAATTTTTCCAGATCGCTCAGACCGATCGTCAGAGCGACTTTCTGATAGCGGATGGAATCCGAAGTCTTGATCAGTTCGATCAGGTCCGGAAGCAGTTCCGGCGGATACTGGTCGATACAGGTAAAGCCCATATCCTCGAGGATGTTCGAGGCAGTCGATTTTCCCGCGCCGGAGATACCGCTGATAAGTACCAGTTTCCTCATACTTTCATTATATAACACACTCTATGGTGTATCTTATTCGAATCGGAGGAATCTGTCGATGTTCCTGTTAATGAGCTCCATACATTTCGGAGTCAGAAGATAGGTGATGACCGTACCGAGTCCGATCTGTCCTCGGAAGATGACCGTACCGAGAAGGAAGATCGCATCGCAGACGTATTTCACATAGATGAATTTCCATTTTCTGGTATAGACAAAGGAATACATGAAAGCTTCATAGGCTCCCATTCCCAGATCTGCGTGGATGATCATCTCCGCACCTAATGATATGAACAGGATACCGATCAGGACATAGAGGATGCGTACGACGAGGTTCTGGGTCTGCGGGACCAGGTTGTAGACCAGATCGATCGGGAACTGGACCAGCAGCATCGAAAGGACCGTGCCGATCCCGACTGTCTTCTTCGAACTCAGATAGGCATAGATGACCATCAGGATCTCTACGATCGTCGTCATCTGTCCGAAGGTGACATAGCCCAGGGTCTTTGCGAAGGCTTCGTTGAATCCGGCCATGCAGTCGGTTCCGAGTGCCGCCGCCGTGTCGACAGCGACGCCTGCGCCGAGGAAGAAGATCCCCAGCAGGGTCACGAATAAACGTTTCATCTTACTTTTCATCTCTAAGTTCATACAGTATATCCCTCAATTCTGCGGCTCTTTCAAAGTTGAGCTGTTTTGCGGCCTGTCTCATCTCGGCTTCGATGGATGCCATCATCTTTTCCTTCTCTGCCTTGGAGTGACGGTGTTTCTGACGGTACTTCATCGACATCTCCTTCGTCTCCTTGGAATGGATGACCTCGGAGAGTTCCTTGACGATGGAACGAGGTGTGACACCGTGTTCTTCATTATATCTTTCCTGGATCGATCTTCTGCGGTTCGTCTCATCGATCGCCGTCTTCATGGAATCGGTGATACTGTCCGCATACATGATGACCCTTCCGTTGACGTTTCTCGCCGCCCTGCCGATCGTCTGGATCAGGGAACGGGAAGATCTCAAGAAGCCTTCCTAGTCCGCATCGAGGATGGCGATCAGTGATACTTCCGGGATATCCAATCCTTCTCTGAGCAGGTTGATCCCGACCAGGATATCGTATTTTCCGCTTCTTAAGTCGTGGATGATCTCGCTTCTTTCGAGCGTCTTGGTCTCATGATGCAGATAGGCTACCTTGAAGTTCTGTTTCCGGAAATAATCCGTCAGATCTTCCGCCATCTTGACCGTCAATGTCGTGACCAGTGTCCGTTCCTTGCGTTCGATATTCTTGCGGATCTCTTCCATCAGATCGTCGATCTGACCGCTGGTCCTGCGCACTTCGACGATCGGATCCAGAAGACCCGTCGGACGGATCAGCTGTTCGATCGGCTTGCCGCCGTGTTCCAGTTCATAGTCTCCCGGGGTGGCAGACATATAGATCCTCGGAGCGGGAAGTTCCTCCCATTCCTCGAAGGTCATCGGACGGTTCTCCAGAGCACTCGGCAGACGGAATCCGTATTCTACCAGAGTCAGTTTACGCTGGTGGTCCCCGTTGTACATACCGCGGATCTGCGGAAGAGAGACATGCGATTCATCGACAACGATCAGAAAATCGTCTCCGAAGTAATCGAAAAGATTGTACGGTCTCTGTCCCGGGACACGGTGGTCGATATGCATCGCATAGTTTTCGATCCCGGAACACATTCCCATCTCTCTGAGGGCTTCGATGTCGTAGCGGCAGCGCTGTTCCAGTCTCTCATATTCCAGCATCTTCCCCTTCTCTTTGAAGTAGGCGAGACGCTCTTCCAGTTCTTTTTCGATATTGTCGCAGGCGATCAGAAGGTCGTCATGATTGCGGGCATAGCCGCTGGCCGGGAAGAAGGAATAGACGGTATAGCCATTCTGGACTTCCTTGGTCAAAGGATCGATCTCCGTGATCCGTTCCACTTCGTCATCGAACATCTCTACCCGGATGATGAACTTGTCGGTATGTCCCGGACAGATCTCGATGACATCGCCTTTTACGGAGAAAGTTCCACGCAACTTGTCCATATCGTTGCGCTGATACTGCATCGTGATCAGTCTCTTGATCAGTTCCTGACGATCGATGATCTCTCCCGTCTTCAGCGTAAAGAACATGTCCTTATAATCCTCCGGGTTGCTTCCGGCATAGATGCAGGCGACCGATGCCACGACGATGACGTCTCTTCTCTCCAGAAGAGAGTTGTATGCGGACATCCTCAGCATGTCGATCTCATCGTTGGTGACGGCGTTCTTTTCGATATAGGTATCCGTTTTCGGCATATAGGCTTCCGGCTGATAGAAATCGAAGTTGGAGATGAAGTACTCCACCGCGTTCTCCGGAAACAGTGCCTTGAATTCCGAATAGAGCTGACCTGCCAGAGTCTTGTTATGCGCAAAGATCAGCGTCGGCTTATTGACTTTCTGTATGACGTTGGCGATCGTGAAGGTCTTTCCGGTACCTGTCGCACCGAGCAGGACCTGTTCGTGTTTTCCGGCGTTCAGTCCTTCGACCAGCTGATCGATGGCTGCCGGCTGATCGCCCATCGGCTTGTAATCGGAAACGAGTTTAAACAGTTTTTCACTCATATTTCTATTATACAGAAGAAAGGAAGGTTTCCCTTCCTTCATTACCACTTATTTGCGACCTTCTCGGCGAATCCGAGGAGATCCTTTATCTCCACTTTCGTACCGTCATCGAGGATACAGGTCCCGGTAAACTTTCCGAAGACCTGATGCTGATCGGAACCCAGAATGATGAAATCCGTATTGGCCGCCCGATCCATGACCGGTTCAAAGTCCATCTCAAAACGTCCGTCATCCGAGGTGAACTTCCACGGAGAAAGGAAATCGTCCTTTCCGTCCTTTGTCGGGATGTGGAACGTGACCTGGGAGAGCTTATGCGCCTTCCCGTCCCAGAACAGCATATTCTCGCTGGCTGCCGAAGTATCTCCGAAGCCGTAGCCGATATTGAAACCGAAACGGTGTCCGTTGACGATCCCGGATGCGGATCCCCAGTACCAGGTGTTCTTGTAGGTCCAGACGCCCCTGCCCCAGTCCAGGGTACCGAAGCTGTTCTCTTTCTCAAAGAGATATTCTTTCCCGTCGAAGATGACCTTGCCCTGAGCAGGCATGCAGTTGATCTTCTGATTGTAGTAGAAGTGGACCTTGCTTTCCTTATACGGGGTCACTATCACCATCGACTCGTCATGAGGATCTTCCAGTTCGATCGTCCCTTCGATCGGCTTTCCGTCCATGAAATCATCCATCCGGAAACTCAGTACGCGTCTGTCTTCTTCCTTTTTGAAGTCGATGAAATAGCCTTTCCCATCTCCTCTCACATCTCCTTTTTCCGAAGAGGCCGGAAAGTTCCGCTTGCCCAAAGTCATGAATTTCATCGGAGAATTCGTATGTTCCCATGGCTTGCGGAAATCCAGGAGGGAGATCGAATCCAATGCCATATAGGAATTGTCATCGACCGTCAGGGCGATACCGAAATCTTTGTTATATACCAGATAGTAGTCCCATTCCTTGATACGCAATGAAGGTGCCTTGATCGCTTTGCGGTCATAATCGAGGATCAGACTGCGGGCATAGCCCGTTTCGATCAGATGGCCGTTTTCGTCCAGCAGAGGATGTCTTTCAATGATCTCATGTTGCATCGTCGTGTTTCCTTTCAGGTAATCGTATACTCGTTTATCGATCATCTGTTTCATATCGTCATAATCATAGAGATGATCGCGGATATAGGTGGAACTGATCGGCATCTCTTCCAGGTCGAGGACCGTATAGTTCGTCTTGTGCAGACGGGCCATATTCTCATCGATATCGATCCCTTCCCTTCTGACGACCAGAAAATCGTATTTCAGAAGATATTCGTATTCCTTCCATTCCTGAAAACGCGGCAGATTGTCTGCGCCGATGATCAGAGAAAAGGAAGTATCCTTACAGTCTTTTTCCAGCTGTTCGAAGATCTGGTGAGTAAAGGGATAGGAATTGTAGCGACGGTCGATGACCATTCCCTTCTCCCTGACCAGTTCCAGCATCGCGATCCGCTTATCCAGCGGAAGCAGGTCTGTCTTGTCCCAGTATTTTCCGGTCGCAATGATCAGGACTTCATCCGCAAGGCCTTCTTTCAGGACTTCACGGGCGATCGCAATATGTCCCTTATGGACCGGACTGAACGATCCGCAATATACACCGATCTTCTTCATTTGTGATAGACCGGTGTATGGAACTTGTGTGCTGCCTTTCGATGCAGTTCTTCGATCTTCTTCTCGGCATCTTCCGATACGTCTTCACCGTTGATGACTTTGGCGATATCGCTGTAACGGACGCCGAGCTTGTCTTCATCGCTCAACCCGGAGATCCCGTCGTCCGGAGTCCGATACAGGACCTTCTCCGGCACGCCGATCACTTCTCCGACCTGGATAACTTCTTCCACGGTCAGGCCGTAGATCGGAGCGATGTCATAGACGGAATCGCCGCCTTTGGTGAAATAGCCGACATAGAGTTCACAGGCATTGGACGTTCCCGGAACGATATAGGTCCCTCCCTTCGTCGCTGAAAGCAGAGCTGCCATGTAGTAGACCGAAGCCATGCGGAGCCTTGGTTTGATATTGATATCGGAATTCTTCGTCTCCTCTTCGGTAAAATCTCCCAGTTTTCCGATCTGAGCCTTGAACGTATCGTAGGTATCGGTCAGATCGATATTGAGAAGCTCGAAACCGAACTTCTCAGCGACCAGTTTCGCATCCGCCGCATCCGCTTCCTTGGAGTGACACGGCAGCGTGATCCCGACGACGTTCTCAGATCCGAGAGCCTTGCACATGAGACCGGCTACGACACCGGAATCCTTGCCGCCGGAGATGCCTAAAACGGCACCTTTCAGGTGGTTCTTTTCATAGTAATCACGAATGAACGTGATGATCTTTTCTGTTTCCTTTACTGCGTCAAACATCTTTCTTTACCTCGTTTTCCATACGCCAGTCGATACTTCTCTGCAGGTAATCGACATATTCCTGATTCTTGCACATGCTCTTGCCTTCCACATCGGAGATCTTCGCCACATCCTGACCGTTGCACTTGGTCACCTTCATGACGATGTTCAGCGCCGGCTCACAGGTATCGTTGGACAGATAGGTCCCGATCCCGAAGGCCACCTTGCAGGAGTCTTTGAAGTGACGGTAGATCTTCGTCGCCTTCTCGAAGTTCAGGCTGTCGGAGAATAAAAAGGTCTTCGTCCTGGCATCGATGCCGAGGAATTCATAGTGTTTCAGCATCTTTTCACCCCAGGCGATCGGATCGCCGGAATCATGACGGACACCGGAGAACAGCGTCGCAAAGGTCAGACGGAAGTCTCTCAGGAAACAGTCGGTCGTGATCGTATCGGTCAGTGCCGTTCCGTTGAGGACGCCGTATTCGTTGACCCAGGCATCCAGTGCGAAATAGTTGGAATAGGCCGGATTGTGTTTGTGGTCTCCCTGGCCGACACACATGATCCATTCATGTGCCATCGTTCCGACCGGAGTCAGCCCGTATTTCTTTGCCAGATAGACATTGGACGTTCCGACGAAACGGGATCCTTCGATCTTTGCATCCGCAAGTTCTTTCACGATGTAGTCCTGTGCTTCACCGGACAGTCTCCTGCGAAGTCCGAATTCGGAATAGGAACCCAGTTCGTATTCCCCTGCCTTCAGCTTTTCGATCTTCTCGGCCGCTCTCCTACGGAAATCCGCAAACAGTTCGTCGTAATCGTAGGCCATGCGGAAGTAGACTTCGTTGACGATGGCCAGAGTCGGCACTTCATACATCGAAGTGTTCAGCCAGGTACCGAAGGTCTCCAGAGACAGGTCTCCGTTCTTATCTACGGAGATGTTGAAATCCGCATAGCGCGGTTCCCAGAGCCTCAGAAAATCCACGTAGCTTCCCTTGATCCAGCGGATATCGTTGAGATACTGCAGTTCTTCTTCCGTGAAACGCAGACCGCAGTACAGCTTGATCTGATGTCGGATCTCTTCGATCATCTCGGGTGTGAAACGGACACCTTCGTTGCGGCACTTAAACGTCCAGGTCGTCTTATAGTCAGAATAGTGATGATAGATAGCCTGTCCCATGGAGAACTTGTAAAGATCGTTTTCCAGCAGGCTCTTAATGATCTGTTCCATTACCAAACCTCTTCATTCTTTATTATTATATCTCATATCTTGAGGAAGATATGTTATGATGAATCGGGCAGTTTTGGCACATCTGAAGCCGTGAAACAGTAAAAACTGCATAAAAATCGCATTTTTCCCTTGATTTTGAACTTCAGATTTTGTTAATATTAAAAAGCTGACAGATCCGAAAGGATCTATATATAAGTCAGGAATGTGGCACACCTGTAAGAGTGTGCATAAGAAGAAAGGAGAAACGAAATGCCAACAATCAATCAGTTAGTAAGAAAAGGCAGAACTGCGAGAACATTCAAGTCAAAAGCACCGGCTCTTAATAAAGGCTACAACTCATTAAAGAACCGTTCCATCGATCTGGCTTCTCCGCAGAAAAGAGGCGTCTGCACCCGTGTCGGTACGATGACTCCGAAGAAGCCGAACTCAGCCTTGAGAAAGTATGCGCGTGTCCGTTTATCCAACGGTATGGAAGTTACAGCTTACATTCCGGGTATCGGTCACAACCTTCAGGAACACTCTGTCGTCATGATCCGTGGCGGACGTGTCAAGGACCTTCCTGGTGTGCGTTATCACATCATCAGAGGTACCCTGGACTGCGCCGGTGTCGACGGAAGAAAACAGGGCCGTTCCTTATACGGCGCTAAAAAGCCAAAGTAAACATGAAAGGAGATTAAACAATGCCTAGAAAAGGACATATTGCGAAGCGAGATGTATTGGTAGATCCGATCTACAATTCCAAGCTGGTGACGCGCTTAATCAACAAGATCATGTTAGATGGTAAAAAAGGCGTCGCACAGAACATCCTCTACAATGCATTCGATATCGTAGAAAAGAAAACAGGTCAGCAGCCGATGGAAGTGTTCGAAAAAGCGCTGGACAACGTCATGCCTGAACTGGAACTGAAATTAAGAAGAGTCGGTGGTGCAAACTACCAGGTCCCTGTCGAAGTTTCCGATGAGAGAAGACTGACTCTCGGACTCAGATGGATCGTCAACTACTCCAGACTGAGATCCGAAAGGACCATGGAAGAAAGACTCGCTGCCGAGATCATTGATGCTTCTAACGGTGTAGGTCAGTCCGTCAAGAAGAAGGACGACACTCACAAGATGGCAGAAGCAAACAAAGCATTTGCACATTACCGCTGGTAATAGAAAGGATACGTTATGGCACGTCAATATACTTTAGATAATACGAGAAATATTGGCATCATGGCGCATATCGATGCAGGCAAGACCACCTGTACCGAAAGAATTCTCTTCTTTACCGGAAAAACACACAAGATCGGTGAAACACACGATGGTGCCAGCCAGATGGACTGGATGGAACAGGAACAGGAGAGAGGTATCACGATCACTTCCGCTGCAACGACAACGTTCTGGAAGGGATCCAAGCATCAGCTCCCTGCGACCCGCATCAACATCATCGATACCCCGGGACATGTTGACTTTACCGTCGAGGTCGAAAGATCTCTGCGTGTCCTGGACGGCGCCGTAACTGTATTGGATGCCAAGGCGGGTGTCGAGCCTCAGACAGAGACTGTCTGGAGACAGGCTTCGACCTATCACGTTCCTAGGATCGTCTTCGCAAACAAGATGGATGCGACCGGTGCGGACTTCATGATGTCCGTCAAATCGATCGGTGACAAGCTGGCCGCCAATGCGGCTGCCATCCAGATGCCGATCGGAGCGGAAAACACCTTCCGCGGTATCATCGATCTGGTTGAAAGAAAACAGTACATGTACGGAGATGACTCCGGTACGGATATCCGTGAATCGGCGATCGACGCACAGTACGAAGATGAAGCGGAACTGCTCAGAAGCGAGCTCATCGAAAAGCTCTGTGATTACGATGATGAACTGATGGAGATCTTCCTTGACGGACAGGATCCGGATGTCAAACTGATCAAGAGAGCGATCCGTAAAGCTGTTCTGACTTCCGAGTTCTTCCCGGTCCTCTGCGGATCCGCCTACAAGAACAAGGGTATCCAGCTTCTGCTGGATGCAGTCGTCGAATATCTTCCTTCTCCGCTGGATGTCCCGGCGATCAAGGGAACGACGAAGTTCGGCGATGAAGCAGAACGCCACGCAAGCGATGATGAACCGTTTGCCGCACTGGCATTCAAGGTCATGACCGACCCGTTCGTTGGAAGGCTCACCTACTTCAGAGTCTACTCAGGTATCGCCACAGCCGGATCCTATGTGCTCAATGCGACCAAAGACGCAAAGGAAAGATTCGGAAGACTGGTGCAGATGCACGCAAACCACCGTGCCGACATCGAAGAAGTCGACGCAGGTGACATTGCCGCTGCAGTCGGACTGAAGAATACGACGACAGGCGATACGCTCTGTGACGAAAGACATCCGATCATTCTGGAATCGATGGTATTCCCGGAACCGGTCATTCAGATGTCGGTCGAACCGAAGACAAAGGCAGATTCCGACAAGATGGACGCTGCACTGGCGAAACTTGCCGAAGAAGACCCTACCTTCCGTACCTATACGGACGAAGAGACAGGACAGACGATCATCGCCGGAATGGGCGAACTTCACCTGGACATCATCGTCGACCGTATGAGACGTGAATTCAAGGTCGAATGCAACGTCGGTAAGCCGCAGGTCGCCTACCGTGAAACGATCCGTTCTGCTGCAGACTGTGAAGGCAGATTCGTCAGACAGTCAGGCGGACGCGGACAGTACGGACACGTTTGGATCCACTTCGAACCGAACGACACCGGCAAGGGCTTCGAATTCATCGATGCCGTCGTCGGCGGTACCGTACCGAAAGAGTACATCAAGCCGACTCAGGAAGGCCTCAAGGCTGCCCTCGAGAACGGTCTGGTCGCCGGCTATCCGGTCGTCGACATCAAAGCGACTCTGTTCGACGGATCCTACCACGAAGTCGACTCTTCGGAAATGGCCTTCAAGACAGCTGCCAGCCTGGCACTGAAAGAAGCTGCCAAGAAGTGTAATCCGGTCATCCTGGAACCGATCATGGATGTCGAGATCACCGTACCTTCGGAGTATCTCGGAACTGTCATGGGCGATGTCACAAAACGTCGCGGACACATCAACGATCAGGAAGAAAGAGGAAACGCTGTCGTCATCCGCGCATACATTCCTCTGTCCCAGATGTTCGGTTATGCGACGGACCTGAGATCCAATACTCAGGGCCGCGGAAACTACATGATGCAGATGGATCACTACGCCGAAGTACCGGCATCCATCGCGGAAGAAATTACCAAGAAAAACGCTAGATAGCAATTGCTAAATAGAGTGTTTTATCTTAAAATAGTATTGTTAAATTAGGAGGAAAAAACTTAAGATGGCTAAAGAAAAAGTTGACCGTTCCTTGGAACATGTCAATATCGGTACCATCGGTCACGTCGACCATGGTAAGACGACTTTAACTGCTGCTATTACCAAGAGATTAGCTGAAAAAGGTCAGGCTGAATTCAAGGCATACGATCAGATCGACGGTGCTCCTGAAGAGAAGGCTCGTGGTATCACGATCAACACCGCTCACGTTGAATACAAGACAGCTAAGAGACACTATGCCCATGTTGACTGCCCGGGACATGCCGACTACATCAAGAACATGATCACCGGCGCTGCACAGATGGATGGAGCTATCCTGGTCGTTGCAGCAACTGATGGACCGATGCCTCAGACTCGTGAACACATCCTGTTAGCCAGACAGGTAGGCGTTCCTTACATCGTCGTATTCCTTAACAAGTGCGATATGGTCGACGATCCAGAACTGATCGACTTAGTCGAAATGGAAGTCAGAGAACTTCTCAACGAGTACGGATTCCCAGGCGATGATACTCCGATCATCCGTGGTTCCGCATTAAAGGCTCTGGAAGGTGATCCTCAGTGGACTCCTGCAATCGACGAACTGCTCGATGCCTGCGATAACTACATTCCGTCTCCG
>CADCRE010000154.1 GCA_902803785.1 uncultured Erysipelotrichaceae bacterium
CATGAGGGTGTTTAGCGCAGTCCTTGAACTTAGGCTGGCGAGCGTCAGCAGAGAAAGGCAAGTACCACAGCTGAATACCGTTATCTGCCTCATCACTTACCGAAAAACCCTTATATTTCAGAAATTTCGGATCGGCAAGGAAAGACTTTTTCTTGGCGGATGAAAGGATACAAAGACCCAGTTTTCCCTTGTTTTTGCTGTCCTCAATGCAAGCACTGAGCAGATCGTTGGAGTATCCGTGCCCCTTGAAGGAACCGGAAACCCACAGACAGTCGATATACATATACCCGCCTGCATCGATCGGATTCCATGCATTTTCGGCAGGGATATACTCAATAAAACACTTTCCCCGTTCCACACTTTTCAGAAACACCAGTCCTTCATCCAATCGGTCTGAAAGCCACGCTTTCTTGGAAGAGACCTGAATGTCCCTGTTGTTTGAGATGGCACAGCAGATATGTTCCTTCTCGAGATTCTCTTTTGTTACTCTGATATATTCCATAGTTTACCACCTTTCTAGACATACTTACGTAACAGTTCTGTTCGACCTCAGAACGGCTGTCTCTTCATATCTTGACAGTCACAAAGATCGGCATTCTTTGCATGACGCCGCAATTACCTCTTTCGTATCGGATGCCTGATCACTGTTTTCAGCTTCTCCGGCGCCGTCTTTCTGGCATCGCTCAGATATATTTCGTGATGGAAGCGCTGATCCGTAATATCCAGCGCATAGCCTTTCTGTTCCATAAACTCATGCATCAACTCTACCGTTGCCGGCTCATCGTCATAGGAACCGCTGTGCATACACTGGACGCACAAGCCCTCATCGTAGGTCAGGAATTCGACCTTCGAGAAGTCTGCCTTTTTCTTCTTTGCAGCCTCTTCAACAGCCCAGTCAAAATCAGCTTTTGTGACGAAATCCGGCAGACGAATGACGGAGATCCACTCGAAATTCTCTTTGTGAGCGTAATCGATTCCTTTGATACCATCCTGCCACCAGAAGCCTTCCAGTGGAGGTACGACGTAATCGAAATAGCCATCGATCTGATGATCGCCCTTCTTACTCATCTTTATCGTGAACGCAATCTCATACAGAAGACCTATAGCCCGTTTGTATTCACCGTCTTCCTGATTGGGATCGCCGTGTCCGCGAACCGCAATAAAGTTCATGCTCGGGACCGTCACGATGGACGGTTTATTCTGCGGCATGTAGAATTCCTTATACTATTTTTTATAGTCAAAAGCCACGCAGTGACCTCCTTAAAGTGTTTTTGCTTTCCACCGCTGACAGTCAGATCTTCTAAAAACCCTGGATCAGGTGTCTTTTCAGCGATCAGCCCCAATTCCGTGTCATTGATACTACCGTCTCCACATGCTCTGTGAACGGAAACATGTCGACCGGCTGTATCCTGTCTATCCTGTAATATTTTTTTAAATAATTGAGATCCCGTTTCAATGTGACCGGATTGCAGGAGACATAGACGACCCTGTCCGGAGAAAGCCTGACCAGGCTGTTGAGGAAACGGGTATCGGATCCCGCACGCGGAGGATCCATGATCACGGCATCGATATGAGCTTTTTCTTTTGCGAGCTGTTCCATATACTTCCCCGCATCGTCACAGAGGAATTCCGCATTCTCGATCCCGTTGATCTTCTGATTGATCTTCGCATCCCTGACGGCGGATGAATTCAGTTCGACGCCGAGGACTTTCTTTACCTTGGAGGCGGCAGACAGTCCGATCGTTCCGGTCCCGCAATAGGCATCGATCAGGATCTCGTTTCCTTTGAACTGCGCCATTTCGATCGCTGTTTCATAAAGGATCTGTGTCTGACGGCGGTTGACCTGATAGAAGGATGACGGTGAGATCCGGAAATCCAGTCCGCAGAGATGATCGGTGATATATCCTTTCCCATACAGAGGGTAGTTCTTTTCTCCCAGCACCATGGAAGTCCTTTTCCGGTTGATATTCTGAACGATCGTCTTCACTTCGGGATTGTATTTCAGGATCTCTCTGATGAGAAGATCCTTCTTTACGATACTCGGAGAACCGGTCACCAGGACGACCATATATTCGTTCCTGTTGGTACTGCGGACCAGGACGTGTCTTAGACAGCCCTTCATGATCCGTTCGTCAAAGATCGAGATATGAAGACGGCTGACGATCCTTTGGATCGATGACAGGATCCGGTTGATATTCTCATCGCAGATCTGACATTCATCGATCGGTACGATGATATGACTTCCCTCGACGTAGTATCCGGAGATGATATTGTGACGTTCATCATAAGCATAGTTCATCTGGACCTTGTTTCGGTAATGATACGGATCCTCCATGCCTATGATCTTCGATACCGGGCAGAACGAAGAAAGCAGCTGATCCAGTTTCTCCTGTTTCTGTTTCAGCTGTTCCTGATATTCGATCCCCTGATAACGGCAACCACCGCAGTATTCCGCTGCCGGACACTTCTTTTCTTTCATATCCTATTCGTTGTTTCCCATCATAAAGCACCAGACATCTTCTTCCCCTTTCAGAAAAAAGAGAGATTCCAGTGTATAGAACGTCGTTGAACACGGACCGGAAAGCAGTTCATAGATCAGATCCTCCGGTTTGAAACGGACGATCTTTCCTTCTGTTCCGATGATCCCGAACAGTTCCTTCAGCCCGTCTGAATGTTCAGACAGGGACGCAAAGAGTTCTGTCGGGTCTTCCTTCGTCTCAACAAAAAGAGATGGATCGATATCCAGAAGATGGTCCAGACAGAAGGAAGAGTTATAGTCTGACGGATCATAGCGTTCGATCTCCACAAAAGAAGGAGCCAGCTCTCCTTCGATCTGATCCAGCAGTTCTGCGATCTTCTCCCGATCCGGTCTCATCCTTCCAGTTCCTTCAGCATGTCTCCGGGATTCTCCGACGGTTTGACTTTCTCAAAAGCGCGGATGATGATCCCATCCTCATCGATCAGATAAGTGGAACGTACCGTACCGAAGTACTTCCTTCCGTACATGCTTTTTTCTTTCCAGGCATCGTACTTCTGAATGACTTCCGCATCCGGATCGGACAGGAGCGTGAACGGAAGATGAAACTTTTCCTTAAACTTCCTATGGGAAGACTGGGAGTCCTTGCTGATCCCGATGACCTCGGCACCCTTTTCCGTAAACTGCGGATACAGGTCCGCAAAGACACAGGCCTGTTTCGTACAGCCTGAAGTCATGTCTTTCGGATAAAAATACAGGATGACCTTCTTTCCCAGGCATTCCGACAGGGAATGCATGGTACCGTTCTCGTCCAGAAGTGTGAAATCCGGAGCTTTTGTTCCGATTGCAAGCATAGTTCTACCTCTGTCTCTATTTTAGCTTATTCCGGCTCTATGAAAAAGAGCTCTTCCTCGAGCTCATTTCTTTTCTTCCTTCGTTTCCAGCAGTCCGTATTCCTCCAGGATCTGCGTCAGGATGTGTTCTCCCCAGCTGTATTCCGAAAGGAATTCCCCTTCGAAATAACTGCGGAAATCGGTATTCTTGTTTTTCCACTCGTAGTAATCGCAGTCGAAGACGGAAGGATCGACCATCTGTCCTCTCGCGGTCGAGATCAGAAGGTTCTCGACACCCGCCGCCTTCAGGCTCTTGCGCAGTCTGCGGATCGCATTGTAGTAGACAGCCATATTGTCGTTACTGTAAGGTCTTCCCTCCCAGATCGTGGAATAGATCTCTTCGTTACTGATCTCCTTCCCGCATTTGGTGACGATCAGTGCCAGGATCTCCTTGGCTTTCCCGGTCAGACGGATCGGGATCCCGTTCTTCTTGACCACGAAACGGCCGAAGGTCTGGATGTAGATCTCCTTGTTCTGACGGTTCGCCAGCAGACGGATCTTGTCCATCATCAGTTCCAGGACATCTCTGGTATAAGGCTTGACCAGATAATAGTCTCCTCCGATCAGATTCGATTCCCGGATATATTCGTCATAAGCCGTGATAAAGACTACCAGAATGTCTTTCCGGATCTCCTTGAGTCTCTTTGCCAGGGTGATCCCGTCCATCACCGGCATCTCCACATCCAGAAAGGCGATATCGATCACGTGATCTTTCACGAATTCCAGTGCAGATGTGCCGTCCTCGAATTCCCCGATCAGATCGAGTCCTTCGATCCCCTGACTCAATCTCATGAATTTTTTGATCATCAGGGGTTCGTCATCAACGATGATCGCTCTCATTGGTTCCTCCTTTCGGGATCGTGATCGTTACGATCGTCCCTTCTCCTATCTTGCTGTGAACGTTCAGTTCACCGTGCATCACATTCTCGATCCGAAAACGTACATTGTACAGACCGGTCGAGACTCTCTCCTTTCCGACCCGGTGTTTCTCCATACGTTCCATATCGAAACCGACACCGTTGTCCCGGATGCAGACCATCCAGGCATCCTCCGTCTCCCAGGTGCTCAGATAGACATCTCCGCCTTCGACCCCCTTCTGATAGATCCCATGACGGATCGCATTCTCGATCAGAGGCTGTATCGTCAGCGGAAGGATCGTGAAATCTTCGGTCTGAATGTCGTAATGGATGCGCAGTTTCTCACCGAAACGCATCTTTTCGATGTTGAGATAGGCTTTCACGTTTTCCAGTTCCTGACGGAACGGCACCGGTCCTTCCTTGGCCAGCGCGCGGATACAGCTGCGCAGATGCATCGTGAAATATCCCAACAGTTCCGATGCGTATTCCGGATCTTCCAGCATCACTTCCTGGATGGAACCCAATACGTTATAGAGGAAGTGCGGCTGCATCTGACTTGAGATACTTTTCAGACGGATATTCTCAAGTCTCTGTTCCATCTCCTTCAGTTTCTTCTCTTCTCTCTGTTTTTCTGTCAGGTCGTAGATGACGCTGAAGGCCATGATGTCTTCCGTTTCATGATCCCGATAGAGGAAGAAGAATTCCCGAAACGGGATCGCCTCTTTTTCCATCAGGATCTCAAAGGTGACGGAAACACGCCGTTCACCCCGCTCAAAGGCTTTCCGGATATTTTCAATACTGACAGTCTTCTGATACTTTCCGTTGTCTTCGTTTATGAGGTTCCTGCTCATCCATTCATGAAACATGGAGTAACTGTTCTTTCCTTCGCTCAGCTGTGTCTTTCCCATCAGCCTGTTCAGGACGCCCAAAGTGTCAAAGGAGTATTCCAGGATCCGATCTTCGGTCAGGTTGATCTCCATATAGGCAGCTGCTGTCGAAAGGATGGCCCGCATATGATTGGATTCCTTCTGACGAAGCGAGGACAGTTCTTCCCGATGTGCCATCTCCTGAGCGATCATATTGTCCACATCGCGGATCCCGATATAGGCGTGCCAGACTCCGTCGACGAGCCGTTTCGTCGCTCTGAGCTGAACGTATATCTTCCTGTCTCTGTGCATGATCCGATAGATGATAGAGTAATACTTCTCCTGTTCCAGTCCTTTCAGAAAGACATCCTTTTTCATCATCCTGCTGACATAGTCTCTGTCTTCCCTCGCGATGACGACCGGAGTATTCCGTTCCATATCTTCAAAAAAACTGTTTCCTTCCTTGTCCAGCATGAATTCACTGTAGGAATCGCTCTCATGAAAACTCACCCAGGAATCGTCTTCCAGGTTCACGTCATAGATCGTCTCATAGGTCTCGAACAGTGCTGCCAGGATCCCTTCAAACTTCTTCAATTCTTCATGATTCATACGCATATCACCTTGTCCGTCAACATAACGCAGGTCTTTCATTCCCAAATCTTTCTCCACAGACAGGCGATCAGAACGAGAAAACAAAGAAGATACAGACGTGCTCTTACGATCCTGTAATCTCTTTTCTTCTTCATCTTCTCTCCTTTCGCGCAGACCTGTACAACATCATCTTAAAAAGGAAAAAATAACGCGATACAAACGATCTGTACAATAAAAGACCGCATGGCGATCTTTCGTTACTGATACTTGTTACGGATCTCTTCGATCGATCTTCGGAATCCTTCCAGCGTATCCTTCGAGAGTTCTTCGATCCGTTTCCGGTCCTCATCGATCGCAAGTTTCGCTTCCGTATCGATCTTCGTACTTCTTTCCTTAGCGGACCTGTCTTCCAGTTCCGAGATCCCGTTTTGATACTGAAGGAAGACCTCTTCCATCCTGTTTTGATGGAAAGTTTCATATTCCTTCATCCTGTCTGAAAGTCTCTGCCTGTTTTCCTGATATTCATCATCATAACGTTTCAGAAGATCGCGGTATTCCTCCTGGAGAGAAGACAGTTCAGCGGAAAGAGATCCGCATTCCTCTTTCAGAGAAGCGGTGCGCTGTCTCTGTTTCTGTGCGTAATTCTCTTCCTTCGTTTCGATCCTTCCCTGCCTTTTCTGCAAGGTCTCGGTCTGTCTTTCCGCCCTGGACCTGGCTCTTTCGTATTCCTCGTCCAGTCCTTTCAGAAACCCTTCGTATTCCTGTGCCGTTTGTTCCTTTTCCCTGACAGTCTGATCCGCATACCGCTTCTTCAGATCTTCCGTCTCTTTCCTTTTCTCCTGCATCAGAAGATCGATCTTCCGTTCAAGATCCTCCCGGTATTCGATCGATTCCTTCTGAAATCTTTCGATCTCTTTCAGAGCCAGTTCCATTTCATCGTTACTCATTTGACGTACCTTCCTCTGAGAAGAGTTCCTTTTCTCTCGCTTCTATTTTCTTCCGACATTCCGCAGAGAATGTTTCATATTCTTCATCCATCCTGCGGATCTTGAGATCGTATTCCTTTTCCAAAGACTCGTTCCTGACTTTGAATTCCTTTTCCAGTTCTTCCATCGAGACTTTGAGCTTTGCGATCTCGGCTTTCAGATGTCCGATATCCGAAGCATATTCCTCCCGATAGCGGGAATAGTAGTCTTTGGTCTCTTCCTTTTCACTTCTGCGGTCCTGTCTCTTCTCCTGAAAGTTCTCTTCCGCAGCCTTAAGATCATCTTCCAGTTCTTTCATGCGGACATCGTGAGACAGCTTCGCAGCCTCTTTCTTTCTTTCATACAGGGACGCATTGAGGGAAAGTTCCTGATCCAGGATCTGTTTAAGCTCGTTTTTATACTGTTCCAGACGCGCATTCAAAGTTTCGACCCTGCGGTCATACTCCCTTGATGCTTCTTCATTCTTCTTCTGTATCTGTTCCTGATACTCCTGAATCTGATCCATTTATCCTGTCCTTTACCGTCATTTCAGACGGTCTTCATCATTTCGAATTATACTATACTTCCGGAAAGGAAAAAAGTCTGCCGGAGCGATGTTTCTGCCCGACAGACCCGGTCAAGACCTTGCGGATATCTTGTTTCTGAAGAAAGTAATTAAGATCCAGCGTTCGAGAGTAATAAATCGTATGAGACCATCATGTTATGTCGTGTGGTTCGGACAAAAACCACGTTTCGGCATATTGCCGTCTTCCGATCCGCCCGATCAGGACCGTCTTCACTATACAATCCTGGCCCTAACGTCATACTAATTCAGGCGGTTCATCCTGGGACTGAGCTCATTCACGATCCGATACAGTTCGATCCTGAGACACCCTGTCTCAAATACTTCATCCGAAAGTGAACCGACTTCCTTATGAGTGATACTGCGTTCTTTCCGATATCTTCGAAGCGATTCTTCACATTCACTCTCGATCTCGTCCAGCCGTTTCAGTTTTTCATAGGCCTCATTCGAAAGATACAGGATCATCGTCCTTTCTTCCTGCTTCTTGATCTTCTGAAGCAGTTTCCTGGTGGAGATACCGTCTGTTTCCTCTTTCGGATGATGGGCGATCAGATCGTAATACATGTCCAGATAGAAACGGATAAAAAGACAGTTCTTCTTTAAATGAAGGTACAGGGTCTCCGGATCTTTCCTTATTCTCTTCCTCATACGTCCACATCATAGTCTTTTCTCACAAACGGAAGACAAATACGCTCATAACAGAAAAGGCCCTGTTCATTGAGACCGGGTCATTTCATGTGCATAATAGTAAACGATTGTTTACATTATTTTCTCACATTGAGCAATATATTCCACATCCCTTGGGATACTTCGGATATCGAATGTACAAGGAAAGATATCCACTGTTATTGGAAACAGGCTAAACTTTCTTTTTCTTTGAAACCGGAAGTTCATCATATATTGCATCAAACGGTTCCTTTAATAGTTCCCTTTTCGTCCTTATACGTCTCATTTACTATTGCACTGGCAAAAAGAATCTGCTGCAGAAATACATTTCCATTCGTTTTCGCATTCATGTGATCAATCTTCAGATCTGTGGAATAACCCGCCGGATGCTCCCAGATTTCTATACACTTGTCATAATCTGCGACCTCTGCGTTTCCAATTCCCATGGAATCGGCCATTCGAGAAAGGAGGAACACCAGTGTACCTCTATCACCAAAAGGATTATAAGAATAATCAACGCCACTTTCTTTAGAATTTTACTCTTCGATGTCCGCGGTTCCTTCCTATCATTCTGCACTTAATCAATGGGTATAATCAATGAATCTGACCTTATCGCCCAAGTCTTTCTCGATGATATCCTTCATCTTCTTTGCAAACGGACAGGGATACCCGATTGGCGTTCCTTTCTGAATGCAGGAGGCAAAAGCAATCGTATCCGCTCCACGCCGCCTGTGATGGCAGTCTATAGGACCGAATTTATCTTTCATCAGCCACAATATGCCTTGTTTCTCTGACTGGATGCTTGAGCTCCGTTTTGAA
>CADCRE010000155.1 GCA_902803785.1 uncultured Erysipelotrichaceae bacterium
CGATGGCGATCTCTTCGACGGTCAGTTTCGTATTCTTCAACAGGAAGGCGGCCTGATCCATCCTTTTCTCTTCGAGGAGTTTTTTGAAGGTCGTTCCGGTCTGTTTCTTTATGATACGGGATAGGGTATAGACGTCCATCTCCTTTTTATCTGCAAATTCTGTCAGTGAAGCGTCATGGTATTCCGTATCGATGTAGCGCAGGACATCCATCGTGATCTGCTGATCGAAGGAATTCTGCGAGATACGCAGTTCTTCGGAGTGGTTGATCATGGACAGAAACAATAGACCCATCGTGATCTGATTCAGACTGCGCTTGTTTGGTTCGTCTTCGAGGAGGTTCCAGATCAGGTTCTCCAGGAGGTTCTGTACCGGAACGATATCTGCAGCGTGGAAATACAGATAGTTGGACTGTGTGCCTTTCAGAGTCAGACAGCTGACGATGAAATCCCGAAGGGAATTGTGTTCGGCGGAGATCATGCGGAAGGCTTCATCGAAGAACTGCGGGAGGATCATGAAATTGACGGCGATATCGTCTTTTCCGGCCGGAAGGATCTCCTGTGTGGCGTGCTGGTTGAGAAACAGGAGGTCGCCCTGGGTCAGTACGATTTTTTCTTCGTCGATGTAGTGCGTCGTCGTTCCCTTTGCCATATAGACGAATTCCACATAGTTGTGGGTATGTTTCGGAAAGTGGATGAAGCGCGTATGCGGACGGATGTCGATCAGTTTTCCGTTTTGCAAGACTCGGGAAGAGTCGATCTCATCTTTTCGGTCATCACTGTAGTAGAGTGTCCGGTCGATCCCTTTCTTCCCTGAAAGGATCTCTTCTTCCTCATCCGTGATCCTGCTCAGCTTTTCCAGCAGTTTTTCATTCATATCTCTATTATAAGTCTATCTGCAAGAAAGGACAGTTTTTTATTTCAATAACGATATGGAATCCGCCTTTGTCTCTGCTTTAAAATAAAAATGGAATATAAGGAGAATCCATAATATGAACGAAAGATACGCTTACGCAAAACAGAGATATGCCAAATGCGGCATCGATGCCGACAAGGCGATCGAGACTCTGAAGAACGTTTCCGTGAGCCTGCACTGATGGCAGGGAGACGATGTCAGAGGTTTCGATACCGATCCGAACAAGCCGCTGACCGGCGGGATCCAGACGACCGGAAACTATCCGGGCAGAGCTTCCACTCCGGAAGAACTGATGGCTGACCTCGATGAAGTACTGAAACTCATCCCGGGCAAGCCGAAGATGAACCTCCACGCCTCCTACGCGATCTTCGAGAACGGAGAATGGGCAGACAGAGACAAGCTGGAACCGAAGCACTTCCAGAAATGGATCGATTTCTGCAAGGAGAGAGGTCTTGGCTGTGACTTCAACCCGACGTTCTTCTCTCATGAGAAGTGCGATCCGCTGACCCTGTCTTCTCCAAACGAAGAGACCAGAAAGTTCTGGATCGATCACGGAAAGGCTTCGATCCGTATCTCCAACTACATCGCAGAACAGCTGGGTGAGAAGTGTATCATGAATATCTGGACCGGTGACGGTCTGAAGGATATCCCGGGCGATCGTCTGGGACCGAGAGTCAGATACAGGGAAGCGATCGATGAGATCCTGAAGGAACCGTTCGATTTCAACAAGGTCAAGCCGTGTGTGGAATCCAAGGTATTCGGGATCGGTGTGGAATCCTATACGGTCGGTTCCGCGGAATTCTGCCTGTCCTATGCGGCAGCCAATAAAGACAAATGTATCCCTCTGATGGATAACGGTCACTACCATCCGACGGAAGTCGTTTCCGACAAGATCCCGGCACTGCTGACATTCTTCGATGAGATCGCCTTGCATATCACGAGACCGGTCCGCTGGGACTCCGACCATGTAGTCCTGTTTGACGATGAGACAAGAGAGATCGCCAGAGAGGTCGTACGCTGCGGACTCGACAGAGTCTACCTCGCACTGGATTACTTCGATGCGTCGATCAACCGTATCGCCGCCTGGGCCAACGGTTACCGCAATGCGCAGAAGGCGTTCCTGTATGCGCTCTTACAGCCGGTAGAGGAAGAAAAGAAGCTTCAGGATGATCAGAAGTTCGCAAAACTGATGACGGTCCAGGAGACGTTAAAGACGATGCCGTTCGGTGATGTGTGGGATGAATACTGCAGATCCTGCGGAGCACCGCTGGATGATGAATGGTATGATGAAGTAGAAAGGTACGAAAGAGAAGTTCTTTCAAGGAGAGGATAATATGGATACGAAACTTGTCAGAGATTTCAAAAAGATCTGTTCAGACGGATATGCCCTGGGCTGGCATGAGAGGAACGGCGGGAACCTTTCCTACCGTATGAAAGACTGTGAAGTAGAAGAAGTGAAGGATCTTCTCAATGAAGATGCGGAATGGAGAGAGATCGGTACGGAAGTTCCCGATCTGAAGAACGAATACTTCATGGTGACAGGATCCGGGAAATACTTCCGCAATGTGGAACTGGATTTCGAAGACAATGTCGCCATCATCCGTGTCAATGAAGACGGCACAAAATACAAGATCGTCTACGGTCTTATCAACGGCGGTAAGCCGACATCCGAACTGCCGACACATCTGATGAACCTGGAAGTACTGAAGAAAAGAGACGAAGGACTCAGAGTCGTCTATCATGCGCATCCGGCCAATACCGTCGCACTGACGTTCGTCCTTCCTTTGGACGGAGAGATCTTCACCAGAGAGATCTGGGAGATGGAGACGGAATGTCCGATCGTCTTCCCGAAGGGGATCGGTGTCGTCGAATGGATGGTGCCGGGCGGAAGAGACATCGCTGTCAAGACCTGCGAGATCATGAAGACACAGGATGTGGCTGTCTGGTATCACCACGGGATCTTCGTGACCGGTCATGACTTCGATGAAGCCTTCGGTCTGATGCATACCGTAGAGAAGGCAGCTGAGATGCTGGTGAAGGTAATGTCCATGTCCGACAGAAAAGTCAACACGATCACCCCGGAAGGATTCCGCAAGATCGCTGTCGACTTCAAAGTGGATCTCGATGAGAGATATCTCTACGAAAAGACATCCGACAGGATCGGAGAGAGATAAGATGAGATACTGTCTGGCGATCGATATCGGGGCATCTTCCGGAAGACATATCGTCGGCTGGTATGAAGAAGGAAAACTCCGGACCAGAGAAGTCTACCGTTTCGAAAACGGAGTAAAAGAAGAAGACGGACATCTGGTCTGGGATATCGACTATCTGGAATCCAGAGTCAGGAAAGGTTTCGATATCGCACTCAGTGAATATCCGATCGAATCCCTTTCGATCGATACCTGGGGCGTGGACTATGTCCTGATGAAGGATCATGAGATCAAACGTCCGGTCTATGCCTACAGAGATCATCGGACCAAAGAGGTCATCGACGAGGTCCATTCTCTGATCCCGTTCGAGGAACTGTACAGACATACAGGATGTCAGTTCCAGCCCTTCAATACGGTCTATCAGCTCTATGACGATCTGAAGAGGGGAAGACTGGAAGATGTCACGGATTTCCTGATGATCCCGGAATATCTGATGTACCGGCTGACGGGTGTGAAGAAAAAGGAATTCACCAACGCGACCACGACCGGGATGATCGATCACGAGACACTGGAGTTCGATCAGACCATCATCGAAAGACTGGGGCTTCCGAAACAGCTGTTTCGGAAACTGGATCAGCCGATGGATGAAGTCGGAGAATACCGGGGCGTCAAGGTCGTACTGTGTGCGACACATGACACCGGAAGTGCCGTGGAAGGCATTCCGATGGAAGGAAATGAACCTTATATCTCCAGCGGGACCTGGTCCCTCCTGGGCGTAAAGACAGACCGTCCGATCTGTGACGAGGACAGCAGGAAGGCGAACTACTCCAATGAGGGCGGTGTCGGCTACAACCGTTATCAGAAGAACATCATGGGCATGTGGATCGTCAATGAACTGAAGAGAGATCTCTGTCCTCTGACTGATATCACCGAGATCGTGAAGGAAGCGGAAAAGAGCTCCTACGAATATACACTGGACGCGAATGACGAATCGCTTCTGTCACCGTCAAGCATGAAAGAAGCCTTCGATGCGCTGCTTCCGGAAAGACCGAAAGATGTCTATGACTATTTCCGCTGCGCCTTCCGTTCCCTGGCACTGTCCTATCGGGAAGCGATCGAGGAACTGGAACACAATACCGGAAAGACATATGAAAAGCTGTATATCGTCGGTGGCGGAGCGAAGAATCAGTTCCTGAACCGGCTGACGGAAGAGTACACCGGGAAAAAGGTGATCGCACTTCCGATCGAAGCGACAGCTATCGGAAACCTTTCCGTACAGATGAAAAGATAAGGACACTTCCTGAGAAGCGTCCTTTTTATTCTTCGCTGTCGAACAGTTCCCGCAGGTCCTGCAGAGGACGGTTGACGGGCTGTTTCTGATCGGAAAGGTTTTTCTGCATATTGTGATATCTGGCTAGGAACTCCCGGCTTGATAATCGGAAGGCATCGCTGGAGAAGACGGAAAGCTGTTCCAACGCATCCGAAGTCACGACGAGGATCCGGTATTTGTCTTTCAGTTCCTTGGCTTTCGCTTCGATATACATGTCAGCCGTCTGTTTACTGCGGGTGTAGACGATCGTGATATTGTCCCTCTGGGAGACCGAGACTCGGCTCGCATCCTGGAGATAGGCATCGAAGATCAGGACGCAGGAAGCGGAGACGTAGCCTGCAAAGTCACAGACCAGATCGATGACTTTTTCTCTGGCCATCGTCAGATCATCCAGGGAGATGTCTTCCATCGCATGCATGACATTGTATCCGTCGATGAGATAGAGGAGTTCCTTGGATGGAACGGAAGATTTCCGTTCTTCTTTTTCTTTCTTCGGATCCCGCTCGATGTATCGCGGTCTCGGTTTATATAAGGAGTTCCAGACTCTCTTGAGTTCTTCTTCCCCGACGTTGTGCGGATTGTGTTTGACCGGCGGCTGATACTCCGGGAAATGGCTCCTCAGGTCGATATGCATATACTCTTCGACTTCATCCGGAGAGATATAGGTCCCGGCTCCGTTCTTTGTGAAGACGGAACCGACCGGTCTTGACAGATCGGTGCGGAAATCGTAACCGATCCTGCTTAAGACTTCTTCTTCATTGTGACAGCGGTCGTAGATCTCGCCTTCGATCGTATGGGAGAATTCGTCACGGAAGCGGCTGCGCAGAGACAGCAGAAAGGAATTGAATTCCGTTTTCGGGATCTTGGCAAGTATCATCTCATCTTCCACATCGAAGAGATAGCGGGAAGAAGACAGTTCGGAGATGATCCCGTTGAGAGTCTTTCCGTCACCGCTGAGGCTGACCAGACAGTACGGTTCCAGAAGGTGACTGTGTCCCTTGTACAGAGCCTGACGGACTGCCCGATCCACCGCCTGGATCAGGTCACCTCCTTCGGTATGTTTCAGATGGGTGCGGACATCCAGGATCTCGATCTCGATCTGATCGAGAGGGGAATCACTGAGGAGTCCGTGCGGACGGTAGGTCCTGAGATAGTCCAGAAGGACGGAATATTCCTTTTTTCCTTTGACTTTAAAGGTCGGTGACGGCTTTAGGGAGACCAGGACTTCGGCGTAATGACGTAAAGGTTCGTAGTGTCCGACGCCGTAGATCTCTCCCTCGACGGTCTCGCGGTAGCGGATGATCGGATCGGAAAAGGATACTGTAAGCCCGAAACGTTCGGCGATCTTTTTCTGAATGAAATCCTTCTGAAGTTCTCCCGCCAGTTCAAGCGTCACGCCTTCTGCCAGGGTGATATTCAGCTCCGGGAATTCCTGGTTCAGTACGGCGATCTTCCGGTACAGTTCGCTGTCATCGAGATCTGAGATGACCCGATGGGTCAGAGAATTCAGTTCCATTCCTTCTTCACTGAACAGGGAAGGCAGATAGGTACCGGCCTTAAGTCCCTGCAGTCCTTTGACGGCACACAGATCGGGGCCATTCACTTCCCTGACCTGTTTCGTCCTGTTTCCGTTGAACTGGACGATCTCGCTGATCTTGAGGTCACCGAAGACGTCCCGGTTCTTCAACGTGCCCGAGAAGACCTTCAGGTGCGCATATTCGTCGACCTTGTACAGATAGGCCTTGAAGTGGGAAGAAGTTTCCGGTGTATTCAGATAAGTATCGATATAGTCGAGTATCTCTTCGATCCCTTTCTCATGAAGGGCACTTCCGAAGAAGACCGGAAAAAACAGTCCTTCCTTCCAGTCGGAAGAGATGATGTCGTCTTCTACTTTTCCACTCTCCAGATAGGCATCGAGGAGTTCTTCATGATTCAGTGCGACAGTCTCTTTCGTATCCTGATGACGGATGACGGCTGGATCCAGATGTTTCTTCAGATCGTTCAGGATCTCTTCTTCGTTTTTATGGGCGAGGTCCATCTTGTTTAAGAAGATACAGACCGGGATATGCAGAGTCTTAAGATGAGAAAAACGCCGTATCGTATCGGCCGGGATCGGTGCGGATGCGTCGATGATCAGGATCGCCAGATCCAGGATCTCGAAACTGCGGTTGACTTCTCCCGCGAAATCCAGATGTCCCGGAGTGTCGATATAGATGTAGTCTTTCTCTTTATAGGAAAAGCGGGCTTCCTTGGTGTAGACCGTGATGCCTTTTTCTCTTTCATATGGATCATAATCCAAAAAGGAATCCTCGTGGTCGACCCGCCCGAAACGGGAGGTCGTTCCGCAATGGTGGAGGATGGCTTCCGACAGGGTCGTCTTGCCTGCATCGACATGGGCATAGACGCCGATCACCTGACGGCTCACAGGGCTGTTTCCTTTCTGAACTGTTTCATACGAAAATTATAACCTATGTCTAAATGTTAGTTTTGAATAACGGTATTTCCATTTCCGATTGTAATAGAATAGACGTATGGCCATTACGATTAAAGATTTAAAAATAGGTGAAAACGCGAAGATCGTGAAAGTCGGCGGAGAAGGAGCTCTTCGTCAGCATTTTCTGGATATGGGAGTCATTCCGGGTGCCGAAGTCACGGTCGTGAAATATGCGCCGCTGGATGATCCGCTGGAACTGCAGATCCACGGCTACCGTTTGGCGCTCCGTCTGGCGGATGCCGGACAGATCGAAGTCGAAAAGATCGGTCAGCGCAGCAACAAACACGAACATCGCTCCACTTTCTCCAACGAGGAACATCCGGGTCTGGGTGAAGAGGGAAGATACCATGACAGATCGACAGAGGATCCGCTTCCGGAAGGAACGACTCTGACTTTTGCGCTGGTCGGAAATCAGAACAGCGGAAAGACAACTCTGTTCAATCAGCTGACCGGTTCCAACCAGCACGTCGGGAACTTCCCGGGCGTCACGGTCGACCGCAAGGACGGTGTCATCAAGGGACATCCGGATACTCTGATCACTGACCTTCCGGGCATCTATTCGATGTCTCCGTATTCTCCGGAAGAGATTGTCTCCCGTAATTTCGTCCTTCAGGACAAACCAAAGGCGGTCATCAATATCGTCGATGCGATGAATATCGAACGCAACCTCTATCTGAGCATGCAGCTGCTGGAGATGGGGATCCCGATGGTCATTGCTTTGAATATGATGGATGAAGTCTCCGGTAACGGCGGAAGCATCGATATCAACGAGATGGAACGTCAGCTGGGCGTTCCGGTCATTCCGATCTCTGCCGCAAAGAACGAAGGCGTGGATGAACTGGTGAACCATGCGATCCATATCGCGAAATACCAGGAGAGACCGGAGAAACAGGATTTCTGTAACAAGGAAGACCACGGCGGTTCCGTACACCGCTGTATCCATACCGTGGAACAGCTGATCGAAGAGAAAGCGGAGAAGGCCGGATTGCCTTTGCGTTTTGCGACGACGAAGGTCATCGAGAATGATCAATTGATCATCGACCAGCTGGCTCTGGATCCAAACGAGAAAGAGACTCTGGAACATATCGTCCTGCAGATGGAGAACGACAGCGGAATGGACCGCAGTGCGGCCATGGCCGATATGCGTTTTGACTATATCGAACGTGTCTGTGAAAAGACCGTCATCAAACCGAGAGAAAGCAAGGAAAGGATCCGTTCCGAAAAGATCGACCGTATCCTGACAGGCAAGTTCACGGCCATACCGTGTTTCATCCTGATCATGAGTCTGGTCTTTATTTTGACGTTCAACGTGATCGGACCGTTCTTCCAGGATATCCTGGAAGGATGGATCGGTTCTCTGGCAGACCTCAGTGCAGCCTATCTGGAGAGACACAATGTGAATGAAGTGATCCGCTCTCTGGTCCAGGAAGGGATCTTCGGCGGGATCGGAAGCGTATTGAGCTTCTTCCCGATCGTCGTGATCCTGTTCTTCTTCCTGTCTTTGATGGAAGACAGCGGCTATATCGCCAGAGTTGCCTTCGTGATGGACAAATTACTGAGAAAGATCGGTCTGTCCGGCAGAAGTATCGTACCGATGCTGATCGGATTCGGATGTACCGTTCCAGCTGTCATGGCGACGAGGACGCTTCCGTCCAAGCGTGACCGCTATATGACATTATTACTGACTCCGTTTTTCAGCTGTTCCGCAAAACTGCCGATCTACGGTTACTTCGCCAATGCCTTCTTCCCGGGAAAAGCGGGATTCGTCATGGTAGGACTCTATGTCCTGGGCATTCTGATGGCACTGATACAGGCCATCATCATGAAACGCAGCGTATTCAAGGGTGAGGCCGTTCCGTTCGTCATGGAACTTCCGGATTACCGTATGCCTTCTGCGATCAACGTCGTAAGGCTCCTTTGGGAAAAATCCAAGGACTTCATCACCCGTGCTTTCAGCGTCATCCTGGTGGCGACCCTGGTCGTCTGGTTCCTGACGCATTTCGACACCCATCTGAATCTGGTGGCTTCCTCATCCGAAAGCATCATGGCTCTGGTCGCAGGATTCTTCGTACCGATCTTCCGTCCTCTGGGGCTGGGAGACTGGCGTATCGTCACATCCCTGGTCAGCGGTTTCATGGCCAAGGAGAGCGTGGTCGCAACTCTGGAAGTTTCCTTCGGAACGCAGATCCGTTCCGTCATGAACGAAGTCTCGGCTGCGGCGATGCTGGTATTCTCTCTGCTGTACACTCCGTGCGTTGCAGCGATCGCTGCGATCCGTCGGGAGCTCGGAAACAGGTGGGCGATCGGCGTCGTCGTCTGGCAATGTGTCATTGCCTGGATCATGGCTTTCCTGACGAAAGTCATCTTCGGTGGTTTCTGATGCCGGTCCACAGTATCGATCCCGTCTGGGATCCTGACTGCAGGATCCTGATACTGGGAAGTTTCCCTTCAGTGGCTTCCCGCAATACACACTTCTTCTACGGCCATCCGCGCAACCGTTTCTGGAAGATCCTTTCCGTATTACTGAAAGAAACGGAGCCGCAGACCGTTGAAGAAAAGAAGGAACTGTTACTGAAACATCATATCGCACTGTGGGATGTGATCCGTTCCTGTGAGATCGTCGGTTCCTCGGATGCGTCCATCACCGATGTCGTTCCCAATGACCTGAAGGAACTGCTTGAAAAGACGAAGATCGAAAAGATCTTCGTCAACGGTTCGACTGCCGATCGTCTGTATCGGAAGTACCTGGAAGAAGATACCGGGATCACGGCAGTCAAGCTTCCTTCGAGCTCACCTGCGAACGCTTCCCGTTCCCTGGAAGACCTGATCAGGGAATGGAAGATCATACTGTAAAAAATAGATCCGCGGGATCTATTTTGTTATATGGGAATGAGTGCGTGAATGATACAATAAAATAGAAAAATAGGTTGAGGAGATCATTTATGTCAAACATCGATCTGGAACTTTACGGGATATACGGAACAAAGGAGATCGTATACAACCCTTCCTATGAACTTCTCTATGAAGAAGAGATGAAGAAGGATCTGGAAGGATATGAGAAAGGTCAGCTGACTGAACTGGATGCGGTCAACGTCATGACCGGGATCTATACCGGACGTTCGCCGAAAGACAAATACATCGTCATGGATGAGAATTCCAAGGATACCGTCTGGTGGACCACTCCGGAGTATCCGAACGACAACCATCCGATGTCGGAGGAAGTCTGGAAGACGGTGAGAGATCTGGCCAGGAAGGAGCTTTGCGACAAGAGACTCTTCGTCGTGGATGCCTTCTGCGGTGCCAACAAGGATACGCGCATGGCCGTCCGTTTCATCATGGAAGTGGCGTGGCAGGCACATTTCGTCAGGAATATGTTCATCAAGCCGAAGGAAGAAGAACTGGAAAACTTCAGACCGGATTTCACGGTCTATTGCGCATCAAAGGCCAATGTCGAGAACTACAAGGAACTCGGACTGAACTCTTCGACCTGTGTCGCGTTCAATATCACTTCCAGGGAACAGGTCATCATCAATACCTGGTACGGCGGCGAGATGAAGAAGGGCATGTTTTCGATGATGAACTACTATCTGCCGCTCAAGGGGATCGCCTCCATGCACTGTTCCGCCAATACGGATATGAACGGTGAGAATACCGCGATCTTCTTCGGACTTTCGGGAACCGGAAAGACGACTCTTTCGACGGATCCGAAGCGTCTTCTGATCGGCGACGATGAACACGGCTGGGACGATAACGGCGTCTTCAATCTGGAAGGCGGCTGTTATGCGAAGGTCATCGACCTCGACAAGGATTCCGAACCGGATATCTACAATGCGATCCGCAGAGATGCGTTATTGGAAAATGTAACGGTCGATGAGAACGGAAAGATCGATTTCCACGACAAATCCGTCACGGAGAATACGAGAGTCTCCTATCCGATCGATCATATCGAAAAGATCGTCAGACCTGTCTCCAGTGCACCGGCAGCCAAGAGCGTGATCTTCCTGTCAGCGGATGCCTTCGGTGTATTGCCTCCGGTCTCAATCCTGACTCCGGAACAGACCCAGTATTACTTCCTTTCCGGTTTTACCGCAAAACTGGCCGGTACGGAACGCGGGATCACCGAACCGACACCGACCTTCTCTGCCTGCTTCGGCCAGGCTTTCCTGGAACTGCATCCGACCAAGTATGCGGAAGAACTGGTGAAGAAGATGGAAGCCAACCATGCGAGAGCTTACCTAGTGAATACCGGCTGGAACGGTACCGGCAAGAGAATCTCCATCAGGGATACCAGAGGCATCATCGATGCGATCCTGAACGGAGATATCGACAGGGCCGATACGAAGAAGATCCCTTATTTCGATCTGGAAGTTCCGCTTTCACTTAACGGTGTCGATCCGAAGATCCTGGATCCGCGGGATACCTACGGCGATCCAAATGTCTGGGATGAAAAGGCGAAGGACCTGGCTTCCCGTTTCATCAAGAACTTCAGTAAATACGAAACGAATGAAAAAGGAAAGGCTTTGAAGGAAGCCGGACCGAAGATCTAAAAAGCCACGCAAGTGGCTTTTAGTATAATTCGATTTTTTCTTTCTTCAGTTCCTGATACAGTTTCGGAAGAAGACTGTTTCTGACCTTTCCGAAATCCTGAAGGGAATCGGTATGGACCGGGAAGGCCACAGTGTAACCGTTTTTGTCGATCCCGCGGATGACCAGTTCCGTTCCTCTTTCGTGTCGGGTCAGTTCCTGTCCTTTCAGGATCTCGTCGATCATCTTCTGGAGCTTATTGAGATCGGTATCTCCTTTCACGTGAAGTTCGATCAGTTCACTGTAGTGACCGTTGGACATATCTTCGATGGCTACGTTGTTCATGACGGTGTTCGGGATGATGATCTCCGTCTGTTCCTGTGTCAGAAGGACGGTATGACGGAAGGTGATCTCCTTGACCGTACCGGAGAGACCTCTCTCCTTGATGAAGATGATGTCTCCGACCTTGAAGGGCTGATGGACAGCCAGGAAGAAGCCGGCGATGTAGTTTCCGAAGGTCGCCTGTGCGGCGATACCTACGGCGACGGCCAGGATACTGGTCGCACCCAGGATGGTATTTCCGATCGTACTGAGGGGTTTGATCTGACGGAAGATGATCGTCAGTCCGACGATCCATACGACTGCCCGTATCGTCTGAAACAGGTAATGGGAAGTCGTCGTCTTGTCTTTATGTTTCCGGATGAAGTCGTTGATCAGACGGCGGCAGATCGTATTGATCAGCAATGTCGTGATCAGTGTGACTGCGGAAGTGATCAGAAAATAATTCAGGCCGTTGGTAAAAAGATCTTTCATGGTCCTCCTTTAATGACGTTCGATACGCACTTTCCCGTTCAGAAGTACACCGATGATCAACGGAATGCTGTCTGCGACAAAGGCGGCAGTGTTGGACAGGAATTTCAGATATAAAGGCAGCTGATACATCGCCACTTCGATGACCGTTTTGATCAGGGAGATACCGATGAAGACTGCGACGATACAGTAGATGATCTTGAGCCAGATCTTTTCCGTTTTCGGAAGCAGATACCCCAGAGATACTCCGATGAAGGCCTGACCGACGGCCCAGGCGATCGGCAGGGATCCTCCTTTCAGGAGGTTCCCGATGATACAGCCGATGACTCCTATGACCGTTCCGGGGAACCCGAAGTGGTCCAGATAGAGTCCGAATACGATATATCCCAGATCCAGCTTGATCCGGTTCACGATGGGAATCACGATGAAGGCGGACAGTACCGCATACATGGCGATGCCCAGTGAGAGAAGTGCGATCTTTCTGTTTTTGTTCATGCGTCTATTATAATACTTATGATCCGAATCAAGGAAAATATAGTAAAATGTTACTGTAAATAAAGAAGGAGAAAAAGATGAAACTGGTATTAGTCAGACATGGCGAAAGCGAGTGGAACAAGCTCAATCTCTTCACCGGATGGACCGATGTCGATCTGAGTGAGAAGGGCCATGCAGAAGCGATCGAAGCAGGAAAACTGTTAAAGAAGGAAGGCTATGACTTTGATGTATGCTACACGTCATACCTCAAGAGAGCGATACATACTCTGAACCATATTCTGGATGAAATGGACCGCAATTGGCTCCCTGTCTACAAGACATGGAAACTCAATGAACGTCACTATGGCGCTCTGCAGGGCCTGAACAAGTCCGAGACGGCCGAAAAGTACGGTGAGGAACAGGTCAAGATCTGGCGCAGATCCTATGATGTCAAGCCTCCAGCACTGGAACCGACCGATGAGAGAGCTCCGAAGAACCAGGATGTTTACCGGAACGAAGATCCGGCTGTCCTGCCGCTCAACGAATCTCTGGACACGACAGTCGAAAGAGTCGTTCCGTTCTACAACGAGGTCATCCTTCCGCAGATGAAGGAAGGCAAGCGTGTCATCATCGCCGCTCACGGAAACTCTTTAAGAGCACTGGTCAAGTATCTCGACAACATGAGCAACGATGAGATCATCAACCTCAACATCCCGACCGGTGTTCCTCTCGTCTATGAATTCGATGAGGACTTCAAGGTCAAGTGCCACTACTACCTCGGTGATCAGGAAGCACTGAAGGCTGCGATGGAAGCTGTCGCAAACCAGGGCAAGAAGCACTAGTTCAAAAACAGAAGACATATGAAAACAGGATCCTCGGGATCCTGTTTTTACTGTTCATCATATTCTGTCGATATCTTCAGATTCTGATATTCATCTGCGACGTCATCGAAGACGCTCAATACCTTCAGGGAGAAGTCCGAGACATCTTCCATATTGATCAGGATGATCTCGGTATCTTCGAGTTCACTCATGCAGTCGTAGAGAGCATCCAGATTCTCACCGTAGTAGTCGGGGAATTCGAACAGTTCCTTCAGATATTCGTGTTTTTCACTGTTGAGCCTGTCGATATCGAGGATGACCTTGTGCGGATGTTCCTGTTCCAGTTCATAGCTCAGTTCAAGGCTGCCGTTCTTCCTGCAGACGTCACTGATGACTCTGAGGATGAAGGAAGAGCGTTCCGAGACATCTTCCGTATGACAGATGACGATCTGGGTGTCTTTCAGCTTGGAAAGGTATTCTTCCAGGTCGGTGAGGTCCTGACCGGTAAAGACAGGATCTTCGAAGACTTCATGGAGATAGGGGAAGCCGTCTTGGTTCAGTGTTTGAATGTCGATGTTTATCTTCTTCATCATGGTTCTCCGTACATTAAAGTAAAGGTCTTGTAGTGGTCTTCGGTATAGTAGATGAGACCGTCATTGGACCAGATGATGCGCTTCGCATTGCGGGTCCCGCCTTCATAGTCGATATCGCATTCGTAGTATTTCCTTCCGTCCTTTTTCGGAAGGGAACCTTCCCTGTTTCCGAAACTGTCTCCGCCGATACTGCACTGATCGCAGACTTCCCGGAGGTTTCCTTTCGATGCGACCCAGCCCATCTTCTTGGCTTCGGACTTGGTGACGTAATTGGAAGGCAGTTTCCCGTAGGTATGCAGGTAGAGGGCGACATCTTCCGCGGATGTGTAGGTCCCGTCTTCTCTGATCGTTTCGACGACCGGTTCCGGTTCGACGACAGGGGTCGGATGCGATGCGGTCAAAAGATTGGCGCCGAAATACAGCACACCTGCCAGGAGGACGCCGATCAGAAGGAATTTCAGCAGTTTCTTCATATCTCAATTATAAATCTTTTTGGGTCCCGGATACTGATATAATGGAATCGAAGGAACGTACGTATCCGAAAGGAGGACCGTATGAATAAGATCATCTGGTGTATCGTTACCGTGCTGTTGGGAGGTTTTGTGGGGAATTTTTTCATCAGGAGCCTCGACTTTGGGATAGAAACGTATTTCCTGATCGGTTTTCTGGTACTGATCGGGATCGGATATATCGTCAAACTGAAATAGGAGATGAAGATGTACGACAGTGAATTGTTTCAGATCATTGAAAAAGAGGAAGGGCGTCAGCGCTACAATATCGAACTGATCGCTTCGGAGAATTTCTGCAGTGAAGAGGTACAGAAGGCAGTCGGAAGCGTACTTACCAACAAGTATGCGGAAGGCTATCCGGGAAGAAGATACTACGGAGGATGTCTGTACGTAGATGAGGCGGAGGAACTGGCGAAGAAGAGAGCCTGTGCGATCTTCGGTGCGGATCATGCGAACGTACAGCCGCATTGCGGTTCTTCGGCGAATATGGCGGTCTATCGGGCCGTATTACAGAAGGGTGACCGGATCCTGGGCATGTCTCTGGATGCGGGCGGTCATCTGACGCACGGATATAAACTGAGTTTCTCGGGAAGCGATTATGAGGTCTACAGTTACGGCGTCGATAAGGAAACGGAGACCATAAACTACGATGAAGTCGAAAGGATCGCCAAAGAGGTGAGACCGAAACTGATCGTAGCGGGAGCCAGTGCCTATGCGCGGTTCATCGATTATGAAAGGTTCTCTCAGATCGCCAAGGAAGTAGGAGCCTACCTGATGGTGGACATGGCTCATGTGGCCGGACTGGTCGCAGCGGGGCTTCATCCCAATCCTGTCCCATATGCGGACTTCGTGACGACCACGACGCATAAGACTCTCAGAGGTCCGAGAGGCGGCATGGTGCTGTGCAGGGAGGAATATGCGAAACAGCTGGATCGGGCGGTGTTCCCGGGCATCCAGGGCGGTCCTCTGTGTCATGTGATCGCGGGAAAGGCCGTCTGTTTCTACGAAGCGATGCAGCCGGAATTCAGGGACTACCAGAGACAGGTGCTGGCCAATGCGCAGGTCCTGTGCAAGACTCTGAAGGAAGAAGGATTCCGGATCGTCTCGGGCGGTACGGACAACCATATGGTCCTGGTGGATGTGAAGAACAGTGTCGGCGTTACCGGCAAGCAGCTGGAGACGAGACTGGATGAAGTGAATATCACGGTGAATAAGAATGCGATCCCGTTCGACGAGGAGAAGCCGGCTTATACCAGTGGGATCCGCCTGGGGACTCCGGCGATGACGACCATAGGATTCAAGGAAGAAGAATTCGTGAAGGTAGGCCGTTGGATCTCGAGGATCGCGCATCATATCGAAGATGATACAGTCCGGGATGAAGTGAAGAAGGAAGTCTCGGAATTGATGGAAAGGTTTCAGGTGAGGGAATGAATGAAGTATTGAAGGCTCTGAAGGAGCGCAGAAGCATCCGCAGTTTTACGGAAGAAGTACCGTCGAGAGAAATGATCGATCAGATCATCGAAGCGGGACTCTATGCGCCGAGCGGAAAGAACCTGCAGGAAGTGATCACGATCGCAATCTTCGATCCGGAGATGAGAGAGAAGTTTGTAAAGGCGAACCGGAAGATCGGCAATTATGCGGAGGATTTCGATCCTTTCTACGGTGCACCGGTCATCCTGACGGTCATTGCGAAGAAAGACAACAAGAACCATGTCTATGACGGTTCTCTGGTGATGGGAAACCTGATGCTGGCGACGCACGCTTTGGGACTGGGCGGTATTTGGATCAACCGGGCCAGAGAGGAATTCGAAACGGATGAGTTCAAACAGATCCTGAAGGATCTTGGCATCGAAGGCGAATGGGAAGGCATCGGTCACTGCGCGGTAGGATATGTGAAAGGCGAATATCCGAAGGCGGGTCCAAGAAAGGATAACCGCGTTTATTACATCGGTTAGACAGGAGACAATATGGGGATCCGTTTTTCAAAATCGATCAAGATCAGTAAGCTGTTACGTATCAACTTCACCAAGAACGGGATCAGCGCCACGATCGGAAAAAGAGGCGCTTCCGTCAATATCGGCAGCAAGGGGACCTATCTGAACCTGTCTCCGGCCGCAGTCGGAGTCAAGGGGACAGGCATCTCCTATCGCACCAAGATCGCCGGCGGACTGTTCAAGAAAGACAGCAAGAAGAAGAGTTCCGCGAAGACGTCTTCCCTGAAGAAGAAGGAAGAAGTCAAGGAGATCAAGAACGTTCAGGAGACCAAAGAGATCGAGAACGTCAAGGAAGTTCAGGAGATCGAAGACGTTCAGGATGCCACTGTAAATGAACTTTCCGTGATCGAAGAATACGATCAGATGCTGGAAGCAGAGACGAACCTGCACAAGTATACGGAAAATGTCATGAATGCGGAACAGTTCAAGGACTATATCGCATCCATGGAGTCGGAAGCGAGCAGAGAGATCTATCAGCTCAGTGCGGATGGGGATGAAGATACCGTAGAGAACCTGGTATCCACCTTTATGAACAATCTCCAGCTGACGCATAATGTCCGGGTCAACTACGAACTGGAAGGGGATGTCCTTTATGCGGATCTGGATCTTCCGGAGATCGAAGATCTCAAGGTGGAGTATCCGTATCTGTCGAAAGACAGGATCGCATACAAGAGAAAGACTTCCGCGCAGCTGAGGGAAGAATATGCGCGCATGGTCATGAGTATCGGCGTCTTTCTGACGACGAACTTCTTCAATCTGTCTTCCTATATTCAGTCAGTCGTCATGTCCGGTTTCAATACCGTCCGTGACAACAAGGGAGACCTTGTGGACCAGTATCTGTATTCCGTGAAATTCAAGAGAGATATCTTTGAAGAGACCGACTTGAGTACGGTAGACGATCTCTACGATTTCTTCCTGAAATTCGAGAACAGGATCAACCTCTCTTCCAACAATAATTTCAAGGCCATCGTGCCTTACGAGATGGAATCCGTTACTCTTCAGAATTCTCTGATCGAAGATGCGGTCCTGGGCCTGAAGGAGCTTGGATACAAAGCGGGAGATATCAATACGATCCTGCCGCAACTGTCACAGAACAGTTTTGAGACTTCCGGAGAGTATCTGAAAGAAGGATTGCGTTTACTGAATCAGAAATAAAATGTCGGACTTGAGTCCGGCATTTTTTCTTATATATTAAGAATTTCAATGCGTCCTGTCCGGCATCTAACACGCATGGTGCCGACACAGGATCGTTCATCCATGCCAAAAGAACCTGCTGTCAGTCAGGGTGAGTAAACATATGAATGGGTGTTTCTTTATTGCTGTCTGGTTTTATTGCTGCATAACATAACGTCACATGAAGATAACTGCAGACTCAGGCTGATGATCAATCTTAATCAACGTGAGCGAATGCAAACTTTTTTGCAGGTAGTCAGAAATAACAATGTATGGAATAATAAGGGTACAGCAAAAGGAGAGCATATGAAAAAGTTTTTCAGTGATAAACCGGTCCTGTTTGGACTGGCGGTCTTTGCCTTGGGTATGGTACTGGCAGCGATCTTCATGTTACCGGGCACCGTCTTATATCTGCCGCAGGATTTTTCGGTTTCGATCGGCCGGCTTCTGGCGTCAGCCGTCATCTGGTTCATCTTCCGGCGTTATTTTAAAGATATCCACCCTTTCAGCGGCTTGCTGATGGGGATGCCG
>CADCRE010000156.1 GCA_902803785.1 uncultured Erysipelotrichaceae bacterium
GCTTTATTGATGCAGATGGTCAATATGCTGAAGATGACGGCTTTCTCCGGACTGATGCTGAAGGCAGATGAATATATCGATCAGGACAGACTGGATAAAACAGTGGGCATCCACTTCCTGTGCGGTGCGATCACGTTCCTGATCTACTGGGCATTCACGTTCGTATTCCTGTATGTCGGCGGAAGCCTGATCGATACCATCGTCAACGGTATTCCGGCTTGGCTGCAGTCAGGTCTGAGCGGTGTCGCTGTCGTTCTGCCTGCTATGGGTTATGCGATGCTTCTGAATGTTATCTGGGATGTTAAACTGGTTCCTTATTTCGCGATCGGTTTCGTTCTGGCTGCGTACCTGGGCGTCGACATGATCGGTGTCTGTATCGTTTCCGTAAGTATCGCAGCGATCATCTGGATGATCAAGTCGGATATCCTTGCGGTAAAACCGGCTGCTGCGAAAGATGAGTGGGAGGACTAATCATGGCTGAAAATGTAAAGAAACTGCCTGCAAACGAAAGAAAGTCACTGTTCTGGAGATCCGGAGCGATCCTTGGTTCGTTCAACTACGGAAGACAGGAAGGTCTTGGATTCCTCTATTCAATGCTTCCAAGTTTAAGAAGGATCTATGCCAACGATCCGGAAGGATTCAAAGAGGCATGCCACAGACATCTCGAATTATTCAATATGTCAGTTGCACCTAGTACGTTCGTAATGGGTATCGCTGTTTCCATGGAAGAACAGGCAGCTGTCGACCCGACGTTTGACAAGAGCAGCATCAACGCACTGAAAGTTTCGCTGATGGGTCCTCTGTCCGGTCTCGGCGACTCCATCTTCTGGGGAATCCTGAAGGTCCTGGCTTGCTCGATCGGTGCATCCTTTGCACTCCAGGGAAGCATCCTCGGTCCGATCGCTTTACTGCTGATCTTCAACATCCCGAACTATCTGACGAGATATTACTGCATCGATCTTGGCTATGAAAACGGCGCGGGACTGCTGGAATCTCTGCAGAAGAGCGGAAAGATGTCTTTATTCACATACTGTGCCGGTATCGTCGGTATGGCTGCGATCGGATGTCTGGTCGCATCCTGGATCGGTATCAGTTCTCCATTACAGATCGTCATCGGCAACTCCGATCCGATCGTCTTACAGGAAACACTGGATACGATCTGCCCGCAGCTGCTCAGCTTGCTGGCAACATTAGGTATCTTCGCTCTGAACCGTAAACAGTTGTCTCAGGGCAAGATCATCGGTATCGTTATCGTTGTTTCATTCATTCTCGGTCTCTTAGGTGTCATCGCTTAATGGTCCAAGAACCTACAATGATGGGATACATCAATGATCAGGGCAGTATTTTTCAGTACTGCCTTGATCATAAGAGTATCTACGAAGAAACAGCGAAAAAGCTGTGTGAAACAAGATATAAGAAGATCTATCTGTCCGGTTCCGGTTCGTCCTATCACGCCGCAGTCGTAAGCAGATATTTCTTTCTGAAAAACACGAAGACCGATGCGCAGTCGGTCATGCCGAACCTGTTCACCTATCATGAACAGATCGAGTTGCTGAATATGGATCCGAAGGAGGTCCTGGTCATTGGGATCTCTCAGTCAGGCAACAGCCTGACCGCTATATCAGTGATGGAAAAAGCGAAACAGTCCGGATGTTCGGGTCTGGTCGTAACGGAAAATACATCTTCCCGGATCACGGAGATCGGCTATCCGGTCCTGCAGATGCTTTGCGGAAGAGAAAGAGTCTCTCCGGAAACAAAGGGATATACTTGCCAACTGTTTACCCTTTACCTTTTATCTCTCTATATGGGAAGGGAATACGGCTGTCTGAGTGAAGAAGAACTGGCAGACAGGATCGAAGAAGCGGAGAAGTTTGCCGGAGATTACGATTCTTTCCTGAAGAAGACGCTTGAATGGTACGAGCGCAACAGGGAAGAGATCGAACAGGCAAAAAAGATCGGCATCACCGGTTTCGGTGTAAACTACGGTACTGCTTTAGAGGGACAGCTGAAGATATATGAGTGTACGCACATTCCTGCTGTCGGCTATGAAGCGGAAGAATTCATTCACGGACATATCTTTGCCTACGACAAAGATAACTATCTGTTTACGATCGCCTCGGAGAACGAAGCTGAGATCCGCAGGATGATCCGAATGAATGGTTTTTATAAGGAGCACATTACTGAGCATGTCTTTTCAGTCTCTGATGAGGCAGAAGCAAGCTCAGAGAAGGATCTCTGTTTTGAGAACAGATACTGCGAAGAACTGATGGCGATCGCTTATGTATTGCCGTTTCAGGTCATCGCCTGCAAGGTGGCAGAACATCTGGGAATGACGACCGGAAACTTTCCGATGGTCTCTCTCGACTGGCCTGCCAGAGACTGATTTAGGAGGTTCAAATGATTTGTAACGTTAGGATCGACGACCGTCTGATCCATGGACAGACTGCTGCGATGTGGCTTCCGCACTACAAAGTGAATCGTGTCGTCATCATCAGCGACGAGATCGCAAAGGATGAAATGCGTAAAGCTCTGTTGAAGATGGGCTGCCCTCAGCAGACGAAACTGTCCGTTTTTGATGTCGACAGTGCAGTTGATAAACTGGGAAGAAATATCGACGAAGGCATCAATGTCATGCTGCTGTTCAACAATCCGATGACAGTGCTTGAAGTCGTTAAGAAAGGATATCCGATCAAGAGTGTAACGATTGGAAATCTGGGAAACAAGGAAGGATCGAGTTTCATCAGAAAGACGATCTATGTCAACAAAGAGGAAAAAGAAGCCTTTTTGGAACTCGCAGATCTGGGTGTCAAACTGATCTCGCAGATGGTACCGAACGAGGCGGAAGATGCATCGGTGATCGATGATATTAGAAAGGCATAATATGGAAAAACCAACAGTAATGGGATATGTCAGGGAACAGCCTGAACGTCTGAAATACGTCTTTGATAACAGAGAAGAATTTGTCGCACCGTTTAGAAAAGTCTTCCAGGAAAGAAATATCCGTAAAGTGATCTTCCTCGGATCGGGAACATCTTATAACGCCGGCGTATCTGCGTGCTACTATTTTAAACAGCTCGTGGGTATCGATGCGGAAGTCCATTATCCGACGATGTACCGGAACTACGAAAAGGCCGACTGGACAGGAACACTGAAGAAGGAAGAGATCCTTATCGTTGGTGTATCCCAGACAGGAACTTCGATCTCAACGATCAACGCCGTCAAGAAAGCTCACGAAGAAGGTTATCTGACACTGGTCTATACAGGCAATCTGGAGAGCGAGATCACAAAATACGCTGATGTCGTCACACATGAACTGGTCGGACCGGAACTGACTCCGCCTGAAACAAAGGGTTATACAGTCACTCTGATGAGCCTGTATCTGTTTGCGATCAACGCCGCAAACGTAAGCGGAAAGATGTCAGATGAAGAGTTCGCTAAAGCAGAATGCGAACTGTCCTATCTGGTCGACAATTTCCAGACAGTCGTGGATGAATCTGAAAAATGGTATGAGGCAAACAAGGCTTCTCTGGTCAATTCCGACCGCATCTACTGCCTGGGTTACGGTGTTGACTTTGGATCCTGCTATGAAGGACAGCTGAAGATCGGTGAGATGCTCAGAGTTCCTACCATCATCTACGAGATGGAAGAATACACGCACGGACCGACGATGGCC
>CADCRE010000157.1 GCA_902803785.1 uncultured Erysipelotrichaceae bacterium
ATCCTGTCCTATGTCGGCGGTACGTTCTCTCCGATCATTCCGGTCTTCATCGCCGGTGGTCTTACCGGTGCGGTCATCTCTCTGCTTCAGACATTTGCGGGTCTTGACGCAACCAACGGCACTGTCGTTGTATTGACAGCCATTCAGAAAGCGATGTTGTGGTTCTTACCGGTATACATCGGTTTCTCCAGCGCTACAAGATTGAAAACAAATCCGTACCTTGGCGCATTCTTAGGTGCTATCCTGGTTTATCAGGGAACTGTCGAAGCAGCTGATGCAGGTATTGCCTATTCTTCATTCTTGGGCATTCCAGTTACTTCGATCGGCTACAACGGGCAGATCTTCCCGGTCGTTCTGGGCACTCTGTTCATGAGCGTCGTCTACAGATTCCTGCAGAAGGTCCTGCCGGTCGTTCTCAGAACTGTCCTGTTGCCTGTTCTGACCATGCTGATCGTCGTTCCTGTAACTCTGCTCGTTCTTGGTCCTATCGGCTACTGGGTAGGTACTGCTCTGGCAAACGCTGTCCTGGCGATCTACCGCGCATTCCCGGCTCTGGCTGTTGCGATCATCGGTGCAACTACCGTATGGCTCGTCTTCTTCGGTATGAACAATGCAACTTATCCCGTTCTGTTCTTATTACTTGCTGAACTGGGTTCCGATCCTCTGATCTGCACGGGTATGGCTCCGGCTAACGTCGCTGTCGGTGGCGCATGTCTGGCTTACGCTTTACTGCAGAAGGATGCAGACAAGAGAGGTGTCGGTATCTCTTCCGGTATCACGGCTTTATCCGGTATCACGGAACCGGGCGTCTACGGCGTCCTGTTCCCGAACCGTTATCCACTGATCGGTGCGATGGTCGGTGGCGGTGTCGGCGGTTTCTTAGCTGGTTTATTCGGACTGACACAGTATGTTGTCGCTAACCCGGGATTCATCTCCTTTGCGGCATACTTCAATCCGAATGGAACTTGGGGCAACTTCTGGGGCATGATGGGTGTCATGGTCCTGGCAGTGGTCATCGGCTTCGTTGTCACTTACCTCTTAGGCAAGAGAGCGGAAGCAAAAAAAGCTTAATCAGCGATACAAACAATCAGAATGAAAGGAAGCAGAGAGGTTCTGCTTCCTTTCCTTAAAAGGAGGCTCTATGCGCAAATCATTTCCGGATCATTTCCTCTGGGGCGCTTCCACATCTGCCTACCAGGTCGAGGGAGCTGCCTATGAAGACGGAAAGAAAGCTTCTCAGCAGGACATCATAAACAAAGATTCCTATCAGACCTTCGGCTTTGCGACGGCAGAGGTCGCATCCGATCAGTATCATCATTTCAAGGAAGACATCGCCCTGATGAAAGAGATGGGCTTTACTGCCTACCGCTTTTCGATCGCCTGGTCCAGAGTCTTCCCGGACGGAGTCGGTGAAGTCAACGAAAAAGGCATCCAATACTATCGGGATCTGATCGATGAACTGATCCGAAACGGGATCGAACCAATCGTCACTCTCTATCATTACGACTGTCCATGGGCTCTGGTGGAGAAATACGGTGGATGGCTCGATCGAAGGATCGTGAAGGATTTCGAGTATTATGCCCGCTACATCATCAATGAATTCAAAGACAAGGTGAAGATCTGGACGACGATCAACGAACAGTCCATCATCGTTCAGTACTGGATCCAGAAGTGTTACATCCCGGAGGAACTGCTGGATGGGAAACACGATCAGTTGCGTTATCAGATCAATCATTACATGAATCTGGCGCAGGCGATCGCTGTCAAACTGGTCCACGAACTGGTCCCCGGAGGGATCGCAGGTGCTCCATTGGGCTACAGCTGCATCTATCCTTTGACCTCCAGACCGGAAGATGTCATGGCGATGCAGAACGCACAGGCATTAAGGAATGACTATTACACCGATATCTACTTCAAGGGTGAATACAACAAGGCAGCCATGATCTACCTGGAAGAGCACGGGCTTGCGCCGAAGATCGAAGAAGGAGACATGGAGCTGATCAGAGAGAACCTCTCCGATTTCCTGGCGATCAACTATTACGCCTCCGAATGCGCAAAATGGTGTCCGGATGACGGAACGCAGCAGATCCGCTGGTCCGGTGTGAACCGTTCCGGTAAAAAGGGTGACATCGATGGTTTCGAAACACATCCGGGCTTCTATCAGATGTGCAAGAATCCTGAACTGGATACGACAGACTGGGATTGGGCGATCGACCCGATCGGCATGGAGTATCTCCTGAGAGATCTCTATAACCGCTACAACAAGCCACTGATGATCACGGAGAACGGACTCGGAGCCTATGATGTATTGACAAAAGACGGTCAGGTCCATGATGACTACCGTATCGATTATCTGCGCGGTCATATCGCCGCCTGCAAGCGTGCCATCGACAAGGGTGTTGAGCTGCTTGCGTACTGTCCGTGGTCGGCGGTCGATCTTCTCTCTACCTCCAACGGAGTGAAGAAGAGATACGGATTTATTTACATCGATCGGACTGATGACGATCCGAAGGACTGCGCAAGGATCCGCAAGGATTCCTTCTACTGGTATCAGAAGGTCATCTCCACAAACGGAGAAGATCTCACATGAAGAAGGTCACGTTCTGGTATGTCCGGCACGGAGAGACGCTGTTCAACCGGATCGGAAAAATGCAGGGATGGTGCGATTCGCCGTTGAGCGAAAAAGGCCTGCGCGACGCATATGACGCAAAGGATGCGCTCATGGGTATCTCCATCGACCGCATCTATACATCGACCAGTGAACGCTGCGTCGATACTGCTTTGATCATCAAAGGGGAAAGAGATATCCCGATCTTCTTTGAGAAGGGACTCAAGGAGATCAACTTCGGACTCTATGAAGGCGCAACGATCAGAAATCATCAGGAGGATATCGACGAGCGCCGTTTCCATACCTATGACTGGAGCGATGTCGAAGGGGAAGACCCGGCGATGGTCAAAGAAAGAATACGAAAAACATACGGAAGGATATATAATGAATCTAAAGACGGAGACACTGTGCTGATCGTCTCCCATGGTGCGATATTCTTCCATATGCTGAAATATCTGTTCGGATATGATCAGAAGTATTATCTGGATCTGATCATGGACGGACCGGCAGAGGACCTTCCGATCCCCAACGGCCTGGCTGCCGTATTCACGATGAGTGAAGAGGGAAACGAAGTGACCGAACTGTTCAAAAGAGATCCGCAACTGTTAGAAGAATTGAGAAGAAGGAGTAAGGACAATGTTTGATTTTTTAAAGAAGAAAGTAAAGTATGAACCGTTGAATCTTGCCAACGATCAGATCAGTTCTCTGGGCGAAGGAAAACTGATCCCGATCGAGTCGGTCAGTGATGCGATGTTTGCGGAAAAGATGATGGGTGACAGTATCGCCTTCAAGTTTACCGGAAACGGTGTCAACATCTTTGCGCCGATCAACGGCACGCTCGGCGTTCTGTTTCCGACCGGACATGCGTTCGGTATCGCTAGTGAAGACGGCGTTGAGATCCTGGTACACATCGGTGTGGATACCGTCAACTCCAAGGGAGCCGGATTCAAGATCCTGGACAAGAAACAGGGTGATGTTGTAAAGGCAGGCGATCCGATCGTTTCCGTCGATTTCGACAAGCTCAGCGCAACATATGATATGTCTACGATGCTGATCATCACCAATGCCAACGGCAAGACAGTCGAACTGGTCAGAGAAGGGGATGTGAAACGGGACACTGTTGTCGGTACGATCAAATAAACATGAGGTCCGGATCAAAACGGACCTTTCTTATGCGTTCTGGTATAAAATAGAGGTATGAAACGTATATTAAGTCTGTTGATGATCCTGCTTCTGCTTTGTTCCTGCAACAGAGAGAAACCTCTTCCGTTACCGAAAACGGAATCCGGGATGAGAGGAGAACTTGGGATCGACAGGAATATCAATGAAGAGACGATCGATCAGTATCTGAACCGTTCCGATACGGTCTATCGGGATATGCGGATGCTGAAGGATGAAGCTGATTACGAAGCGATCGGAGGCGATTCCTATCTGAGCGGTCTGATCGAAGGTTTTGAAGTCGTCCCGTATCCGTATCTGTGCAATGTGGAAGGACTTCCGGAAGCGGTGGGAAATACCTATTCCGGTGTGACTCTGTTCACCCATACGGAAGACGGAGAATATGTGGCCAACTATGAGGAATCGATGCATATCATCGAATCTCTGTTCCCAAGGGATAAGAATATCTTCCTGATGTGCGGAGGCGGAGGCTATGCGGGCATGACCAAGCAGCTTCTGGTCGGACTGGGATATGATCCCGATCGTATCTACAATATCGGCGGTTACTGGTACTACAAGGGAGATCATAAGATCGAGACCTTCTATGAAGAAGACGGTGAGATCCACTACGATTTCTCCACGGTCCCTTATCACTATATCGACTTCGCCTCTCTGAAGAAGATCCGTGAATCCGGATCCGAACCGGAACCCGATCCCGTAAACAACGAAGACGATTTCCTGCAGATCGAGAATACGCAGCAGCTTCAGGAACTGGAAGCGGAGAAAAAGACCTTCGCGCTCTATGTCTATCTGCCGACCTGTTCCTCCTGTGCATCCTTCTATCCGATCATCGACGAGTTCGTGAAGACAAATGGGATACAGATGTATGCGGTCAATCTGCGAAACGTCTATGAAGATGTGAATTCCGTCTCTGAACGGCTGTCCTATACGCCGTCTGTCATGATCTATGAGAACGGAGAAGTGAAAGCCTATCTCGATCCGGGAAGTGATGAAGATCTTCCTTACTACAAGACTCTGGAAGGTCTTACGGAATGGTTCACATCCCATATCGATCTCGAACTGTTGAAAGAAGACTGTGAGAGCGCATGTAAAGTAGAATGAAAAGACATCGGATCATCCGATGTCTTTTGTTTCATCCTCATATACTTCCTGAAGCCTCTGATTGGCTTCTTTTAATTTCTTTTTATTGACCTTGCAGACACTTCGGTCATAGGTGTAGAGACCGTTGATCTCACCTTCGATATCGCTGATCTGGGTCATGACCACCATGGACAGACCGTGTCGGATGGATGGGATCACCATCTTTTCGTGCATCTCGATGATCTTGTCGGTCAGTGCTTCTTCCGAATCAGCGGAGCCATAACCCCAGCAGCTTCCTTTTTCCGACCTGTGTTCGGCGATATCTCTTATGAATCCGCCGCATTCCGATAAGGACAGGACGTTCTTTCCTTTCGGGAGGACCTTGTTTCGGAAATAGATGTGATAGGAATCAAAGTCACTTTCCGAGTCGACGAACCATCCCGAGGCGGAGTCGAAGAGACGGGTCGGATCCAGCGTTTTCAGGATCCGATAGGTCCCCGAAGCATCCTGCTGTCCCCAGCCTTCGTTATAGATCGTATAGCCCATGATGCACGGATGGGACTTGAGATGTTCGATTGTTTCGATGCAGTGTCTGAGGAAGAAATCGTAGCGTTTCTGATCCCTGATCGGACGCTTCAGTTTCAGAAGACCGACAGTCGGAAGGACGGTATCCGTGAAGAAACGGTATTCGCCGCTGTTCACCATGTCCTGCATCACCAGGGTCCCGTGGAGATCGCAATAGTGATAGAAGGCTTCCGGTTCCACTTTGATGTGCTTGCGCAGGAGATTGAAACCGAGTTCCCTGATATTGAGGATATCCGTCTCATAGTCCTTCGGATCTTTCGGAGTGAAGATACCGGTCTCGAAATATCCCTGGTCCAGAAGGCCGTTGAGAAGAAGAGGCTTCTCATTGAGGAAGATCCTCTTAAGGCCGTTAATTTCTTTTACTTCCACCTTGCGCAAAGCGAAATAAGTCTCGACTTCATCGCGTTCATTGAAGATCTTGACCGGATACAGATAAGGATCTTCCGGGCTCCACAGATGCGGTTCTTCGATCTTGATCGTAAAATCGTTCAAATGGAACGTCTGCATATGGCCCGGGAAGGAGACCTTAAAGATGGTATTGTCCGAATCCAGATGGAAGTGAACGGAATCCATATCCGTTTCGATCTGAATCCCGTCGATCCCTTTCCGGTCGTAGGCCTCGATCCAGACGGACTGCCAGATCCCGGAGACCGGTGTATACCACATGCCTTTCGGATCCTTCGACTGTTTCCCGTACGGATAGAAATAATCCAGAGTATCGGTCGCTTCTACGACGAGCTGATTCTCTTCCTTCAGATGATCGGTGATCTCAACGGAGAAAGGAAGATAGCCTCCTTCATGTCTGATCAGATGTGTCCCGTTCAGAGAGACATCGCAGACCTGATCGACAGCACCGAAATGCAGGATCACCTTGTCATCTTTGCCGTAGAAAGATTCCGGCAGAGTGAATGTCTTTTCGTAGTGAAGCGTTCCGAGATCGCCCTTGTATCCGGACAGTTCAGACTCCGGAGGAAACGGGATCTCGATATCTTTTCCATTCAGGGTCCAGGTCCCGTTGAGCGAAAAGAAAGAATCTCTTTTCAGAAGGGGCCTTGGATAATATGTATCGTAACTGTTCATAATTTCATTATAGCTTTACATAGGCAAAACAAATGAAATTTCCCGTGCTTTTGATTAAAATGAAGGTGAAAAAAAACAGGAGGATCGAATATATGAAAGTCAAAGTGAGACCGTTCGATTATGCGGATACGATCACGAAAGCACTTAGATCGGGGATCCTGTTGAACACCAACGGAGAGAAGTTCAACAGTATGGTGATCGGCTGGGGACATCTGGGAGTCCTTTGGAACACGGAGACCTTCGTCGTCTATGTTCGGCAGTCCCGCTATACGAAGCTGCAGCTGGACAAGACAAAGGAATTCACGATCTCTGTCCCTCTGGAAGGAAAACTGTCTCCGGAGGTCGTCAAGGCCTTCGGAACTCTTTCGGGAAAAGATATCAATAAGGCTGATTACGTGACTCTGGAAGAACCGGAAGTCATTCATACGCCGGGGATCCGGGAGTATCCTCTGACACTGGAATGCGAAGTCCTGTATCAGCAGGATCAGGTCCTTGAGGAGATCCCGGAAGAAGTCATCCGTCGTTTCTATACCGATGATGAAGACCTTGGTGACTTCCATACGATGTATGTAGGAAAGATCGTCGATGCGTATATCATCAGGGAGGATGAATGATGTCCAATCTCTATGAAAGAGTCAGTATCCGTAAATATGAAGACCGTCCGGTCGAAGAAGAGAAGATCCTTGCGATCCTGAAGGCGGCGATGCAGGCGCCGTCCGCCACCAACCAGCAGCCCTGGGAATTCTACGTCGTCACAAACAGGGAACTGTTAAAGAAACTGTCGGAAGTCTCTCCGTACGCATACATGACAAAAGATGCGCCGGTCGCTATCGTATCAGCCTATCGGAAAGAATGTAAAGTTCCGGAATATGCGCAGATCGATCTTTCGATCGCCATGGAGAACCTCTGGCTGGAGACGAACGATCAGCGACTCGGCGGTGTATGGCTGGGGATCGCACCGAATGAAGAGAGGATGAAAAGGGTCGAAGAGGTCCTGAACATTCCGGATCATCTCAGAGCCTTTGCGATCTTCCCGTTGGGATATCCTGCGGAGACAAAGACCCAGCAGGACCGTTTCGAAGAAGAGCGGATCCATTACTGCAGATAAGAGGAAGCACAGAAAAAACTGTGCTTTTTTCTTGACCTGGCAGCCTGTCGGGTTTTTTGTATGGTAAAAGTATTATTTTTATTGTGGACAGGCGATAAAGCACTGTTTCAGAAGACATAGATATCTTTTCCCGG
>CADCRE010000158.1 GCA_902803785.1 uncultured Erysipelotrichaceae bacterium
AGGTGGTCGTTCGCAGCCGCTGCGAGATCCAGGAAGGAAAGACCGGATCCCAGATCATCATCACCGAGATCCCTTACGAAGTCATCAAATCGCAGCTGGTCAAGAAGATCTCCGATATCTATCTCTCCAAACAGATCGAAGGGATCACCGATGTCCGCGATGAATCCGGAAGGAACGGACTTCGCATCGTCATCGACTGCAAGAAAGATTCCAATACCGAACAGATCCTGAACTATCTGTACAAGAATACCGACCTGCAGATCAACTATTCCTACAACTGCGTCGCCATCGTCGATCACAAACCGGTCCTGATGTCTCTGTCTGCCGCTCTGGATGCGTTCATCGCTCACAGAAGACTGACCGTCCTCAACCGTTCGACCTATCTGCGCGACAAGAAGGCGGCCCGCTTACATATCGTCGAAGGGCTCATCAAGGCCGTTTCCATATTGGATGACGTCATCGCCTTGATCCGTATCTCGAAAGACAAGAAGGAAGCCAAGGAGAAACTGAAGGAAGCCTTCCTGTTCTCCGAGGAACAGGCGGAAGCCATCGTCTCCTTGCGTCTCTACCGTCTGACTTCGACGGATATCACGACGCTCAGAGAGGAAGGCAAGACCCTGAATACGGAGATCAGCGAACTGAATGCGATCATCCGTTCCCGTGAAGTACTGGATCAACTGTTATGCAGTGAACTGAAGAAGATCAATGCGGATCACGTCTATCCGCGCAAGACGAAGATCGAAGAGGAAGTCCAGGAAGTCGTGGTCGACAAGATGGCCATGATCCCGAATGAATCCTGTTACATCTCCGTCTCCCGTGACGGATATCTCAAGAGATTCTCCGAGAGAGCCTTCAATGCGAACGAGAATCAGATCCCGTCGACCAAGGAGAACGATGTCCTGATCGGTGTGCGTTCCTGTGATACTTTAGATACTCTGCTTCTGTTTACCAACAAGGGAAACTGTGCCTATGTGCCGGTCTATCGGATCGATGAATGCAAATTCAAGGATATCGGCAAGCACGTCTCCCATTACGTCAAGATGGAAGGCATGGAGAAGATCGTCGGAGCGATCGTCATCAAGAACTTCGAGACCTATGCTTTCGTCGTCACAGCCACGAAGAACGGTATGATCAAGAAGACTTCGATCCCGCGCATGGTGCTCGAAAGGACCTCCAAGGCCGTTCCGTGCATGAAACTCAAGGCCAGCGATGAACTGGTATCGGTCGCTGTCGCCTATGAGAACGACGACCTGACCCTGGTATCCGCAGAAGGCTTCTGCAATAAATACTCCCTCGATATCCTTTCGGATCTGGCTCCGAAGGCTCAGGGCGTCATCGGCATGAACGTCAAGGAAGGGGAACTGGTCGCCGTCGTCTGTGACCATCACGACAACAGCGAACTGCTTCTGAGTTCCAATAAGGGAGGATTCAAACGGATCCATACCGACAATCTGTCATTCACTTCGAGAAATTCAAAAGGTTACCGTCTGTTCAAACAGATCAAATCCAATCCGCATGTCCTGAACAGGGCGACGATGGTATCCAGCTACAATTCCCTCTATATCTCCGATCAGGAGAAACTGATCGAACTGCCGGTATCCGACATCCCGTTCATGGATGTGGAACAGTCTTTCTCGACCCCGCTGAAACTGAGTGAACATTACAGTTTTGTCTGCAAGGACATGACCGATATCGCCGATGTGAAGATCATCGATATCCCGTCCTCTTACTATCAGAGCACGGAAGAAGAGGAACAGACCTCTCTGTTTGATTGAAATGGCATTGTTTCGACCGTGTGAGATCCTCAAGAACTATAACGATCTGGATATCCAGGGTCTGAAAGACCGTGGGTTTTCAGCCGTCTTGCTGGATATCGACAATACGATCGCCATCCCGAATACGGGTTCCTGCGATGAGAAAGCGGAACAGTTCATCCGCAGACTGCAGGAAAACGGTCTCAGAGTCATCATCTTTTCCAACAACAACGAAAAGAGAGTCAAAATGTTCCTCCGAGGCCTCGACGTGGAATACGTCTGTCTGGCCATGAAACCTCTGCCGTTCTCCTACAGAAAGATCGCTCAGAAGATCGGTGTCGATCCGTCCCATGTCGCCGTCATGGGCGATCAGCTTCTGACCGATATCCTGGGAGCGAACCTTTCCGGATGTTACGGGATCTATTGTAAACAGCTGCAGGAAAAGGACTCTTTCCTGACTTCGATCAACAGAGGGATCGAAAAACTGATCTGGAGGCATATACTGCATGAAAAAGTGTAAAGGATGCGGCATTCCGCTGCAGACAAAAGATAAACTGGCCCTGGGCTATGTGGTCAATATGGAACAGGACTACTGTCAGAGATGTTTTCGTCTGTCTCACTATGGGGATACGACCAACCTCAAAAGCAATTACGTGACCAATGAAAACATCCTGAAGATGTATTCCCGATATAAGACGTCCGTCTTTGTGCTGATCATCGATGTCATGGATGTCTTCTGTCTGAAGGAAGATGACCTGCTTCCGATCTTCCAGGACTATCAGACCGTCTTAGTCATAAACAAGACGGATATCCTGCCGGAGAATATCAGCGAACACCGTCTGGAAAAGACGCTGTCCCGTCTCCTGTTCGAACTGAACCGCAAATATCCGAATATCAAGGCGGCCATCATGACCAACCGCTTCGAACACAGTTTCAACGAACAGTTCTTTGCGATCCTGGATGAACTGGGATGCAAGAGCGCCGTCTTTGCGGGCAGAGCGAATGCCGGGAAGTCCACTCTGATCAACAAGCTGATCCATTCGGATTCCCTGACGACATCGATCTATCCGGGCACGACCCTGGAAGAAGTCGTGATCGATTACCGCGACTATACCTTCATCGATACGCCGGGACTCGTCGATGTGAACAATTACGCGACCTATCTCAATACCGAGAAATACAAGCTCTCCAAGATCGATTCGCAGATCAAGCCTCAGGTCTTTCAGGTCAAGGATCCGCAGTCCTATTTCTATGACGGCCTTCTGAGAGTGGACATCATACCGAAAGAGAACTGTTCGATCACGTTCCATATCAGCAATCGCAACAAGATCCATCGGACCAGATTCGAGAATGCGGACGATTACTACCAGAAACACTACTGCGAATTCATCCTTCGGGTGAAACCGCTGGCTCTGTCTGAATTCTCGGTCGAGAAGGAAGAAGGGTTCGTATTGAAGGGTCTGGGCATGTTCCGGATCAAGGGAAGCTGCCATGTGGCGGTCTATTCCCTGGCCAATGTGAAATTATTTCAAAGTGAGGTGAAGTTCTGATGCTTACAGGAAAACAGAAACGCTATCTGCGCGCACTGGCAGTCAATGAAAAGGCGATCTTTCAGATCGGAAAGGACGGTCTGAACGATCATTTATATACTTCCGTCAAAGAAGCTCTGAAAGCCAGGGAACTGGTCAAGATCTCCGTTCTGAAGACCTGTGAGACGGAAATGAACGAGATCATGGTCGAACTGTGCGCCAATACCGGGGCAGACCTGGTACAGAAGATCGGTAAGACCCTGGTCTTATACAAGCCATCGCGCAACCGGATCATCACTCTGCCATGAACAATGAAGATCTCTGTTTCGAAGACTTCATGAGCTATCCTTCCTCTGAACGCAAAAGGATCCTGAACGATCCAAGACTGCTTCAGATCATGGTGAAGAAGAACCTGAAGCCGTCCCGCTATCAGCATTCCCTGAATGTCGCGGATCTGTGCAGGGAACTGGCTTCCTACCATAAGGTGGATCCGGAAAAGGCCTATCTTGCGGGGCTCTTGCACGATGTGTGCAAGTTCCCGGGAGAAGATGAGATCTCCCGCTGCCGGCAGATCCTGGAATACTACGAACCGGAAAAACTGGAAAGTGTTACGGGTGCCTACCACAGCTGGGCAGCGAAATACTATCTGAGAGAAAACTGCAATTTCCATGACAGTGACATCCTGAATGCGATCTACAATCACACGATCTGCAACAGCAGGGACAAACTGTCTCTGATCCTGTATATCGCGGATAAAAGGGAACCTTCCCGCAAGATCGATGACGATATCCTGGAGATCGCAAGGAAGGATCTCTTTCAGGCATACAGAAAACTCAATCTGAGTGTAGAAAGGTACATTAGAGAAGTAAAGAATGAACGATTTGTTGAAGACCGCATATGACGCCATGGATGAGAAACAGGCCATCGACCTGAAAGTCATCGACTTTACGAAACAGTCTCCCTTCGTAGACTACTTCATCATCGCCGACGCCAGGAACTATCGTATGGCCAGATCCATCATCGAGAACGTCGAAGACAAGGCTCTGGAAAAAGGATATGAAGTGCGTCATGTCTATGCGGAAGCGACGACCAAGTGGCTTCTGATCGATCTGGGAACGGTCGTATGTCATGTCTTCTATGACGGAGAAAGGGAACTCTACAATCTGGAAGGATTATGGAAAGATCTGCCAACAGTCAGAATGTAAGCAACTATGAGATGCTGAGTCATTATTACGATGAGCTCCTTCAGGATGAAGAAGCTCTTTCCCTGTGGCTCAGATATATCGAAGAAGAAGAATTCCACACCGTACTGGAACTCGCATCCGGGTCAGGTGTCATGGCCGGCATCCTCAAGAAAAAGGGATATGATGTGACCGCTTCCGATATCTCGGAACAGATGAAAGAAGTCTCCCGTGTCAACTTCGACGGAGAATATCTGATCCTGAACATGGCGGAATATTCTCTGGGAAAGAAATACGATCTGATCCTGTGCATCTGCGATTCGATCAATTACCTGTACGAAGAGGAGCTGAAGGGGTTCTTCCAGTGTGCCTATAATCATCTCAATAATGGCGGCAGACTGATCTTCGATATGCATCATAAGGCGAGGATCGCGGAATTCGCGGAACAGTACATCGAAGAAGGCTACGTGAAAGACATCCCTTACCAGTGGACCATCCAGTCCGATGAAGAGGAACAGGCCATCTACGAACACTTTACCTTCTATACGCCGGACGGCATGATCCAGGAACATCACATGCAGAACGTCTTCGATCCTGAAACGGTCAAAGAGATCATGTCGGAATGGTTTGAAGTTAAAATGATCGAAGATTTTGTGGAAGATGAGAAGATACTGACAGTGGGGTACAGAAAATGATCCTGATCATATGCGCAATGAAAGAAGAACGCGATGCGTTCCTCAAATATCTGGAAGATCCAAGGACAGAAGAGGGCAGAAAGCTCTTCTATCATGGGGAAGAGGTCCGCTTCGACTACCACGTCGGAAAGATCCATGGCAAAGACGTCGTACTGGTCCTCAGCGGTGTCGGAGATACCTATGCGACGATCGGGACTCTGATCGCGGTCGACCGTTTCCATCCGGAACTGGTCCTCAATGTAGGATGTGCCGGATCTCTGAATGAGGATATCCACGTCGGAGATACCGTAGTCGCCGACCGTACGGCCTACTGGCGCTTCGATGTCCCGGACTGGGACAGGGGAATGAATGCGCCGAATACTTCCTTTGACTGCAGCGCCAGGATCGCACAGATCGTCAGAGAAGAATTCCCTGACGTGAAATGCGGACCGATCGTATCTGCTGATGAGTTCATCTATGAACCGTCTCAGGTCGAGATCATCCGCCGTTTTTTCCCGGAAGCACTGTGCGGTGAGATGGAAGGCTGTGCCATCGCCAATACCTGTTACGCTTTGGGTGTCGAATGTTCGATCATCCGTTCGATCACGGATGAGACGTTGGTCAACGGTGACTACAAGAACTTCGATTTCAATCTGGAGATCGCCTGCAACAACGCGGCAAGTCTCTGTGTAGAACTGATAAAGAGGTCCTGAATGAAAAAGTGGTACAAGGAATCCTATTTCGACCGAAAGAACTGGATCCTGGAAAATTTCGACAAGCTGAATCTGAATGCGGACGAGACCGTCCTGCTTCTTCTGGTGGAACTGTGCCGACAGAGCAAGAAGACGATCACCTATGAATATCTGACGGAAAAGCTTCACAAGAATACGAAAGACATCGATCGTCTGATCGCAGGTCTGGTGAACCGGCACTATCTGAAACTGTCCACGAACTCCCGCGGACTCGTCTTCGATATCGAAGGGATCTTCGAATTCGATCCCGAGAAGTACGAGATCAGCGTCAATCACGATATCTATGAACTGGTATCCGATGTCTTCGGAAAGCCGCTCTCTCCGACCGAGATGCAGAAGATGAACGATCTGATCGAGACATACGGACAGGACAGTTTCTTACAGGCATTACGGATCGCCGAAGCCAATCGGAAACTGAAGATGGCCTATATCGAAGGGGTCCTGAGGAATGAAAAATGATGAGCTGATCATGAAGGCTCTGGATGATCTGTTTCCGGAAGCGCATTGTGAACTGGACCATCGGAACCATTTCCAGCTTCTGATCGCCGTGGTCCTTTCCGCCCAGACGACCGACAAACGGGTCAATTCGGTGACGCCGGAGCTCTTCGACCGCTATCCCGATGCGAAAAGTCTTTCCAAGGCAAGACTGGAAGATGTCGAAGAGATCATCCGTCCGATCGGTCTCTATCACAGCAAGGCAGTCAATATCATCCGGCTCGCCGATATCCTCTGTCTGAGATTCGACGGGGAAGTCCCTTCGGATCGGGAAGATCTGGAATCCTTGCCGGGCGTGGGAAGAAAGACGGCCAATGTCATCCTGAACAACTGTTTCGATGTGCCGGCCTTTGCGGTCGATACACATGTCTCACGGGTCGCAAAACGTCTGAAGATCGCCGATCCCGATGACGATGTCACGGAGATCGAAAAAAAACTGATGGATTATTTCCCCGAAGAGAAGTGGGGGAAACTGCATCATCAGTTTATCTTCTTTGGACGCTACCGTTGCAAGGCCGCCCGCCCGGAATGTGCGGACTGTCCGTTACAGAGTATCTGTGATCACTTTGCGTGATAGAGCTTCTTGGTCTGATAGACCGGATCCTGAGTTAGGTGCATGCCTAACTTTTTAAATACATTGACATCGACTTCCGACAGCAGGACGGAGGAATGGACCTCGCAGCCTTTGAGTTTTTCCAGTGCCTGGAGGGCTTCGTAACAGTAATCGGAAGTGACCGAGTCGACTGCGATCGCGATCAGGACTTCATCGGTATGCAAGCGGGGATTGTGTCCCTTCAGATACTTCGTCTTGAGTTCCTGGATCGGTTCCAGAACGCGTTTCGACAGGATATGGATATCCGGGATGCCCGCTGCGATCTTCACCGCATTCAGCAAGGCGGCTGCGGAAGCACCCATCAGCTTGGATGTCTTGCCGGTGATGATCTGTCCTTCATATTCGATGGCGACAGCCGGTTCCTTCGTCTTCTGTGCGAGCTCATTGGCCTTTACCGCGACCGGTCTGTCATCCTTGGAGACGCCGGCCTTGGTCATGATGGTCTCCATCTTGTTGAGCTCCTCTTCCGTGAGGATGTCTCTTCTGACGTCGATGGCTACCTGATAGAACCTGCGGATGATCTCATCCTTGGCCGCCTGACGGCAGACTTCATCGTCACAGATACAGTTGCCGACCATGTTGACGCCCATATCGGTAGGGGACTTGTAGACCTGATGGCCCATGATCCGTTTCAGAAGGTCGTTGAGGACCGGGAAGACCTCGACATCGCGGTTGTAGTTGATCGCGATACGGTTATAGGCTTCCAGATGGAACGGGTCGATCATATTGACATCGCTGAGATCGACAGTCGCAGCCTCATAGGCAAGGTTGACCGGATGGTTCAGCGGAAGGTTCCAGATCGGGAATGTTTCGAATTTGGCGTAGCCGGATTTGAGTCCGTGCTTGTTGTCATGGTACATCTGCGACAGACAGGTCGCCATCTTTCCGGAACCCGGTCCCGGAGCGGTGACGACGATGATCTCTTTTGTCGTTTCGAGATATTCGTTCTTTCCGAATCCGTTGTCGGACAGGATCAGATCGATATTGTTCGGATAGTTTTCGATCGCGTAGTGATAGGCTACCTTGATCTTCGTCTTTTCCAGATTCTTCCTCAGTTTGATCGCTTCGCTCTGCTTGTTGAAGTGCGTGATGACGACACCGCCGATCTGCAGGTCGACGGCGACGAAAGAGTCGATCAGACGAAGCAGATCCTGGGAATAGGTGATGCCCAGATCCGAACGCATCTTGTTCTTTTCGATGTCGTTGGCGTTGATGACCAGGACCATCTCGACCTTCTCCTTCAGATTCAGAAGCATCTTGATCTTGGAATCCGGTTCAAAGCCCGGCAGGACCCTGGAAGCGTGGTTGTCATCGAACAGTTTTCCGCCGAATTCCAGATAGAGCTTGTTGAATTCAGAGACGCGTTTGGCGATATTCTGCGACTGCATTTCGATATACTTGCTATTGTCAAATCCGATCTTTTTCATACTTTATGATTATATACTAATTTCACTGTTTTCCGAATGTGAAAATGATTTCATTTAAAAGGACTTTACGGGGCACGGTTAGTCTTTACTAACAGTAATAGGCTCATGCTATAATTTCTATGTTACAGAAATTATATTTCATATATTTTCGTACGGAATGAATGGAGGAAAAAGTGTAATGGCTCATTTACAGGAAGCGGCTGTGAAGCAGATCACCGAGATCTGTGAACGTTATAAAGACGAAGAACCTCCGCTTATGATGATTTTGAGTGACATTCAGAAGGAATATGGCTATATTCCTCTGGAAGTGCAGGAACTGGTCTCCGAAAAGACCGGTATCTCTGTGGCTGAGATCTACGGCGTCGTAACATTCTACTCATTCTTCTCTTTGAAACCGAAAGGAAAGAATGTGGTTGGCTGCTGTCTTGGTACAGCCTGCTACGTAAAGGGCGCTCAGCAGGTGATCGACAAGTTCTCCGAGATCCTCGGTATCAAGCCGGGTGAGACGAGTGAGGACGGTTTGTTCACATTGGATGCGCTTCGTTGCATCGGTGCATGCGGTATCGCTCCGGCTGTACAGATCAACGGAACAGTCTATCCGAAGATGTCTGTAGACAAGGTCGCGCCTTTGATCGAACAGTACAGAAACGGAGGAGCTGCTTAATGAGCGAGATGATCAGATCATTTGAAGATCTGCAGGCCAGACATGACGTATGTACGAAGTGCCTGGATGACAAATTTGCCGGAAACGACGGGAAGCGCCATGTCGTTCTCTGCGGCGGTACGGGATGCCTTTCATCTCATTCCGCTGAGATCAGAGAAAAAATCGCTGCCCTCGTAAAGGAAAAGGGTCTGGACGACAAGGTCACTGTCAACCAGGTCGGATGTTTCGGTTTCTGTTCTCAGGGACCGTTCGTCAAGATCTATCCGGAAGACACCCGTTACCGTATGGTCTCCAGCGACGATGTCGAAGAGATCATCGAAAAGGATATCGTGAATCACGAGATCGTCGACAGACTGCTCTATGTCGATCCTAGGACCAAACAGAAGGTCACAAAACAGGATGACATCGAATTCTACAAGAAACAGATCCGTATCGCTCTGCACGGTTGCGGTGCGATCGATCCGGAAAACATCGATGAAGCTCTTGGTGCCGGCGCATTCGTCGGTCTGTCCAAGGCTCTGAAGATGGACCGCAAGGACGTCATCAAGGAAGTCCTGGATTCCGGTCTGAGAGGCCGTGGCGGTGCGGGATTCCCGACCGGCAGAAAATGGTCTTTCGTTCCGGATGTTGAAGGTCCGAAATACCTCGTATGTAACGGTGATGAGGGCGACCCGGGTGCATTCATGGATCGTTCCATCCTCGAAGGAAATCCGTTCGCTGTCATCGAAGGTATGATGATCGGCGGTTATGCAATCGGCGCACAGAACGGTTATTTCTACGTCAGAGCAGAATATCCGATCGCTGTCAACAGACTGAAGCTTGCGATCAAGGCAATGGAAGACTGCGGACTGCTCGGTGACAATATTCTGGGAACTGACTTCTCATTCCGTGTTCATATCCGTCTGGGTGCAGGTGCATTCGTCTGCGGTGAAGAGACAGCTCTGCTGAACTCTATCGAAGGCAAGCGCGGTATGCCTAGACCGAGACCGCCGTTCCCGGCTGTCAAGGGTCTCTGGGGCTGTCCGACCTGTGTCAACAACGTCGAGACGCTGGCTTGCGTTCCGTATATCATGAGAGAAGGCGCTGACAAGTTCGCTTCCATCGGTACGGAAAAGTCCAAAGGTACGAAAGTATTCGCACTGGGCGGCAGGATCAACAACGTCGGTCTCGTCGAAGTTCCGATGGGTACGACTTTAAGAGAACTGATCTACGATA
>CADCRE010000159.1 GCA_902803785.1 uncultured Erysipelotrichaceae bacterium
CCGTTCGGTTCATAGGTCCCATACTGTTCCAGAAGATTGCCCAGACGCAAGACGCCTTCTCTTGCGGTCTTCACATAAGGAAGGACGATGGCCACGAAATCCTCTTCGCCGATCCCTCCCGGAACTTCCTTGTTTTTGCCTTTCTTCGGCTGGTAGATCACATACGGATCCGCTCCCATGACGCGCGGATTGGTGGTGATCGTTTCCGTTGCGGACATTCCCACGTTCGCTTCATTGATCCCGTTGGCGTACCATACGCCTTCCTTGAGATCCACGTTCGGATTTGCGGTATAGCGCATCGGTTTCTCCGGAAGTTCGATGCTCAGATGTGAGATCTTCGTCTTATAGATCTTCGGCTGTTTCTCCGGAGTCACGACGGTCATCCTCTTCGGAACGAACATCGCATCTTCGTTCCTGGCGATCATCGTCGATCCGTCATAACTCGCTTTCTTTCCTACCAGTATCGTTGTACAGGCCATATTCTGTTCTCCTTTTCTTTTCGCTTCCATTATAAAGCACTTATGATCCGATGAAAAAAGGATATCCGAGGATACCCTTATCTGATCTCTATATTTCCGCCGTTATTGGCTGAGATCCAGGCGATATATGTCTTGCCGTGATTCAGCTTGATGATCTGTCCGTCTTTATCTCTGAAGACCAGTTTTCCGTTCTCGACATTCCAGACGATATCTATGACACTGCCCTGAGTGGCGTATTTGCCTTCTCCTCCGTCCAAAGCGTAGTTGCAGTAAGAGAAGCTCGCTCTCGGTTTGGTGATGTATTCCGTCTCATCATACATGACGATGATGTTCTTTCTCGTCAGATCGTTTTTAAAATCATCGGTATGATACAGACCGTCTTCCTGAGAATATGTCCAGTGTTTGGTCCAGCTGCGGGAAGAGACATCGATGATGATCTCGTTGCAGTCGGTATCGCTTACTCTGGTATCGTCGTCATAGAAATCAAAGGTCGTGAATCTGTTTTTATTCACATCTGTTCTGTATCCGTAGTCTTCAATGACCTGAGGAAGGTTCTTTCCCATTATGACGCCGGTATGTTCCAGACCTACGTCTCTTTCATCAGAACGATAGAAGAATTCGGTATCGCTCTTGAAATCCAGCTCATTGATATTGTCGACACCGTCTTCGACGATCACATCATCTGCACCGATGTAGAATCCCAGCGTTTCACTCTGTCCCCAGTGGATATAAATGGAATCAAACAGTTCCGAAAATCTCACATAAGGCGGACGGGCGCTTCTGACCGGGCCGACCGTTTCCGGAAGGGCTGAGAAATCCGCGAAGATCCACAGCGTTCTGGTGATGCCGCTTTCAACTTCAGCCTCCATGATGATGTCCGGTGAATAGTTTTCATCGTCCATTCCCCACTGCGGGCGGGCACTTTCGCTGTTTTCTACCATGATCGCTGCCGGACGTTTGCCCAGAGCGGAATCCGCTATGACAAGACCTGTGAGAGGATTGTCACCGTAGCCTTTCTTTTCTCTTTCTTCTTCTGCCTGACGGGCAGCTTCCTGTTCAGCAGCCAACGCTTCGGCCTCCTGTTGAGCGAGTGCCTCCGCTTCTTTTTCAGCCTGTTGCTTGGAGTACTCGTTTTTATAAAATTCGTATCCAACCGTGCCTAACACTACTGACAGCGCAAGTATGATCGCAATGATCGTTTTCTTTTTCGTTCCACTCATATTCCTTCTGCCTTTTTACTGATAACAGTATACATTCTTTATTATACTAAACTTCCCGAAAATGTTGGTTTTTCGTTTGATGAAAGGCTTTATTAAGACGCTTTTTTCATTATAATGTAACTTATGAATATACCAAAAGTTAAGAAAAGGACTTCAGTAAAACTGGCAGTCTGCATATCGCTGTTCTGTCTTCTGCTGGCGATGATACATTTCGGATATGCTTATTCGATCACGAAGAATATCGATATAAATGACTATGTTGCGGTTGCTTATACGACCGAATATGAAGAAACGGCTTATCCCGGTGTGGTGGTCCGTTTCGATCAGATAAAGGTATTCGACCTGAACAGAAAACTGGATAGACTCTATGAATCTCATCTGAAAGAGACTTATGACCGGAAGAAAGAAGCGGGATTCGTTCCGACCCTGTCCGACGTTTTTGCTGCCCGTACAAGAGAAAACAAGACGGTCAGAAACGGCGATGATATCGTTATCGACATCGTTGCCGCTGAAGACTTCAGTACCTGCGATCCTCAGGAACTTCTGAAAGAACTTGGCCTCGACATACCGACGGTCATTCATTATACCGTCGAAGGCCTGAAACCCCTCCGGGAACTGGATTTCTCTGACGGCAAGGATCTCAATTCTTCACTGGAATTCTATGGACCGGACGGAGACGGCAGCTGTCGCTTTCACAGTCTGGATTTCGGAAATTACAGTGTCAACGGCGAAGACGGAGATGTGTTTACGGTCACAGACAGTTCATATGACTCCTCCTCCGGATACAGGACCATCCTGAATGTAAGTAAAGACGGTCAAAACCTCGGAAAGATGGAACTCGGTCTGGTCGTTGACGGATCGGCCGATGAAACCGGTCTGTACAACGGAGACATGGTCCATGTCGATCTGATGCCTGACGACGATCTGACAGCGAGACTTCTGGAAGAAGGATATACGATCGCAAAAAACGGGAAACAGATCGAAGTGACCGGATTGGGAAGTTCACTGGATACCGAGATCGTATTCGATACCAATGACCTTCAGCAGCTGATCGATGACTATAATGAATATCTTGGATATCGTGCAGAGTATCATTCCAATCTTGCCGTATACTATGCCAGATTGAAACCGGAAACGGTAACGGATCCGGATCTGAAATCAGACCAGCTGATCCTGTTCCTGTCCGATCAGGGATCGGTCGCGACCAGTATCTCGCATATCTGGCTTTACAATATCTACAGAGATACGGACGGACAGATCAAAGGCGAATACGGTTATCCGGTAAGTACCAATCTCGATTATGCCCAGGCAGGCAGGAGCGCAGTGCTCAATATGCTGTCAAAGGTGGTCGAACTCACCAGGATAGGCTGATCGGACCGGTATTGCTTCATCCGAACGTAACATTAACGTATCAGACTATATAAGGGAACGTTACAACGTTCCTTTTCATTTGAGAGACCATCTGATTCCTTCTCAGTGCATATCAATTCTGTGCAATTTAATTGTGAAATAAATAACAAAATAATATACTATATTTGTAACCATTGGGAGGAAAGAAAATGGCGAATCGTTTTATTCTGAATGAAACTTCATACCACGGCGCAGGTGCCGTCAAAGAGATCGTAAATGAGATCCGCAACCGCGGTTTCAAAAAGATCTTCGTCGCATCTGACCCGGATCTGGTCAAGTTCGGTGTCACCGCAAAGGTCACGGACCTTCTGGATGCGGCAGGGATCGAATATGTCCTGTATTCCAACATTCAGCCGAACCCGACGATCGAGAACGTTCAGTCCGGTGTCAAGGCATTTGCGGAAGCTGGAGCTGACTGTATCGTAGCTATCGGCGGCGGATCATCCATGGATACCGCAAAAGCCATCGGCATCATCAACACCAACCCGGAATTCGCTGACGTACGTTCTCTGGAAGGCGTCGCTGCCACCAAGAATCCGTGTACGCCGA
>CADCRE010000160.1 GCA_902803785.1 uncultured Erysipelotrichaceae bacterium
GATACCGAGATCTTCGGCGATGAAATCAATATCCTTGAACCAGTTGCGGATCGTCAGGATGAAATCGAGACCGGGTCCCTTCTCCCAGTGTCCGTTCCTTGCGGTCTTTTCTCCGTAAGGGACACACCAGTATTCATGGAAACCGCGGAAATGATCGATACGGATGACATCGAAATAGCGTGCGGATCCTCCCACACGGTCGATCCACCATTTGTATCCGGTCTCTTTCATATATTTCCAGTCGTAGAGCGGATTTCCCCAGAGTTGTCCGTCCTTGCTGAAATAATCAGGCGGGACACCGGCTACTTCTTTCGGAACTTTCGTCTCCTCGTCCAGTTTGAACTGACGGCTGTCAGCCCAGACTTCCGCGGAATCCAGCGCGACGTAGATCGGCAGATCGCCGATGATCCGGATCCCCTTCTCATTCGCATATTTCTTCAGTTTGAGATACTGACGGCTGAACAGGAACTGGATGAACTGGTAGAAACAGATATCGTCTTTCAGTTCTTTCCGGTAACGTTCAACAGCTTCCGGCCTTCTTTCCCGGATCTGCTCATCCGGCCATTCCTGCCAGGAAGCCATATGGAAGTGTTTCTTGACCGCCATGAACAGCGAATAGTCATCCAGCCACGGATTCTTTTTTACGAATGTTTCGAATTCATCCCTGCAGAGTTCCATCCCCTTTACATACGCTTTGTATAACAGATCGAAACGCGTATTGAAAAGATAGGCGTAATCCACATAGCGCGGATCTTCGACTTTCAGATGTTTCAGATCCTTCTTTTCCAGGAATCCTTCCTGTACCAGATCGTCTAGATCGATGAAATAAGGGTTCCCCGCAAAGGATGAAAAGGACTGATACGGGGAATCTCCGTAACTCGTCGGTCCGATCGGCAGGATCTGCCAGTAGGTCTGTTTTGCCTTGACCAGAAAATCTACAAAACGGTAAGCTTCCTTTCCCAGTGTACCGATCCCGTAAGGAGACGGCAGAGATGAGATCGGCAGAAGGATGCCCGCTGTTCTTTCAATACTCATTTTATTATCCTCACTTGTTCAATTATTATTTTAACTTAAATAATCGTATAAAACTGATATTATTGAGTTATATACACCGATTGGAGGTTCTTATGCTTAAAAGAATACTTGTGATAATGATGATCCTTCTGATGACGGTTTCCTGCTCGGCAAAAAAGGAAAAAGATCTTACTGACGACAACTATCGCGTTTTTTATGAGATATTTGTCGGGTCTTTCTCAGACAGCAATAAAGACGGTATCGGTGATCTAAAAGGCATCATCAACCGTCTTGAGTATCTCAACGATGGAAACATCAATTCAACAGATTCTCTTGGCATTCAGGGTATCTGGCTCACTCCGATCTTCTCTTCTCCTTCCTACCATAAATACGACGTCATCGATTATTATACGATCGATCCGCAATTCGGAACTCAGGAAGATCTTGACGAATTGATCAAAAGATGTCACGAAAAGAATATTCTGGTGATTCTGGACCTGGTCATCAATCATACCTCGAGCCAGCACGAATGGTTCAAACAGTTTACGACCGCTCACCAGAATAACGACCACTCCAATCAATACTACGATTACTACGTCTATTCATCCAAGGATGAAAGGCCGTATAACCGGTCCTTCTGTGATCTAAACTACACCGATGAAGCCTATGAATGCAATTTTTCATATGATATGCCGGAACTCAATTTTGATAACGAAAGAGTCAGGCAGGAGGTCTTGGATATTGCCAGGTATTATCTTGGAAAAGGAGTTGACGGTTTCCGATTCGATGCTGCTAAATATCTATACTATGGCGATAACTATTCATCGATCGATTTCTGGAACTGGTATACAGATCAGCTAAAGCAGATAAAGAGCGACATCTATCTTGTCGGTGAGGTATGGAGTGGCGAAGGAGAAGTAAACCAATATATCCACCAGATGAACTGCTTCAACTTCTCCATGTCCCAGCCAGACGGGCTGATTGCTTCAACAGCAAAATCTGCCGATATAAACGGCTTCACATCATACGTGGTTAACTACCAGAACACGCTAAAAAGCATTAACAGCGAAGCCATGCCTATCTCTTTCATCTCCAATCACGATATGGACAGATCTGCCGGATATCTGAACGTTTCAAACGGACAGGCCTATCTGGCAGCAAATCTCTATCTTCTTTCACCCGGTTCACCTTTCATCTATTATGGCGAAGAGATTGGGATGAAAGGTTCCCGAGGCGGAGCAGACACGGATGCCAATAGAAGACTGTCCATGCTGTGGGGAGATGGGGATACAATCGAAGATCCTTTAGGCTCGACTTATGAATCCAAGAATCAAATCAACGGCACAGTTACCGATCAGTTGCAGGAAAAAAACAGTCTTCTTAAACACTATGCAAAACTGATCACTATGAGAGTAAAATATCCCGAGATCGGCAGAGGCACATATCTGCAGCTAAATCTCAATCAGACAAATCTCGGAGGCTTCCAGATCGAATATAACGGACAATTCACTTATATCATCCACAATAATTCCGATCAGGAGATCTCCATCGCTGCCGGCGAATTCAAGGAACTCCTGGACTATGCCGGATTTGCTGAAGCAAGCTTTAAAAACAAGGAACTTAAGATTGGTCCTTATACTTCAGTGATCCTAAAATGATCCATCAATAGTACATATCATTGTGATTTTTATCTTTGCTCCTGCAGACATGTACATCACCGGAGGAATCATTTGCACATGTTTCATACCAGCAGTTGAAAAAGAATAAAACAATGATCATCTGTTGTGATCTGTCGTTCATTTTGCCGGATAATCCTGCAAGCCATATTTCAATTCGAGATCTTTAGAAAACACTATCAGAGTACGTTAGAATAAATCCATGAATATTGATTCAGAAGCTCTCCAACAGTATCTATACGCCAGACGTAAGGGCCGCAGGACCGTTTTTCATGATCGCGTCAGACAGAGAGATCCCTATCTCAAGATCCTTGACAGTATCGTTGATGAAAGTACCTGCTCTAAAGAGTCTCTGGGACTGATCGACGTTCCGAGTCATCTAATCATCGGTACCCTGACAAGAAGCCGCTCCGTTTCTTTTTCGTCTGATTTTATGCCTCTGCTGAACGAAAAAAGTGAATTCGCACATAAGTGGATCAGTGTCTGTCGTCATCATCTTTCTAATCAAGGGATCAGTGAAGCTCCGGATGCTTACGAATACATGGGGCGTTTCTACATCGAAGAAGGAAATAAGCGTGTTTCTGTCCTCAAATCTTATGGTGCACCCTACATTCCACTTAATGTTACCCGTCTCTTGCCAAAAAGAATGGATCTTCCGTCTGTTGAACTCTACTACGAGTTCCTGGACTTCTATAAAGTCTCCAAACTCTATTCTCTACAGTTTTCTCATCCGGGTTACTATGGCAGGCTTCTCAGATATATAGGCTACGAAAAGGATCGCATCTGGGAAAGGCAAGACCGAATTACAATCGTCGGCTTATACGAACGTCTCAGATCGAGCTTGCTTCACAAAGGTATCGCAGTTGAGAACGCGGACTTCATGGTAGCTCTTCTCGAACTCTACAGCTATGATTTCCTGACAAAAATGACCGACAAACAGTTGGATCATGTCGTAAACGAGAATAAAACGCGTCTAAAGTATGGAAAAGGGTTCTACACCATTACATGTATTGCGGATGAAGAAGATCCCCTTCTCTATTCAAATAACGTTAAATCGATCTTGGATGAATCGGATTTTCTCATATCTGCAGGTGATTTAAGCAACGCTTACCTCGAATATATCGTAACAATGACCAATAAACCGCTTTTCTACGTTAAAGGCAACCATGACGAAGAAAAAGCACCGGAAGGCTGCATCTGTATCGATGATGATCTCGTTGTTTACCAGGGCATCCGTATTCTTGGACTGGGAGGCTCCTGTGCATATTCCAATGGGCTTTTTCAGTATACGGAAGCTCAGATGGAACGAAGGATACGCAGGCTCAGGTTCAAGATCCTAAAAGCGGGTGGTGTTGACATTGTTGTTACTCATGCTCCGATTTCGGGTTATGGAGATCTTGACGACTACGCTCATAGGGGGTTTAAGTGTTTCGTAACTCTTCTTAACGAACTCAAACCGCGTTTTTGGTTCCACGGTCACGTCCATCGCAATTATGATCCGACAATGAAACGTATTTTCTCACATAAGAATACTATGATAGTAAATGTATGCGGATCCTATAAGGCAAAGTATTAGAACTGATCGATCCGATTAGCTCTTCAAAAATGTTTGGATCACAAGTATAAAAAAACTCGGGTATGAACATACCCGAGTTTTTTCAAATAATAGTTTTTCGTATATATTTCTTTATGTTTATCCTTTTACTGCACCAGACATTCCTTCAACATAGAATCTCTGCATGTAGATAAACAGGATGGCGATAGGAATTGAGATGACTACCGCACCGGCAGCGAAACAGGTATACCACTGATAGATGTATTCCTTCTGCAGCATGTTCCAAAGACCGATCGCAACCGTGAACTGATCGGCGTTTGCGCGGCATATTACTTTGGCGAATACGAAATCGACCCACGGAGCGATAAATGATGTCATGACGGTATAAATGACGATCGGTTTGGAAAGAGGCATCGTTATTCTGGTGAATACTTGCCACTGTGTAGCTCCGTCAATGATTGCGGCTTCATCGATTGAACGAGGAATGGTATCGAAGAATCCCTTCGCGATCTGGAAGCCAAGGCCGGTACATGCAGAGTAGACGATGATCAAACCGATTCTGATCATCGAACCTTCTGTAAGTCCCATAGCCTTAAGTATGAAATACTGGGCAACCATGGCCATAAAGCCCGGGAAGAGTCCCAATATCATGGCAATGTTCATATAAGGTTTGCGGAAGCCAAAACGCATCCGGCTCAGTGAATACGAAACCGAAAGGACAAAGAATGTACTGAAGATGCAACAGAATACCGCAATAATCAGCGTATTGAGGAACATCTTAGGGAAATTCAAAACGTTTCGGTCGGTAAACAATTTGATGTAGTTATTGAAGGTATACCCCTGAGGAAGGAATGTGTTGGTATATGCTCCCGGTTCTGCTCGAAAACTGGTCAAAACAATCCAGAAAATCGGCAATACCCAAATAACCGCCAAGACGGCCAGAAGCAGATGTACAAGGAAATTAACAAATCTACGACGGGGACTTAACTTGTTTTTTTCTGTATTCATTACATGAACGCCTCCTCATTCTTATATGATCCGGAATTCCTGTAGGTGATCAGAGTAACGATCGTCAGAATCACGAATGTCATGATGCCGATGACAGCACCGAGGTTATAGTACTGCTGATCAACAGTCAACTTATAAAGCCAGGTGACAAGAAGGTCGGTCTGCCCTGCCGTATCTCCAACGTAGGTCGGTCCGCCACCTGAAAGCAGGTAGATGACACCGAAGTTATTGATATTACCTACAAAACTGGAGATCAGATATGGCGTCGTTACAAACAGCATATAAGGCAGCGTGATCTTAAAGAAGATGGTGATCGAATTCGCACCGTCCATTTTTGCTGCTTCATATAATTCCGCAGGAATGTTCTGCAAAATTCCGGTGATCTGCAGCATCGTATAAGGGATACCGATCCAGATGTTGATAACAATGACCGTTATCTTTGCCCACAATGCATTCTGCCAGAACGGCAATGGAGCAGATATCAGTCCCAGATTCTGTAACAGGACGTTGATAGCGCCTGAAGGCTGAAGCATGATGTTCATGATCATCAGTGTGACAAACTGCGGTACAGCGATCGAGAGAACGAAACAGAAACGCCAGAAAGCCTTTCCTTTTGTATCCTTGCGGTTGATCACCATAGCCAGGATCATGCCCAGAATGTAGTTCAGGAAGGTAGCAAATATCGCCCAGATAATGGTCCATTTCAGGACCTGGAAAAACTGACGGCCGATATTGCCATTCATATTCAGAACACGGGAAAACTGATGAAACCCATCCCAGTCAAAAAGCATCAGATGTTCATCTTCTTTTGAATAGGTAGTGAAAGCCATCGATATCATGTATACCAGCGGTACAATGTTGAATACCAGGATTCCCAGACACGGAAGAGTCATCAGGGTGATATGAAGGTTCTTATTGAACAGATTCTTCACATCTTCCTTGAATGTCGGAACATGTCCCTTCTCTTTCAATTGCTTCTGAAGTGAATAAGAGTGCCTGAGTTGAATGATCCACAGAACAACGATAGCAGCTATGACGAAACACGTGACGACTCCTGCAAGAAGGATCTGCTGAGAGTTGTCGCCAGTAGTGTATTCGTAGATCTGTTTGGCTTCATTCCACACTTTTTCCTGTGCTCTGGTACCAAGAGACGGCATCATTTGAAGAGAACCAATACCCGTATTGATCATGAAGAAGATGAAGGCGATCTGGCAAAGAAGAACCATTATACCTTTCACTATCTGCTTATGACCGATAAGGCCGATTCCCATTATGATGGCTGAAAGTCTCGTGTACAGATCGCCATGCAATAATGCATTTTTAACACTTGAACGATTATTTTCCATAAATAACCTCCTGATGTTTAAAGAGGTGGCCGCAGCCGGATAATCAATCAGCTGCGGCCACAGTATCAAAAAATTAGTTTACTGAACTACGGAAGAGTTCATTGCGGCATTCATGGCCTCTGTCTTTTCAGCGGCATTTGCATGAGTGACCGTACCAGCTACCAGTTCCTTGCCCATTGACTCGGCCGGACCCCAGTAGTTTCCCATGTCAGCCTGTAACGGCTGAACGATGGATGCATACGACATCGTATCGACGATAGCCTTTGCGACAGCGTTGTTACCGACGTTGACATTGTTGTCGGTCGGAAGCTGTTCTCTCAGGTCGAAATGCGTCTGCTGGGCTTCTGTTCCGCCCAGGTAAGCAGCAAGAGCGACAGCGATTTCCGGATGTTCTGCATAAAGAGCAGTCTGTGGGTTAACGCCTACAGCCTTGGTGCCGGCAAAAGCTTTAAGTTGGCCAAGTGAGTATGCAGGAGCAGCGCAAACACCGATATTGTCGCCGAAAGCATCAAGAGCTTTCTGGTAATCCCAGTTGCCGGAGAAGAATGCGTTGATATCAGTTCCGGTGGAGACATCTCCGTCAACGAAGTTCGGGTTGGCAACCAGATCAACAAGATAGTCAGTGACTGCAACGGCCTTGTCACCGGAGAAATCTAATCCGGAAGCTGCGTCGCCGCCGTCAGGACCGAACAGAGTGCAGCCATTCGCTACATAGAACGAAGCAATGTACCAGGAGTTGCTGAGCGGGAAAGCGACCTTTCCTTTTTCCAACATAGCTTCCAGAGATTTGACGTCATCCTCAGTAAAGACGCTCTTGTCATAGTACATGAACCAGGTATTAGGCATATAAGGAACACCGTAAACGGAACCATTATATGTAACCGTATTGACAGTCGTTTCCGAATTGTTCTTCTTAATCGTTTCAACAACGGAACCGCCTAATTCAGCCAGAGCACCTGCCTTGAGCAGATCAGGGATCTGGTCGTTCGCATACATGTAGACATCCGCAGCAGCAGCCGGGTCAGTCGTTACATTGGTCTTGGCATCACCTTCGGAGCAAACGCCGTAGTTGAATGTAATTTCCCATTCCGGATGCGCAGCTGCGAATTTTTCGCACATCGTCTGCAGCCACTTGCCGTTGTCTTCAGACTGGTCTTCCTGTGGACTCCATACAGTGACTGTAACCGCAGTTTTCTCTTCAGCCGGTTTGTCTTCGCCGCCTGAATTGCCTGAACATGCAGCCAGTGACAGTGTCATCAGCACAGCCAGGCACAGAGCTAAAAGCTTTTTCATTCTAATCCTCCTTTTAAATATATGTTCACTGATTGCTCAGTTAACACCTTTATTTGTATTCCAGATTCTTGCCGGTCGCTTTGTCGAACATATGAACGACATTAGGAGCGAACGTGAAGCGGACCTTCGATCCATAATGCAGATCCTGGTTGCCCAGTTCCAGTGTCGGTACGATAATGATGCTGTCATGTCCTCCGGCATTGAGATGAATATGCACGGAACTTCCCATCATTTCCGAAACATCTACCGATCCTTCGATCATTGCTCCGTCGATATTCTTGAGGGAAATATGTTCCGGTCTTGCACCTACGATAATATCCTTTTCTTCCACATTTCTTTCTCTCAGGTTCTTCTGTTTTTCATCTGAAGGAACGATACGGGCGCCCAAGACTTCGATCA
>CADCRE010000161.1 GCA_902803785.1 uncultured Erysipelotrichaceae bacterium
ATGCGGGTCCAGTCCGATAAACTGGAATATTCCCGGAGGATGGCCGATCTGTGTATGCATACCGAACATCTGACGGTGATCGAAGATATCGTAGATGAAGTCATCTGTAAAGACGGACGTTTTCATGCGGTCCGCCTTCGTAAGAACGGGATTATCGAAGCCAAAGCCTGTATCCTGACGACGGGGACCTATATGGATTCGACCGTCATGATCTCGGCCGATGTAAGAAGTGAAGGTCCGGACGGAGATTCCACGACGAAGGATCTGAGCGAATCGTTGAGAAACCTCGGACTGAGACTGTTCCGACTGAAGACCGGGACACCTCCGAGAGTTTTGACTTCTTCGATCGATTTCTCAAAGACGAAATATGAACCGGGTGCGGATCATTTCTTGCGCTTCTCGGAAGAGACGAAGGAAGAAGACGTCCTGCCGGTCGAGAAACAGGTACCGTGTTATCTGACCTATACCACTCCGAAGACCCTGGAGATCATCCGAAAGAACCTGAACCGTTCTTCGATGTATTCCGGTGTCGTCAAGGGGGTCGGTCCGAGATACTGCCCGTCCATCGAAGACAAGGTCGTCCGTTTTGCGGACAAGGAGAGACATCAGCTGTTCCTGGAACCGGAATCCTTATCCCTGAATACGACTTATGTCCAGGGCTTTTCTACCTCCATGCCTCGTGATGTGCAGGAAGAAATGGTCCATTCCCTGATCGGACTGGAGAATGCCGAGATCATCAAGTACGCCTATGCGATCGAGTATGATGCGGTCGATCCTCTGCAGGTCAAGGCATCTCTGGAACTGAAAGATATTGAGAATCTGTATATCTCCGGTCAGATCCTGGGAACTTCCGGTTATGAGGAAGCCGCCGGACTGGGCATCATGGCGGGGATCAACGCAGGAAGGAAGTTGGATGGAAAAGAACCGCTCATCCTGAAGAGGGATGAATCTTATATCGGCGTCATGATCGATGACCTTGTGACGAAAGGGACCAACGAGCCTTACCGTCTCCTGACATCCCGAGCGGAATACCGCCTGCTTCTCAGACACGACAATGCGGATCAGAGACTGATCCGATACGGATATGAGAATCATCTGATCTCGGAAGAGAGATACGCTTCCTATCTGAAGAAGATGGAAGAGATCGACAGGATGAAGGAATATCTGAAGACGGCGAGAGTCGAAAAAGACAGCGGGATCAACGATTATCTGGAAGAGCTCGGCTATCACGAAGAAGGATCTCACAATGCCTATGAACTGTTACGCAGACCGGGTGTGAAACTGAACCGGATCCTGGACTACCTCGGTGTTGAATATCAGAATGAGATCGCCGAACAGGTCGAGATCGAAGTGAAATATGAAGGTTATATCGCCAAGGCACGCAAGGAAGCGGATCGGATGCGAAAGATGGACAACATCCGTCTTTCGGAGGATCTCGATTACCTCCACATCGACAACCTGGCACTGGAGGCCAGGGCGAAACTGGACAAGGTCAGGCCTTCCTCACTGGGGCAGGCATCCCGGATCTCAGGGATCAATCCAAGCGACATTCAGGTGTTAGCGGTCTATCTGAAACAGAAAAACATTGAAGACGGTCAGAAATGACCGTCTTTTTTAATGAAACAGTATTACAATATAGTTAGTGTTATCTAACACTAACTAGATATGAACAGAAAAGAACAGATCAAAGAAGCCTACAGAAGCCTCGGCAAGGCAAACAGCGTGTATGACCGGATGATGACCGGATCCGGGCTGATCGGAAAGGCGATCGACCGGATCGTCTGGTGTATGAATGGAGAAGACCTTCTGGAGTATCAGGCGAGAGGCCTGGAAGCGATCCCGAAGGATTTTTCGGGAGACCTTCTGGAAGTTCCCGTCGGGACGGGCGTACTTTCCATTCCTTTCTTCAAGACCCTCCCGGACGCAAAGATCACCTGTCTGGACTATTCCGAACAGATGATGAAGAAGGCGGAACAGAGAGCGCAGGAACAGGGTATTAAAAACATTTCTTTTATGCAAGGAGATGTCGGTTCTCTGCCTTTTGAAGACGAAAGCTTCGATGCGGTGATCTCACTGAACGGTTTCCATGCCTTTCCCGATAAGGAGGCTGCCTATGATGAGATCTTCCGTGTTTTAAAGAAGAACGGGATCTTCACCGGATGTTTCTATGTGAAAGGGGAAAACAGACATACGGATCGGATCATAAAGAATGTCTATATGAAGCTGGGCTTCTTCACGCCTCCTTTCGAGACAGTCGGATCCCTGAAGGAGAGGCTTAAGGGAATGTATGAAGAAGTCGATGTGTCCAATGTGAAAAGTATCGTCTGTTTTGCGTGCAGGAGGAAAAAGATATGAGACCTGATTATAAGAACTGGATCCCGAAAGGGATGACTTACGGATTCTTTCTGTTGGGAGGGGTCCTGTTTCTTGCGGGAGTCCTGTGTGGGACTGTATTCCATCACAACGTTATATGTATGATATTGATCCTCACGGCGATCGGAGTCTGTCTCTGGGGACTGTGGTGTCGATATGCGTACGGTCAGTTTTCCTATGAAGGAAAAAGAAAACTTTCAAAACAGATCACGGAAGGAACGGCGGAATATATCCGCCTTCCGGAAGGAGGGATCGGCCTGGATGTGGGTTGCGGTAGCGGTGCACTGACCAACGCCTGTGCGAGACGCAATCCGCAGGGTGGGATGCTGGGGATCGATGCCTGGGGACCGGAATATGCGGAATACAATCAGAAGGTCTGTGAGGAGAATGCGAAGGCAGAAGGCCTGGACAATGTCTCTTTCGAAAGAGGAGACGCCAATCATCTGGACTTCCCGGACGAGACCTTCGATGCGGTCGTCAGCAATTACGTCTATCACAATATCGCTCTGAAGGATAAACAGAAACTGTTGAAAGAGACGCTTCGCGTTCTGAAGAAAGGCGGGACATTCGCGATCCACGATCTCATGTCGAGAAGGCGTTACGGGGATATGGACCGGTTCGTCGAGGAACTGAAGAAAGAAGGATACGAGGAAGTGGAACTGATCGATACGACGAAGGGGATGTTTATGAGCGAAAAGGAAGCAGCTCTCCTGTTTCTGAAAGGTTCGACCCTCCTGAAAGGAAGGAAATAGAAGATGTCCAGATTCGATTCACATATGCAGGAGAAGTTCATGTCTCTCCTCTATCGGGGGAAGGAGACCTTTAAACCGCTGAACACGGGTTGGATCGACGAACACGTCGCCTGTGTCCGGGAATATATCGCCAATATCTTCTTCTATACGAAGAACGGTACGACGGTCATGATCGATGCGGGTTACAACTACGAGAGGCTGAAGGAGAAGATGTCCTGGCTGGATCTGGATCCGCAGAAGATCGAGCATATTCTGATCACCCATCAGGATACCGACCACGTCGGAGCGATCGAAGATGACAGCGACGGACTCTTCAGACACGCACAGATCTATCTCGGAGAAGAGGAAAACAGATATCTGACCGGAGAAGTCAGAAGGAAAGTGATGTTCCGCAAGATGAAACTGTCCCTGCTTCATATCAGCAATCCCCGGACCTTACTGAAAGACAAAGAAGTGTTCTATATCGGAGATATAAAGATCGAAGCGCTTCTGGTCCCGGGACATACCTGGGGACATATGGTCTACCTGATCGACGACAGATACCTGTTTACCGGAGATACGCTTTGGTTCGGTGCGGACGGCGGTTACAGTTTCATCGACGCATTGGCGGAAGACAACGACCTTGCGGTCCGTTCTTTGGAGAAACTGGAGAAGGAGCTCAGAGACAGAGACCTTCATCCGCTGATCATCACGGGTCATACCGGGTATACCGACGATCTGGATTTCGCATTTGCGCACCGGGATCGGATCTGTAAGGGACTGGGAAAGAAAGTCCCGCACGATCCGAAGGCCCCGTATGACGGCTATGACGAAAGAGACGATACAGAAGAGAAGGCGAGAACAGTGCGCCTGGAGAAACAGGATGCGTAAGGAGGAACTATGAATAAAGTGACATTGAAGATCGACGGAATGATGTGTGGGATGTGTGAGGCACATATCAACGACGTGATACGCAAGAATCTGCCTGACGCAAAGAAGGTATCTTCTTCCTTTAAGAAGGGAGAAAGTACTTTCCTGTACGAAGGGGAAGTCGATAAGGAAAGACTGGAACGAGCTATCAAAGAGACGGGCTACGAACTGAAGGAGATCCTGACGGAACCGTATCAAAAGAAGTGGAGCCTGTTCGGATGAAATATGCAGGAATGCCTCAGGGGATGTGGATCCTGTTCGGAAGATCCTTCCGTCAAAGTCTGATCGATGTGCTGGGATACGATGACAGACAGGCATCAAAAATGACATCCAGGGCAAAGGAAAGATACCGTCAGATCATAGAAGATCTTCCGGAATTCGAGAAGAAAGACCGGTTCAAGATGAATATCGTCTCCTGCGCGATGTATGGGGCGTTCTGTCTTCAGATCGACAGGGAGATGACGGAAGAAGACTATATCGAATTCTATCGGAAAGCCATGATGACGGAGCCGATGATCCTGTTCTGCAGGATGGCAGGAAGATCGAAATATACGAAAAAGGATATAGAAGGGATGAAGTTCACCGTATCTTTCCGGGCGGCCGACCGCAATCCGTATTCCTGGAATATGGAATATATCCCTTATATAGATGACAAAGGATACGAAGCCCGTTTCACCCATTGCGGGATCTGTGTCCTCTTGAAAGAACTGGGACTGGAAGAAGCTGTTCCGGGCATGTGTAAACTGGACTATACGATGGCGGAAGCCGGGGGTGTGACCGACTTCGTTCGGGAATATACCCTGGCGAAAGGCGGTCCGTACTGTGACTGCGGTTATCGGAGGAAGAAATGAAGAACCTGATCGAACTGATCCTGTACTGTGCGATCTTCACGTTGATGGTCCGCATCTTTGCGGGAAGCACACCGCTGAACTGCCTGTATTTCTACCCGAAAGAATATCAGGAGAAAGCGTATGAGAAACATCTGGCGGACAGGAAGACCGTTCAGGAGAAAAGAAAGAGGTTCCTTTGGATCTTCACATCTATCATGTGTGCAGTACTGATCCTGATCATCGGAGCCATCAACGGAGTAAGGGACTACTGGAACGCATACCTGCAGTCTCTCCTGTTTCTGGAAGTGATGAACTGGTATGACGGTATCGTGATCGACCGCCTCTGGGTCGGACATGACCGATTCTGGTATATCGAAGAGATGAAGGAATGCCCCTATATACAGACCTGGGATCAGGTCCTGAAGAAGAGATCGTTCCTGACGATAGTATGGATCGTCGCCTCGTTTCTCGTTGCGGGTATAGTCGTCGTTCTGTTTTAGAGGAGAAAGAATATGGATTTCAAAGTGATCCTGATCGAAGTACTGATCTTTGCGGCTCTGTTTACGATAGCGGTATTCAAAGGTGCGACCGCAAAGGATACGGTCGGAAAGATCCACAATTATCCGGAAGATATTCAGGAAGAATACTTCAAGACGCATCCAAGGGTGGATACGTCCTATCGCAGCAAGTCTGTCCTTCTGACCAAGGGATTAGGCCTGATCGTCTTTGCGGCGATCTTCATCCTGTGCGCTCATCTGGCCGGTGCAAGGACCTTCGCTCAGGGCTTCTGGTTCGGAGTGGGAATGATGGTGTTCCTGGGTTGTTACGATACCTTCTTCCTGGACTGGGTCCTTTTTGCGAACATGAAGATCTTCCGTCTGGAAGGGACGGAACATATGGATGAAGCCTATCATCAGAAATGGTTCCATCTGAAAGGGATCCTGTTTCCGGGTTCCCTGTTTGGACTGATCGTCGGTCTGATCACAGGCCTGATCACGATGTGGATCCACTAGGAGAAGATATGAGAAGTTCGAAGGAATACAAGGATCTGACGATCCGTGAGTTTACGAAGGCCGCGAAGGTATATGACAGCGGACATGCGGGCATC
>CADCRE010000162.1 GCA_902803785.1 uncultured Erysipelotrichaceae bacterium
CCCTCCTCTTTTCTTATTTCTTTGCGAGTTCCAGCAGTTTCAGGACCAGTTCGACCATCTTCTCCCCATCCTGTTCGCACCAGAATTCATGGACACCGTGGAAGTTCTGGCCTCCCGTACCGATATTCGGACACAGGATCCCGTTCCAGGTGAGGCTGGCTCCGTCCGTACCGCCGCGGATGGCGACCGCATGGAAGGTCAGTCCGACCTCTTTCATCGCTTCCTTCACCAGATCGATCGGTTCTTCATGACCGATGAATTTTTCCTTCATATTGCGGTAGCTGTCTTTGAGTTCCACCTGTACGACTTCATAGCCGTATTTCTCATTCAGTCTGTCGCGGATGATCTCGAAGTCGTGTTTCTGTTTGTTTAACAGATCGAGATCGTGGTTGCGGATGATGTACTGCATCTTTGCGGACCCGACTTCACCGGTCATCCCCAGAAGCAGGTTGAATCCTTCATACCCTTCCGTCTTTTCCGGGACGGCATCGGGATCCATCATCCCATGGAACTCATGAGCTACCTGCAAGGCATTCACCATCTTGTCTTTGGCGGAACCCGGATGGACCGAGATCCCGTTGATCCTGACGACGGCGGAAGCTGCATTGAAATTCTCGTATTCGACGTTCTCCGGCTTGTCTCCGTCGAGTGTATAGGCGAAGTCCACCTTGAACAGATCGTAGTTGAAATGAGCCGTGCCCATTCCGATCTCCTCATCCGGTGAGAAACAGACCCAGACCGGTCCGTGTTTGATCTCAGGATGATTTACCAGTGTCTCCAGGACTTCCATGATGACGGCGATGCCGGCCTTGTCGTCCGCACCTAAGAGCGTATTTCCGTCTGTCACCATCAGGTTCTTACCGACATAATCCTTCAGATTCGGGAAACGTTCGATGGTCGTCGTCACGGTATCACTCAATACGATGTCTTTTCCGTCGTAATTCTCGATCATGCGCGGATTTACGTTGACGCTGGATGCCTGTTCGGAAGTATCCATGTGCGCATTGAAACCGATGGTCAGATAGTTCGGATCGCCCGGCAGATAGCCGTAGACGTAGCAGTATTCATCGAGCACGACGTTCTCAAGGCCGAGTTCTTTCAGCTGTTCACAGAGATGTCTTGCGAGATCCCACTGTCCCGGTGTGCTCGGGAAGGTATTCGAATCCTCTCTGGATCCGGTATCGTATTTCACATAATCGAGAAGTTTGTCTTTCAGCATTTCTAATCCCCTTTTCTAGAACAGAGACATCTGATTGGAATCGTCGAGTCCTTTCAGAACGCCCATATCATCCAGTTTCTTCATCAGTGTATTGGACAGCTGTGTCCGTTCGACCAGGTCTTCCTTGGACAGGAATTCCCTTTCTTCCCGGGCTGCCACGATCGAATCCGCAACGTTGTCCCCCAGACCGTCCAGTACCTTGAACGGCGGAATGATCTGATGCGGATCGTCCGGATCGACCCGGAATTCAGTCGCCAGAGAGCGGTACAGGTCGATATTGGTCATGTGATAGCCTCTCGATACCATCTCGTAACAGACTTCCAGGGTATCGAAGATATCCTTCTCCTTCTTGTTGGCTTCACGGGAATTGATCTTCTGCATCAGTTCCTGCATCCTGGCATAGATCGTATCCGCATCCTTGATCATGGTCTCCAGTTCATAGGCATCACACCTGAGTGAGAAGTAGGAAACGTAATAGTATTCCGGATGGTAGACCTTGAACCAGGCCACACGGACCGCCATGATACAGTATGCCACGGCATGAGCCTTCGGGAACATGTACTGGATCTTCTTGCAGGAATCGATGTACCATTTCGGCACATTGTGTTCCAGCATCTCCTTCTCATATTCCGGCCACTTCGCGCATTCTCCCTTCGCAACCTTTCCCTTACGGACGACCTCCATGATATCGAAGGCATCCTTGGATTCCAGATCGTAGGAGATCAGCGTCGACATGATATCGTCTCGACATCCGATGACGTCTGACAGTTTGATACCGGAATGGATCAGTTCCTGGGCGTTTCCGCGCCAGACATCCGTTCCGTGAGACAGACCGGAGATCTGTACCAGTTCGGAGAAGACCCTAGGCCTGGTCTCTTCGATGGTGTTTCTCGTATTCAGTGTACCGAATTCCGGAAGTCCGGCAGCACCGGTCTCTTCGTGGTAGTTCGGATTGATGATGTTCAATGCTTTCGTCGAATGGAACAGGGAAAGCACCTTTTCATCGTTCATCGGGATCGTCTTGACGTCGATGCCTGAGATCTTTTCGAACAGGCGCATCGCGGTCGGGTCGACGTGACCGAGGATATCGAATTTCAGCAGGTTATCCGAGAAATCGTGATATTCGAAATGGGTGGAGCGCCATGCGGCGTTCTTGTCGTTGGCCGGATACTGGATCGGTGTGACATCTTCGATCTCCATATCATCCGGAAGGACGACGATACCGCCGGCGTGCTGACCTGTAGTACGTTTGACATCGACACAGCCGGAAGCCAGACGCTGACGCTGCGCTCTCGACATATTGAGGATATTCTTCTCTTCACAGTAGCCGGAAACATAGCCGAATGCGGTCTTTTCGGCGACGGTCGAGATCGTTCCGGCACGGAAGACGTTGTCTTCTCCGAAGATCTCTCTTGTGAACAGATGGGCCTTCGGCTGATAGTCACCGGAGAAGTTCAGGTCGATATCCGGGATCTTGTCCCCATGGAAGCCCAGGAAGGTCTCGAACGGGATGTTCTGGCCGTCCCCTCTCATCCTGCTTCCGCAGTCCGGACAGTCCTTGTCAGGAAGGTCATAGCCCGATGCGACATCTTTCATCCAGATGAGTTTGTGACACTTCGGGCAGATATAGTGCGGCGGCATCGGATTGACTTCGGTGATATCCGAGAAGGTCGCGACCAGAGAAGAGCCGACGGAACCTCTCGATCCGACGATGTAGCCGTCGTCGTTGGAACGTTTGACCATCAGATGACATACGAAATAGATGACACCGTAGCCGTTGCCGATGATGGCGTTGAGTTCCGTTTCGATACGGTCTTCGATGAACGGATCCAGTACTTCCCCGTAGAGTTTATGGGCGTTGTACCAGACGAATTCCTTCAGATATTCATCGGCCGAGATGACATCGTGACGTTCCGTGAACGGTTCTTCGATGATGTTACAGCGTCTGGCGACCGCGATCGCATCGTCGATCTTCGGCGGACGCAGTTCATCGGAGAACGGTTTGACGTTGTCGCACATGTCGGCGATCCTGTTGGTATTGGTGATGACGAATTCCTTCGCGAGTTTCTTATCTTCGAGCCAGTCGAACGCCTTCAGCATCTCCTTCGTATTCAGGAAACGCTGATCCGGCGTGATCTGTTTCGCCCGTTTTTCCTTGTCGTAGAGATACAGCGGATGATGGGCTCCGCCGATGGCTTGTGCACTGATATAGACGTCTCTGAGGATCTTTTCGTCTTCATAGATGAAATGGACGTCACCGGTCGCAACGATGATCTTGTTCTGTCTCGTCGCTTCTTCGATGATATCTCTCAGGTAGACTTTCAGTCTTTCTTTATCGAACAGTTCTCTGTCTTCATAGAGATAGCGGTAGTTCTCCAACGGCTGGATCTCGATGTAATCGTAGAAAGAGATCGCCTTGGCCAGATCTTCCTTGGACCTTGTAGAAGCCATCTCAAAGACTTCACCGTTGAA
>CADCRE010000163.1 GCA_902803785.1 uncultured Erysipelotrichaceae bacterium
CTGTCGTGATGATTCTTCAGGATCCACGCTCCGGCAAGGATCGTCGTGATCAGATAAAAGAGATCGAATGTCGATTCACCGTATTTCATATTCGAATACTCCTAGGATAAATGCTTGTGTTCGGCTCCCGGTAACTGTTCCAGCTGAGCCAGTGTATGATGATGACCGTGTTTTTCATCGGTCACGAAATGGTCGTGTTCATGAGAATGGATGACCGTATGGGTATGTGTCGTTCCGTCATGTGTATGCGTAAAAGTATGTCTGTGCAGATGCGCATGGTGACGGATCAGAGTATCCGCGATCACGATTGCTGTCCCTGCTGCCATGATCGCCAGAGCGATGAAGTACAGGGAGGAAAGCTCCTCGTGGAGGAACAGGAAAGACAGGAAGGCTCCAATGAATGGATTGACCGCATAGTAGGAACTCGTCCTGGCAGCACCGATGACATTCTGTGCCCTTACATACAGGAAGATACTGAGTCCGTAGGCAATAAATCCCAGCAGTAAAGCTTCCGTTATATTGCCGATACGAGGAAACGGTTCTTTCAGGAAGAATGCGATCAGAAGTGATCCCCAGGCCCGAGAAGACGCCTTTCAGGATGACGATCTCGTAGGTGCTTTTGGATGAGATCTTTCGCGTACAGTTGTTTTCCAGACCCCAGCAGACCGTTGCGGCTAAAACATACAGGGATCCGTAGGAGAAACGGAAACTGTCCGTTCCTTCAAAACTCAGAAGGATACTGGAAAGAGTGATCAGTCCGATCGCTGCCCAGAGGCGCTTCGTCACCTCTTCCCTGAAGACGAACAGAGCGATGATCGTCGTTGCGACGATCTCGAAGTTTCCCAACAGAGAGACGCTTGCGGAAGAACTGTTCCGGATCCCGATCATCAGAAAGATCGGTGCAGCGATATCCAGAAGGATCATCCCGATCACATAAGGCAGATCTTCCTTCGACAGAGGTTTTCTTTCCTCTTCATGGAACAGAGAAAGGATCCCGATCCCGATGCCTGCCCCCAGATACAGGAAAGCTGCCATCGTCGTCGGTCCGACATCCTGAAGCAGAGCCTTGGATACAGGTACGTTCATCGCATAGAACACTGCCGCAAGCAGTGCGTAGAGGATCGCAGTCATCTTATTCATACGTAACGATTATATCAGTTCTGCTTTTGTGCTTCTACCCTGTAAAAAGAGGACTTCCGTCCTCATTCTTTACGCCTTTTTGATCGATGTGATCATCCAGTCGTCATATCTGAGATGATATCTCGTTCCGCAGAACGGACAGTTTTTCTGATGCAGGGCATCGAAACTGGCGCCGCAGCTGTGACACTGGACTTTCGTGAGATCGAAGTCATGTCCCCTTCCGGTATCGATATCCCGTTCCATCGTGATGATGTAGTTTTCATCTTTGGAACGGAACCTTCCGTCGTAGCGCAGATCGTTCATGAAGATCTTCAGTTTCGCTTTCAGGATACCGTCTTCCTGTTTGAAAGAAAGAAGCTGGGAGGCTCCGCGGTACTGGATATCCACCAGAGGATCCAGGAAGGAAAGATCTTCGTCTCCTTCGTAGATGCTGAGTTTCTCTCTTTCTTCGGAAAAGGCGATCGCTCGGAAAAGAGAGATGAGCCTGCCTTCGAAGTAAGGATAGGAGAAATCCGGGTCATATCCTTTTATAGCTTCTTCCAGCTTTTTGGATGTCCGGATCCCCTTCAGTAAAGGCAACGATCTGCCCGCTTCCCAGAAGACTTTGAAGAGAAGCGTCGCGCTGTAAGCCAGATAGCAGGTAAAGGTAATGAAACCGCCGATGAAGCCGCCGTAAAACAGCGAAAGCAGAAGGCGGAAGACCACAGGAAGATCCTTTTCCGTGATCCAGAACAGGACTGTCATGAGGACGGTAGCACAGATAAAGATCAGAGTCATCACTTTCTTGAGTGACGGGATGAATTTGGCACGTTCGACGATGGCAGGAACGGAATAGTAGGATGAAAAGACAGGAATGACATCTTCGATCTCGAAGACGGTCCCGCAGTTGGGACATCCGGACCTCATCACGGAAGCCGGAGCGGTCTTTCCGCAGTTTGGACAGGTACACATACGGTCGGAAGATCCTTCTTTTTCCAGCCTGGTCGCATAGAATGTGATCGGCATCTTTCTTTCAAAGATCTTCTTTTCGCCCTTTCGCAGCATCGTACGGGATACTGCTTCCCGATAGATCGTATCGGCTGAGATCGAAGATCCCTTCTTTGCCAGGTCTCCTCTGATCTCATTTTCTGTATGGGCGATCTCCTGTTCCATATCCATTCCAAACTTCTTCAGCCGTTTCTTCTGACAGTCGAGGACGTAACGGAGTTCGCCGGATGCCGAGTCCGGAAGGATCCCCTTCTTCGACCATTCAAAAAGCTCATCCGTGAACCGGTCGAGGCTGTCCGTTATATGCGTTTCGATCGCTTTTTTGAACTGAGTCATGTTTCCTTCTCTATTATTCCACCTTTTCCGCGTTTTTTTGTTTCTTTCCTTAACAGGATATTTTCACGATCACGATCTGAAGCACATCTGTAACGTGGATAAGACGGTCGGCGAATGTACCTATGAGGAACTGAAGCCTTCGAATCCGTTTTTCATCGTCTGATGCCCCCTGTTTCTTCAAATGCCTTCTCAAAGGCGATGTTTTTCTTTTTCCAGTAGTTTTTAAAGCCAAATGCGCAGCTTTCTTTTTCGAATGTGTATCGATCCCATTTTTCATAGAAAGCTTCTTCCTGAGCCTTAAAATCGCTCTGAGGATCATTCAGGAACTTCTGTTCCAGTTCTTCTTTTTCCTTGTAGAAGGAACCCGGGATCTTCTTTCCCAGCATCCTCCTCTGTCTTCTCTCCATCCGATACCAGTACTCTTCTTCCCCTGTTTCCTTCTCGTGGAAGATGAGCCCTCCGGCATTGAAGGAATGCGGCTTGAATATAGACAGACAAGGACGGCTCGAACCGGTCAGATATATGACCATACCGTCCTCTTTCAGTTCCACGACCATCGAAGCGGTCGTCTGGTCCGCAAAGAGGTCTCCCGCATGCATACAGACGGAAGAGACGCTTCCCCGACACAGAGGATCGGATACGGAATGCTGACGAAGCATCCGGAATCCGTCTTGTGCACTGTTCAGAGGATAGGTACAGGTCATTCCCCTTCGCTTTGCGGCATAGGAGAACGTTGAGAACAGGAAGTCGGAATGGACTTTTTTGAAGTCGCATCTTCCCTCGGAATACTCATCCCCGTCTTCTCCTAAAAACAGCCGGTTGGAGATGGATGCCTGCAGGGAACGTTTATAGGCCCAGTGTTTTCCTGCGGTCTCCAGGACATAGATCTCCTTGCGGTCCATGATCAGGAAAGAATTGTCGTAACGGAAATCCTTGTCGTAGCCGCAGTTGCCTCCCTGTCCGTACTTCTCCAGCAGTTCGATGATGAAGTGCAGGGCTTCCTTTGCGCTGTTCCCCCGTTCCAGTCCCAGCCGAAGCAGGTCCATACCGATCAGAGAATCCTCACCGTATTTCCCCTTGGTGAAAACAGCTTCGTTTCCGATACAGACACCGTATTCATTGACGCCCATCTCACCGCCCCATAACCAGACCGGTCTTGAAAGGACGAGCGCATTGGTCTCAGGCACCTGATCGATGGTGATGTAGGTACATTTCAGTTCCTTTTCCGTATGAAAACAGTGTTCGATGAACTCGTTGACCTGTGGTTCATTCGGACTTCGGTCGGAATTCTTCGCAAAAACAGCGGATCCGCTGTTGATCTTTCCCGCAGTATCGCACATGATATTTCGTACTCCTTTTTTCTTAATTATAGTCCGGCCGGTATACCGTATGTCTACAGGAAGTGAAAGATATCGCTCAGGCAGATAAAAACAGAGCTTTCGCTCTGTTCGATCCATTTTCTGCCAGCCTACTCCCAGCTCATCCGCAGTTTCCTCTTATGCTCAACACAATCGGTCAGATACATATTGATCAGAGTCTGGTAAGGGATCCCGCTTTCTTTTGAAAGATCTTTGAAATAATCGATCACATCCGGATCGATCTTGATCGTGATCTGTTTCTTCACTTCTTTTGTATAAGGATTCTTTCTCGGATTCAGCTTTTTGATATCATATTCTTCTCTCATGAATAATTCCACCTCTTTTTCAGATCATAATAATCGGTCTCTTCGGATCTCGTTGCTTTTCTGGCAGATATCAGACGAATGATTGAATCGTTTTTCCGGTAACAATGACGGATGACCAAAAGTCTTCCCGATTCGGACAGACCAATCAGGATGAATCTTTCTTCCTCATCTGAATGGTCCGGATCATCGATCAGAA
>CADCRE010000164.1 GCA_902803785.1 uncultured Erysipelotrichaceae bacterium
ACTGGCCATATAAAAACTACCTCCTTTCGGAGATAGTTTCATTCATAAACTCTTTTTTATCAAGTGAACTAAACGGGGTCCACTCTCGAAGCCTTATTCTTTTACTTCTTCGAACATGTCTTTTCCGACACCGCAGAGAGGACATACCCAGTCTTCCGGAAGATCCTCGAAGGCGATCCCGTCGTTCTCTTCCGGATCATAGACATATCCGCAGACGGTACAAACGTACTTCTTCATATCGATCTCCTTTCTGTCTTTATTGTATCGTAGAATCGTTATTTTGTTCCGCATCGTGCTCTTCCAGCATCTTGCGGAAGGTCGCAATGACATCTTCCAGATCGACGTGAGCGATCTCACATACGTTTTTTAATGTCGTCTTTCTGGCCAGGATCTTTCCCATCGGTGTCTTCAGGATCGCAAACTTCTCATCGATTTTGACGGCTTCTTCTTCCATCCAGGGATATTCCGTGAGGATCTCGCTCAGTTTCGTGTTCTCGGTAAGTTCCATAGTTTCCTTTCTACATCAGCGGCGCAAACAGTCTCAGGATACCCAGGAGGAATTCCCGGATGAGACCGCGGCTCGCTTCTTTCAGGGTGACTTCATGTCCGGCGGCGATCGCCTCCTCCAGATCCTTTCTGATCTCAGGGATCTTTTTACTGTTGTACAGATACGTCCCGTTCTCGAAATGGAGATAGAGACTGCGGTAGTCCAGATTGACCGTGCCGACCGTGGCGATGATGTCGTCGGCGACGAATACCTTGGAGTGGACGAATCCCGGCGTGTATTCCACGATCCTGACACCGCCTTCGATCAGCTGACGGTAATAGGACTTCGTGATCCGATAGACCATCTTCTTGTCCGGAATACCCGGAGTGATGATCCTGACATCGACTCCGCTCTTAGCGGACAGGATCAGGGCGTTGATCATCTCGGTATCGATAATCAGGTAAGGCGTATAGATGTAACAGTAACGGTTGGCCTGATTCAGGATGGACATATAGATGTTCTGAGCGACGATCTCATTGTCCAGAGGTGTCTCTCCGTAAGGAGCGATATAGCCGTCCGGTTTGCCCGGAAGGGGCTCTGCCTTGAATGACAGGAAGGTATAGTCTTCGTTCCGTAAAGCGTTCCAGTGTGTCAGGAACATTACGGTATAGGACCAGACCGCTTCTCCGGTGATCCGGATCACATTGTCTTTCCAATGTCCAAAGCGCTGTTTCACATTGATGTATTCATCTGCGAGATTGATGCCTCCGGAGAAGGCGACCTTTCCGTCGATCACCATGATCTTGCGGTGGTCACGGTGGTTCAATATGACAGACAGGACCGGGTTGATCCGGTTGAACGGCAGACATTTGATCCCTTTCTTTTCCAGATCTTGCGCATAGGAACCGGAAAGAGTAAAGAAGGAACCCAGATCATCGTACATGACCCGGACTTCGACGCCCTGTTTCACCTTTTCTTCCAGGATCTCCAGGATCCCGTTCCACATCTGTCCTTCCTCGATGATGAAGTATTCCAGGAAGATGAACTTCTTGGCTTTCTTCAGTTCTTCCAGCATCACCGGATAGCCTTCATCTCCCAGGCTGTAGTAATCGAAGCCGGTATTGCGGTAGAACGGATATCCCGCATATCTCGAGATGTAGTGGAACTGTCCCTTGAATTCCGGTGAACTCTCTTCCAGTTCCTTCAGCACTTCTTCATTCTGGATGTAGTAACGGGCGGAGTTCTCTTCGCTTTCCTTGATCAGACGGTGTGTCTTACTGATGAACATATTGGCACCGAGGGACAGATACAGGACCGTTCCCGGGACCGGAAAGGCGATGATGATCAGGATCCAGCCGATGTCGGAAGACAGATGACGGCTGTTTTTTATGATGGCGAGGACGATGACGATACTGAGGAGTCTCAGTGCCGTTTCGATCCATTTTGCCTGTTCCCCGAACCAGTTGAAGATGGAGATCGTGATATAGATCTCGACGATCGCTGCCAGTATGATCCATCCCAATCGGCCGAAGATGATCTTGAGTGCTTTCATACGTTTCAATAATAACACGTTTGTGAGGAGCCCTTTCCGTTTATAATGGATTCAAGAGGAATCAGTCATGAACAATACGGAAATGAAACGGATCGGCATGCGGATGGGTCTTCTGATGGGTGCCAGTATCGGTTTTGTGAACTCCCTCATCGGGAACCTCAGTTCGGGAAGATTTACGGTATCGGGATTCCTGATCAGTTTTCTGATCAGTTTTGCGGTCAGCCAGATCCTGGGAAGGATCGTACCGGTCAGAAAGATCTCGGAACAGTGTCTGAAGAAAGCGAATGCGAGACCGGGAACGGGAAGAGTGATCGAAGCACTGGTGACGACTTTTGTCTATTCCCCGATCATGACCTTCGTGATGATCCTGTTTGCGTATCTGAGAGCGAGGTCGCACGGGGTACAGCTGCCGTTTGGACCGATGCTTCTGCGATCGGAATGTATCAGTATCGTTTCTTCTTTCATCCTCAGTTATCTGCTGTCACCGATCTATCTGAAACTTCTCACGAAACAGAAATAAAAACTCTGAG
>CADCRE010000165.1 GCA_902803785.1 uncultured Erysipelotrichaceae bacterium
AATCTCTTCCTTGGTACCGGATATAACGATGACATCCGTATCCCGTTGGATTACGGTTCCGATATGTATGAAATAAAGGAGATTCAATAATGGATCAGGACAAGAAAAACAAGTATTTCTTCGGTCTGGGAACGGTAGGCAGAGACATGTTCTATGCGTTCGAATCGAACGCCATGATCTACTTCCTTTCCAATATCCTGGAACTGCCGCTCACGACCTTCGCGATGGTATCGCTGGTCCTCACCATCCTGCGTATCTTCGATGCGATGAATGACCCGATCACCGGACTGGTCATCGACAACATCCGATCCCCCTGGGGCAAATACAAACCGCCGATGCTGATCGGAGCGATCCTTGCGGTCGTCTTCTATCTGATCATGTTTGCGGACTTCGGACTGACCGGGATGAAGTACGTGATCGTATTCGGAATGGCCTATATCCTCTGGGATATCAGCTACGGGATCAACGATATCGCCTACTGGTCCATGATGCCGTCTCTGTCTCTGGATCAGAAAAAGAGAGAGAACATCGGTGCTTTCGCCCGTATCTGTGCCAACATCGGCATGTATATCGTCATGGTGGGCTATCCTTCCTTCACTTCGATGCTGGGAGGAGGAAAGAAAGGCTACTTCACTCTGGCCGTCATCGTATCCGTACTGATGATCGCCTTCCAGCTGTTCACGTTGCTTGGAGTCAAGGAAAACAAGGAACAGTTCAAGGAAGAAGAGAACACCTCTTTAAAAGAAATGTTCCATGTCCTCTTCGCCAACGATCAGCTGATGTGGACGACCCTGTCCATGGCTCTGTTCATGATCGGCTACTGTGCGACCACCAACTTCGCTCTATACTACATGCAGTATATCTTCGGCGATATCGACAAGTACGCCATCCTGGCGGCTGCCTGCGGTGTCGCCCAGCTGGCAGCACTGATCATCTTCCCGTTCGTATCCAAGCTGTTCAAACGGAAGAAGCTCTATGCGATCTCTACGATCACCGTCGTCATCGGCTATATCGTCTTCTTCTTTGCGGATCATTCCCTGACCCTGATCGCAATCGGTGCGATCATCATCTTCATCGGACAGGCCTTCATCCAGCTGCTGATGCTGATGTTCCTGTCGGATACAATCGAATACGGTCAGTGGAAACTGGGAAAGAGGAACGATTCCATCACTTTCTCCATTCAGCCCCTCATCAATAAGATCGGCGGAGCACTGGCGACCGGTATCGTATCGATCACCCTCGTCCTCTCCGGTATCAAACACGGAGATGTAGCTGCGGAAGCGATCGATTCCACCGGAAAACTGATCTTCAAGAATTCGATGCTGGTCGTACCTCTGATCCTCATCGTATTGGGCTTCTATATCTACTCCAGGAAGTTTACATTGGATGAAGAAAAGTTCGCACAGATCGTATCCGATCTGAAACAGCGCGGTGACATCAAGGAGGAAGCTCGTGAGTAGGATCCTGATCGTCGTCGATATGCAGAAGGACTTCGTGGACGGTTCCTTGGGTACGAAGGAAGCCGTCATGATCCTCGACAATGTCGCAAATGAGATCCGGAAAGATTACGACTGCATCGTCTTCACCAAGGATACCCATCAGAAGGATTACCTTCACACCAATGAAGGAAGACACCTTCCGGTCGAACACTGTATCGTCGATACCGACGGGTGGCAACTGAATCAAAAGATCGAGGAAGCGCGAAAAGAACTCTCAGAAGATTCCTATGTCCTTCTCAATAAACCGACCTTCGGTTCGGAAGAACTGGTCGACCTTCTGAAGAAACACGATGAAGAAGATCACATCGATTCCATCACCCTGATCGGTCTGTGTACAGACATCTGTGTCGTCACCAATGCGCTCTTACTGAAGACTGCCTTTCCGGAGATCGAGATCCGCGTCTTGAAAGACTGCTGTGCCGGAGTGACACCGGAATCTCACGATGCGGCTCTCACTACGATGAAGATGTGCCAGATCGAAGTCATCTGAAGCATACAAGAAACCTTCCTGTCGGAAGGTTTCTTTTTTTATAATCTTGCGACACCGCTTCTTCTTGCGGCTTCCGCGACAGCTTTGGCGACGGTCTCTCCGACTCTCGGATCAAAGGCTTTCGGAAGGATGTATTCCTCGTTCAGTTCCTCATCGCTCACCAGAGACGACAGAGCGGCCGCTGCGGCCATTTTCATCTCCTCATTGATATCTCTCGCCCGGACATCGAATGTCCCGCGGAAGACCCCGGGAAAGGCCAGAACGTTATTGACCTGATTCGGATAGTCGCTCCTTCCGGTCGCGATGATCCTCGCACCGCCGGCCTTCGCCTCTTCCGGAGTGATCTCCGGTGTCGGATTCGCACACGCAAAGACGATCGCATCCTGATTCATGGTCGACACCATCTCTCTTGTCAGAGTATTCGGAGCGGAGACGCCGATGAAGACATCGGCACCCCTGATCACATCCGCCAGTGTACCTGCCTTCTTTTCCTTATTGGTGCACTGCGCCATCTCTTCCTTGATCCAGTTGAGGCCTTCTCTTCCCTCATAGATCGCACCCTTGCGGTCAGTCATGATGATATTTCTGAATCCCGCGGACAGTAAGAGCTTGACGATCGAGATCGCCGCCGCACCTGCGCCGGACGTGACGACCTTCACGTCTTCCTTCTTCTTGCCTACGATCTTCAATGCGTTGGTCAGTCCTGCCAGGGTGATGATGGCCGTTCCGTGCTGATCGTCATGAAAGATCGGGATATCGCATTTCTCTTTTAGTTTCCGCTCGATCTCGAAACAGCGCGGAGAAGCGATATCTTCCAGATTGATCCCGCCGAAAGATCCCGAGATCAGATAGATCGTATTGACGATCTCATCCACATCCTTGGACTTGATACATAACGGGAAGGCATCCACATTTCCGAACGATTTGAACAGGACACACTTTCCCTCCATGACCGGCATCCCCGCTTCCGGACCGATATCGCCTAATCCGAGCACGGCCGTACCGTCGGTGATGACCGCACACAGATTGTGCCTCCTGGTCAGATCGTAGCTTCTCTCCACATCCTTCTGGATCTCCAGACACGGCTGAGCTACGCCCGGCGTGTAAGCCAGAGACAGAGCTTCTTTCGTATCGACCGGAACGGTCGCCTTCACCTCGATCTTGCCTTTCCACTCCTCATGCAGACGAAGCGATTCTTTCATGTAATCCATGGAATACCTCCTATTCGAACGGGAACGTATATGGAAGCTTGTGCTGATCGCGAAGTGCGATCAGTTCCTTCTGAACGGCCTCATTGACCGGAACACCCTTGTCCTGTCTCTCCAGCCATACGAGATGTTCCTTCTCGCCTGCGGTATAGATCCGATCATGTCCCGGTGCCTTCATGCTGGCACGCAGATTGCGGCAGATCTCACCTGCAGTCTTACGGAAGACCTCTTCACCCATGAACGCCTCCGGATCGATCACGAAGAAGAAGTGGCCGAGATGATACATCTGCGGCTTTCCTTCCGGTGAGACTCCGGAGAGGGCCTTCATGAATTCTCCTCCGGACAGAGCTGAAGACAGGATCTCGACGACAGTCGCATAACCGTAGCCCTTGTATCCGCACATCTCATCGCCCGGACCTCCGCCTAACGGAGCCAAGGCAGCCGTTCCCTTCTTCAGCATCTCCAGGATCGCTGCGGAATCGGTCACGGTGCTTCCGTCATGCGTTACTACCATGCCTGCCGGTGTCGGCTTTCCGGAACGCGCATAGTATTCGATCTTTCCTCTCTGTACGATCGAAGTCGCACAGTCGATACAGAACGGGAATTCCTCATCCGTCGGCAGAGAGATCGTCAGCGGATTGGTCCCCAGCATATTTTCTACGCCGAAGGTCGGAGCGATGGAAGGACGCGCATTGGTCCCGGTCACACCGATCAGTCCGGCTCTGGCAGCCATATCACTCCAGTATCCGGCGATTCCGTAGTGTGTGGAGTTCCGGATCGCACCGCCGGCCATCCCGTTTTCCTTGGCCTTGGCGATCAGCTTCTCCATCATCGCATGAGATGCCACCATGCCCATTCCGTCATGCGCATCCATGACGACAGTCGTCGGCGTTTCCTTGACGATCTCGATATTCGTTACCGGCAACAGTGTCCCGTTAACGATACGGTCGATATAGATCGGTTTGAATCGATTGCATCCGTGACTTTCGATCCCTCTTCTGTCCGACTCCAAAAGGACGTCCGCACAGATCCGGGCATCTTTGTCGGGAACTCCATACGCCTTGAACACATCGATCATGAAATTGCCCATCAGTTCCCAAGAAACATATGGTCTGGTTTCCATCTTCTATCCTCCTTGTATTGTATCTATGTCTTATCTACCTACATTGTAAACATTTTCACAAGTCCAAACAAGCATAATAAAAACACCGTCCGGAAACGGTGTTCAGAAGAAGATATCACGGGATCCTTTCAGAAGCAGGATCACGAATATCACCGCGTAGGCGATCATTTTCAATAACGGGAACGCATTGATCTTTCCCTTCAGTTTCACGCTGACGGAAGCGATGGAAAACAGGGTGAAACCCATGGCGATCCAATAGGCCAACGGAGAGCTTCCTTTCAGGATACAGTATGCGGTGATGCCCTGTACGATCCCGACGATGAAGGTCACAAAGCCCATCTTCTGCGCAAACTTTCTCCGTTTGTCCGGATCAGACAGTTTCTTCATGAAACGGTCGGAAAGTTCCAGAGGATTGAGCTCCTTTCTTCCGCTCATATATATGATGCCTGTCACGATACTGAAGATACACAGGATCCCATAGAAGATCCCGCAAAGGATCAGGAATATGCTTCTGTCCATAGATATGCCTTTCTAACGTAAGTAAAGCCCGCATATCGCGGGCTCTCGTTGATCAATTATCAGAGTACGATCTCAGATCCGTCTTTCTTTACGATCACAAAGCGGTAGTTCATTCCGTATCTTGCGACAAGGGATGAGATCACCACCAGCGGTGCAGCTCCTGCGATCAGCGCAATGCCTCCGATCGCTGCCGTCGTATTCAGAGAAACAGATACGATGTCTTTTCCGTAGTTGTCACGGATCACGAAACGGCTGGCGTTTCCTTCTTCGATGATCTCTTTGATCCTCGTAACGACCGTGTCAGCTGTCCTTTCAGTTTCTTCCGCAAATCCCTTGAAACGTGAATCGCCGAAGACAGAACGTCTGCTTTCCAAAAGGATGATCGCATCTACCACATCGCCGTCCGCCTTCACCAAGGCATCCTTGGCTTCCTGGTAGCTGCAGCCTGTTCTCGCAATGACCTGATCAACTTCTGTAATAGAGAAATTCATGTGTTATCCCTCCTTTAGCACTCTAGTCTTTCGACTGCTAAAAGTATATGATAAATCTTCTGTTCTGTCAAGACTTCCTGTGATCTCTCCTCTTCAACAGCACGAGGGTCTCCACCAGAGGCGTATTCGGAAACATGTCGTAGCCGCGGATCAGAGAGATATCGTAACGTTCCTTTAAGACGTTCAGATCCTTTCCCAGGGTCGCCGGATTGCAGGAAATATAGACGAGAGTCTCGATCTTGGAAAGATTCAGTGTCTTCAGCAGTTCCTCATCCAGTCCCGTCCTCGGCGGATCGACCACCAGCGCATCAACGTGTTTCTTTTTCAACAGATTCCGGATCGCATGAGAGGCGTCATCGGCGATGAAATGAAGGTGATCCAGATGATTGATCCTCGCGTTCTCTTCCGCATCCCTGACTGCCTTCTCTTCCAGTTCGATCCCGATGATCTCTTCCGCTCTGTCAGCCAGATACAAAGAGATAGCGCCGATCCCACAATAGGCTTCTATGATCCGTTCACAATAATCGGGAATGAGATCCCTCACATCCCGGTAGATTCTCTCTGCCTGATCGTGGTTCAGCTGAAAGAAGGCCTGCGGACTGAGTTTCAGTTTGAACCCTCCGACCTTCATCGTGATCTTCTCTCTTCCGTATAACCGCTTCAGTTTTTCCGGCATCATCCTCACCGGATCCTTTGCGGTATTGATCCCCTGTTCGATCTCGATCAGAAGATCGATCTTCTTGAGATCTTCCAATGCAGATGAAAGGTCGTCTCTTCCCGTCACCAGGACAGCCTGATACTCCTCATCGATCCCGCGGACGACGATCTGACGGATCCCTTTCTTTTCCTTGCGGTCATAGGCTTTACAGCCGTGCTGATTCAATACATTCAGGATCTGTATCCGAATCTCTTCCGCCTTCTCTTCATGGACCGGACAGCTGTCGATCACGACCGGATGATTGGATCCCTGCGCATAGACCGCATTGACCAGTTCTCCGTCTCTTTCAAAGACCGGTAGATTGATCTTGTTTCGGTAATGAAGGACGGAAGGGCTCGGAACGATGTCTTCTTCAACTTCTTCGATCCCTGCGTATTTATACAGAGCTCCCTCCAGAAGCTGTTTCTTGATCCGTAGCTGTTCCTCATAGTCCACTTCCATCAGGGCACAGGCACCGCATCTGCGGCACAGAGGGCATACAGGAACGACACGATGCGGACTCTTTTTAAGTACCTTGCGCAGCTCTCCCCGCCAGTATCTTCCCTCGTCTTTCAGATCGCAAAGGACAGTCTCTTCCGGAAAACATCCCGGGATGAAAACAGGCTTCCTCTGCCAGAAACCGATCCCCTCTCCGTTGATCCCTGCCTTTGTGATCTCGATCTTTACATCATTCTTCATCTTCATCCTTCAGAAGATCCGGCCTTCTCTCTTTTGTGATCTTCCTTGCCTCTTCTTCTCTCCACTTCCGGATGGCTTCATGATTCCCCGAAAGCAGGATCTCCGGTACTTTCTCACCTTTATAGTCATAGGGTCTCGTATACTGCGGGTATTCCAGCAGTCCTCTTTCGAACGATTCCTCCGTGACCGATTCCTTCTTCATGGATCCGTCGACCAGCCGCATCACCGATTCACAGATCACCATTGCGGGCAGTTCTCCTCCCGTCAGGATATAATCCCCGATCGACAGGATCTCATCGACATACGGGTAGATCCGCGCATCGAATCCCTCGTAATGACCGCAGATGAAGATCAGGTGTTCCTCTTCACTCAGTCTGTGCGCATCTTCCTGTTTATAAGTCTTACCGATCGGTGCCATCAGGATCGAATGAGAACCTTCCTCACTCACATCCTCCAGGGCATCCAGGACCGGTTGACAGCGCAGGATCATCCCCGCTCCTCCGCCATAGGGAGAGTCGTCCACCTTACGGAAGCTTCCCGGCGCATAGTCACGGATATCTTTTATCTCCATGTTCAAAAGACCCGATCTCACAGAACGGGCGATCAGCGGTGTATTCAGAAAGTCATGAAACTGTTCGGGACAGACTGTCAGGATCGTGATCTTCATACGTCTCTATTTTACTGTTTCCCTCTGTCAATAGAAAAGACCCCATGTTATCCATGAGGCCTGTGTATTACTTCTTCTTGTCGGAACCGATCATCTTCCGGATCTCACTGTTCAGTTCCTTGTATACTCCCTTCGGAGAGACTTCATCCAGCAACTCGACCATCTTCTTCAGTTCCTTGGATGTGAGCTTGTCGTTACCGGTGATATTTTTGATCTTATGGGAGATGATGTAGTTGCGGATGGCCGCTGCGCTCTTCTTCTCCGCGATCATTTCTCTCACCGTACTGCTGGACTTCGCGAACTTGATGAAGTCCTTGTTCATGAGGTCGTAGGACAGTTTCCCGTTCTTGTCGGAATAGCGGTCGATGATCATCTGATACTCATTGCTGTCGATGATGACCTCTTCTTCCTTGAACTCGTTCTCCTCCTTGTGTTCCTCCATGAAGAGTTTCTCGTTCGCTTTGATATTCTTCTGCTTCTTGTAAGGAAGTCCTCTGGTCAGTTCCATCGCTTCCGCAAATGCTTCCTGCGGATACAGCTTCAGATCAGTCTGTTTGTTCGGGATCGCTTCTCCGGTCTTCGTACTGATTGAGGCGATTCCGGGTTGTTTCGTGTCGCTCCTAAGGATCGTGATTCCCGATCCACCAGCCGTCAGCTTCTGACGGAACGCTATCGCCGGGATAGCAGTCAGTTTTACCGCCTTGGTTCTGATCATAGATGATATTTCCTTTCTTTAAATATATTATATATTATTTTTATTTTACTGCAGTTCCTCCTCTACCGCTTCCGGGACCAGCCTCGGCATGACGACTCTCGTATTGGTGCTGGCCAAAGTTGCGATCGCCAGATAATAGGTACCGAGCGAGATGATATGACTGAAGAACGTCCTTCCGTGGATCACGTTATACATGACCATGACGCCCGCCGCAAACAGCAGCAGGACGCCGGTAAAGACCCTTCTCGGCAGCGCAAAGGATGTACATACCATCAGTAATGACACACTCAGGAACAGGATCGCCGCAAAACGCAGGACGCCGTACTCTCCGTCGATAAAGGACAGACCGATCGCTCCGATCAGGCTCAGGACGGCCCAGATGATGATCTGACGTTTCTCCGGCTTGTCTTCTTTGATGAAACCGTAGCTCAGGAATCCGTAGGCCAGGACATGCAGGAAGGTACCGATCTGCGGATAATGGGTCGTCATGATGTCGGCGACCGTCAGGATGCACAGATCGATCACAATGAACAGAGATAAAGGTTTCTTTCTCCTGAGATAACCCGACAGGGCTACCAGGATCGAAAGCGAACCGATCGCGAACTTGAAGATATAAAGCACCCTCGTCGACTCCGGGAACAGGGCTGAGAAGAACTCCATGATCAGGAACAAGAGGAAGATCAGGAAGGAACACAGTAACGGAAGGGCCCGGTATTTCGTTCCTTCCGCGATCCATCCCTTTTTGACCTTGCGGTTGAAACGGATCTTCCCGATCAGATAGGTCAGTTGGAACAGGACGAGCGTTACGATCAGGATCATAACGCTGATCAAGATGATCACCCAGTCTCTCCAGTAGATCCGGTTGACCTGACCGCGGACCATATCAACCGTAATGGATGTCGACATCGTCACCGATGTCATACTGAAACGCTCTTCATCGAACGGTTTCTTCGTATCGAACTCGTTATCTCCGGTCTTTGTATAGATCGAATAAAAGACATCGTCACCGTCCATCCTGTAACTGTAGAGAGTGATGTCGTTGTCCTTGAAATAGCCAACCGTATTGTAAAGTTCCAGAAGTGCTACAGTCCCTTCCTGACCGTTCGCATCGAATCTCAGGGTATAATCCGCATCCTCCGGGATGATGGCCCGGATCTGATCCTCCACATATTCCAGATAGATATAGTTTTCCGGAGCCTTCCTGTCCTTCTTCCGGATCAGAACGATCCCGTTCGGGCCGTAGACCGGATCCAGCGTCTCGATGACTTCATCTCCGCGAAGGAGTTCTACCGGATAGATACTATCGATGTAGACGATCGAATATTTCAGATATCCGCTGTATAGTTCCTCAGCACTGTCCGTTGAGAACAGCCAGGAGACATAGAGTTCCGGTGTATGTGCCTGTGCGATATTTCCTGCCGTCGATGCGGAAGTGTTCCAGCGGCGGAAGATGCTTTCCTGATTCGTATAGTCCAGTATCTGCAGCAGCATGTAGTTCAACAGGGCATTGGCTTCTTCCTTGCTGTCTTCGGTGATCAGGACGCGGTCGTTCGCAATATCCAGGAGATTGCTGAGGACATTGATCGGTGTCTTGTTTTCCCAGATGTGGATCAGCTTGTCCTGAAGGCTTCGGGAATAGATCGTCGGCTTCGGGCAGATCTCCAGAAGATAGGACAGGACCGTCCGGATCGTGTTGTTCGCATCGGGATTGTACCAGTAGTCGATCCCTGTCAGTTCTTTATAGATGACGTTGGCTTTTTCTCTTTTCTGTTCGAAGTCGGAATCGGTCTCCAACGCCGGAAGATATAAAGTCGTACCGTAGCGTTCATATCCCCAATCCGCAAACGGAACGTTCGGGACCGGATCGGCCTTTCCGATGATATTGAAGATATTCCTGTATTTCACATAGTTCGGATCTACGACCGTCCTCGGAGTGCCGAACGTATACGCGAAGACATCTTTCTGATCGAAGTAATCCGAGTCTGTCAGCATCGCTGCCGTCAGATTGGAGACGCCGCCCGCCCGTGAGAAACCGGAAATCCAGATCTTGTAGGGACCTTCCAGTTTGGCCGATGCGATATAACCGAAGATGCGGTCATAGACCAGTTCGGAAGAACGGGTGAAACCGTCATGTGTCTTTCCGCTTCCGATCGTGAAGTTGGATTCCCACTCATCCACATAACCCTGTCCGCAGACACCGACCACGATCAGTTCGAAGGCATCCTCTCCTTCTCCGATCCTCTGATGTCCCATGACCGTAGAGATGGTATACATGCTTGGATCCTTGTCGTAGTCATCACTGCGCAAATCCGTAAAATGAGCTTCATTCAGAAAACGTGTGAGATTCTGATCCGTCTCCGATCCGTATTCGTCCTGTCCCTTGACCGGACGGAAAGCTGCCGTCGCCAGACCAAGCGACAACTTCGCCAGATCATGAGAATATATCCTCGCATCCTGTTTGAACCAGTTTCGGTCAAACTGAACTTCCAGGTCAGCATTCTGTCGGGTCGTTACGACATAGAAACGGGAATGGATCGTCTCTTCCGTATCTTCTTCTTCCGCGTTCACCGGAAAGGAAAAGAACGCAAAAAGACAGAACGTGATCACGATTATCTTATTCAGAATATTCTTCATAATTTCATTTTATACAAACAGAAACTGTTTTGCGCATGATTCGTTTCTAACCAAACGAAAAGGACAGTTTCCTGTCCCTCTACTTGCGGATGAAAGTCTCATCCCCCTTCGGCATCCCGTCATCATCCCGATAACGCATGACTTCCATATGCAGATCATTCTTCTCCCGAAGTTCCGCGATCGTCTTCATCATTTCCGAAGCGTGATGTCTGTCGATCGCTTCCTGATCTTTCCAGCTGTCGATCAGAAGGATTACCTCCGGATCTTCCAGTGACTGAAAATATTCATAACGAAGGTCCCCTTCTTCCTTCCTTATCTTCTCTCCAGGATATATGTCATTCTTCGAATGATGTCTCTGTCCGCATCAAGATAGAAGACACGGTAATCAGAACCGTATTCCTTCAGAAGACGGTTGACCCTTTTTTCGACTGTCTCCAGTTTCGCATTGGATACGATGGCCGGATGAAGTCTGAGTTCCGGATCGTTCGCTCTGTTGCCTTTGTATTTCTCGATGATGGCAGCCGTCTGTTTCGCATCCGCCGTCTTCCAGCCGCGTGTCCGCTGGTAGGCGCACCAGCGGTCGTGTTCCGCATCGGCCATCTTCTTCATATTCTCTTCTTCGGAAAGCCAGTTCTCGATGAAGGTCTTCTCATCGACCGTTTCATCGTCCCTGTATGACAGGATATACCTTTCCTTGTATCTCAACGCAAGCGCCATAGCAAAGGAAGATTCCTGATTCTGATACTGATAGAACCCGGTCTCTCTGAGGCGTCTTTCCTGGCCCTTCGGATCGATGTCTTCTTTCGTACCCGAAGCCAGATAGGAAAGATGGACGCGCTTCGCCGCCTTCTCCAGTTCCGGATTGATCAGCCGTTCATAGCTGTCTGCCTTTTCTGTATTTCCGAATAAAACGATATCTTCTTCCTTCAGGATGGAATGGAGATTGCTGTCTTTGATGCGACAGAAGATCTTCGGACTGCACAGATCCCTGTTTTTTGAACCCAGAGTCCGCTTGATCTGAACGGCCGTCTCATAGGCATATTCGTCCTGTTCACAGAGGATGAATACCGCATCCGGGATCCTTTCAAGCGATCCGGCTTCCTTTCCCGCATCGCACTGCAGGACCTCGATCGGATCCTTGTCCGCATCGTAAGTCTCGCTCCGATACTGTTCGTACAATCGATCCGCTTTCGATCCGATGACCGTGATACGGTTCTTTCCTTCCGGCTTGATCAGAAGACAGACGAGCCCCTTCAACAGTTCGATCGATGACATCGAATCACTTACCAGAGCGACATTACAATCCTTCTTTGTCGCCAGAAGATCCCGCGCCAGATCGAGAGCTTCGATTGCAAGTGTACTGTCCGTATCGATATGACGGAGATAGAATCCTCCCGCATACTGACGGTCCAGGTTCAGGATCAGTTCCCTCTGGGAATCTCCCGCAAAGACGCGGATGACCGTACTCTCCGGATCGAAATTCTTCTTTTTCTTCAGTTTCTGACAGAGATCCGCCGTATTCCGGACGTTCGTCCGATCATCTTCATCGATCTCATAGTATTCATATTTCTTATTTTTCATCAGGATCAGACCGTCCTGTGATCCGTCCATCAGAAGCGCATCGATCGCCCTTGCGCGGTCCGTCAGATCCGCATCCGCATCTGTCGCATTACAGAAGACGGGTTTTCCTTCCTTGAGATCGACGATACTTTCCGCGATCCGGATCGAACGTTCGTTCAGATCGCTGAAGACGTGGAAACGTTTCTGTCTGAGGAAAGAGAAAAGATTGCGTACCTTAGATGAAAAGGAAAACAGAAATAAAGAACCGCAGATCGGTCCGATCACATAGAGGGAATACAGAAAGAAGCGGTAGACCAGGAACTCATTCCGTTCCAATTCCAGCGCATACGGGATATCTCCGTCTCCACCCATGGCGATCCCGGAAAGTCCCGAACGGATACTTTCGATCACTGCGATCGGCAAGTCGCTCAGGGCTCGATAGTACGGGAACACCAGTACCATGATCGCGAAAGAAAGCGCCGTGCTGAAGGCCAGAGACATACTGCGGATATTGTTTCTGCGCTGATAAGCGATGACAGCTCCGCCCAAAACGATCAGAGATGCGATGATGATGTACACCCACATATTTCGGTCCCTCCAAAAAATATCGGATCTGCTTTTTTTTCATTATACCTTTCCATTGCCCTATCTGACAAAAACGCATTTCTCCTCTATAATAGATTTATAGGAATCACCGCATATCATCGATCACAGGGAGACACGTCATGGCTGAAAAAGTATTTATCAGTTACTCGCATCAGGACGGTCCGTGCGCACACGGGATCGCCCGCTATCTGTCCCGACACGGCTGCGATGTCTGGATCGACTCTCAGAACCTTTCGCTTGGGGATAAATGGGCCAGCGACATCGAAACCGCACTTCAGGAAGCGGATGTCGTCGTAGGGATCCTGTCCTCTTCTTCCTTACGCAGGAATGAAGTCCTCAAGGAGATCGGGATCTCTTTGAAACGGATGAAAGAAGAAGGACCTGATTCCTTCCGGGTCTTCTTCGTCGTGATCGGCCAGGTCCATCCGTCCTGGTTCCGCAACGATGAAAGCGTCGCCGAGATCCGTGAACATCTCTCTCAATACCAGTACATCCAGCTCAGCGCCTATGGTGAAGTGACGATCGATTCCATGAAGAAACTGCTGGCAGCCATCAAAAGAAAAGGGATCGAAGAAAGCGACCGTTCTCTTACCGCCTTCAGCGGCAGGAACGATTTCATCAATCAGAATTCCGTACCGGAAAAAGCCTTCGACAACCTCGGCAACAATATCTATTACCGCGTCTTCCCTGCCGACCTGGCACCGTCTGCCGTCTATCCGTTCGCCCTGGACAATCAATGGCTTCCGGAGATCTTCTATGATGAAAAGAATACCTATGCGATCGAATTCGAAAAGAGCGGATTCGCCTCGGACACCGTCAGAGACTTCCTGAAGGGATACCGCAAACGCAATTTCGATCTCTCTTTCTTTCAATACAAACAGGTCATCGTCAAACTCAATACTATCCTCTATGAACCGTACTTCCGCGACCTCCTTTTCAGTGAAGGAAAGGAGAAAGATTCCTTCATCGATCTCCTCGCAAACGGAAGTATCGTCATCCTGTTAAGCGGGAAACAGATGACACCGTTCCTGCATCGCAAAGGAAACGATCCTGAGGAACAGAAGGCCTTTGAAGCCTGGAACCGGATCTGTGAAGAGACATCCGTCTACTGTATCCGGGAAAACTGGTCTTCCGCAGAAGACCTCCATGGCAAGGATTTCCTGCGCTTCTGTTCCAACCTGGCGATGGATCATGACAACAACGTCCTTCTCGCCCAGGCGATGCGTCTCGATGAGAAACAGCTGAATTCCTTCCTGATCACCTTAAAGACGATCTCCATGCAGGCATTCTGTCAGACGCATATGAACGGGACCCAGTCACAGGACAAGGTCGATGACTACAGCCGTTCCGTCTTCTATCGGAACTATATCGTAAAAGACAGAGATGAAGGCGGACTCGATCCGGTCTATACCTGTCTCTACGATCCGATGAAGCCGTTCCATCATGAACTCAAACGTCTGATCGACATCTACTACAATTCGATCTTCTCCAACACCCTGCAGTGTGACGGCCTGCTTCCGGACGATGTTCTTCCGGAAAACTGTTACCTGCACAGTCTCTATCTGGATTCCGGTGAAAAGGAAGTCGGTATCGAGGAACTGCAGTATGCCTTCTCCGAATTCTTCGGAAACTGTGAAGTCCTGGATGAGATCGAAGCTCTCGGAAACAACCTCTATCTGGAACACTGGGATCTTTCGCGGATCGTCGAACTGCGGAAACAGGAATCCTGGTTCGAATATGTAGAACTGCTTGAGATGATCAACCGCCGTTCCAACTTCTGGAAGGTCGACTTCAACGAGATCGAACTGCTTCTACAGAGACTGCTGAAGTGTTTCGAATCCCGCGATGAGCGTCCGAAGGAAAGAGATATCGCCTGTACCTTCCGGGTGGTAGTCGGTTCCAAGGTCATGGATATCGTCAAAACCTCCAAGGTCTCCAAGGTCAAAGAATACGGCGGATCCTTTGCGGATCCAAGCAGGATCCCTTTGAAAGTCCTGTTTTCCGTCGGTGACCTGACCAGAGAAGATCGCAGCGAACTCATCTTCCTTCCTGTTTTACTGTTCAACGGCAGGATCGATACCAGTGACGGAGACGGCTTCTTCAGTAAGCTGAAGGAATTCATCACGAAACAGTGCGGATTCATCCCGATCGACTGAGAGGCAGAGAGATCTGCCTTTTCTTTCTGTCATGAAACGATATAATGTTAGAAGGACAAGGAGAATACATGATTACAGATCAGATCGATAAAGATTTACTGGAACTGGCGAAACGTTCCGAAGAAGAGCTCAGAGAGATCTATCGGAAACTGGATGAGACCGCTCTGAAGAACTCCGACAGGATCCTTTCCGCCTTTATAGAAAACAGAGTATCCTACTCTGATTTTGCGGATATCAACGGCTACGGAAACTACGATACCGGAAGAGAGAAGCTGGAGAAGATCTTTGCGACCGTCTTAGGATGTGAAGACGCACTGGTCCGTCCTCAGATCATGAGCGGTACCAACGCCCTTTATCTGGCTTTTTCTGCCTTACTGAAACACGGAGATACGATGATCTCCCTGACCGGAACACCCTATGATTCCCTGCAGGAGATGATCGGGCTCTGCGGAGATTCCACCCAGTCCCTGAAGGAACACGGTGTCTCCTATGAACAGATCGATCTGAAGGACGGATCCTTCGATACGGAAACGATCCTGAACAGACTGAAAAAGGATGACGTCCGCCTCGTCGAGATCCAGAGATCCAGAGGATATTCCTCCCGGCCTTCTCTGACGATCCGACAGATCGGCGATCTGATCGAACAGATCCGCACCGTAAACAAAGATGTCATCATCATGGTAGACAACTGTTACGGAGAACTGGTGGAAGACAGAGAACCGGGCCATGTGGGAGCCGACATCGTCGTCGGATCCCTGATGAAGAACCTGGGCGGAGGTGTCGCTTCCACCGGAGGATATGTGGCCGGAAGAAAAGACCTCATCGAGATGGTCGCAGACCGTCTGACCGCTCCCGGGATCGGAAAGGAACTTGGAGCCAACTTCAATCTGAACAATTCCTTCTTCAAAGGTCTCTTCGTCTCACCGAACGCCGTCAACAGCGCTCTGAAGACTGCGGTCTTCTCCGCCTATATGATGGAAAAACTGGGATATAAAAATGTCTCACCCCGCTACGATGAATACCGTACCGATATCATTCAGACCGTAGAACTCGGAGACAGAGAAAGCCTCGTCCGTTTCACTCAGGGCATCCAGGAATCTTCACCGGTCGACTCCTTCGTCAGAGTCCTTCCGGCACCGATGCCCGGTTATCCGTTCGATGAGGTCATGGCCTGCGGAGCCTTCACTCAGGGAAGCACCATCGAACTCAGCGCCGATGCGCCGGTCGTACCTCCGTATGCGCTCTACCTGCAGGGAGGTCTCTCTCCGGAATACGGAAAGCTTTCGATCCTTCTGGCACTCACCAAGATCAGAAAACAGTCATAGAAAAAGCCGTTTCTCAGAAACGGCTTTCGTTTACTCCTTCTTTCCCTTGTATTCCATACACAGCATCGTCAGGTCATCGAACTGTTCCGCACCGTGTACGAAGACATTCACTTCATCTCTGACATTGTTCAGGATCTGCTGCGGAGCCGCTTTCGGATCTTTATTCAACGCCTCGATCATCCTGTCCGTACCGAACATCTGATTCTCCGGATCCATCGCTTCCGCAACACCGTCGGTATAGACGAAGAGCTTGTCTCCCGGATTCATCTGGATCTGGTACTCAGTATACTTCGAACGATCGAAACCGCCGATGACGAATCCGTGCCTGTCTTTCATCAGTTTAAATCCGTCCTCTGACAGTTTGAATGCCGGATACTCATGTCCCGCATTGGATGCGGTCAGCTTTCCGGTAGAGATCTCGAGGATACCGAGCCATACCGTCACGAACATTCCCTGCTTATTGTTGGAACAGATCGCTTCGTTGGTCTTGGCCAGGATCTCCGATGCGGACCTTCCCAGCATCGCACAGCTCTGCAGGATGATCTTGCACACCATCATGAACAGGGCTGCCGGGATGCCCTTGCCGGAAACATCGGCCATCACCATACACAGATGATCCTCATCGATCAGGAAGAAATCATAGAAGTCACCGCCGACGCCCTTGGCCGGTTCAACAGTCGCATAGATATCGAATTCTTTCCGTTCCGGGAAGGCCGGGAAGATCGTCGGCATCATGGATGCCTGGATCTGTCTGGCCATATTCAGCTCAGTACCGATCCTTTCCTTCTCGGCAGTGACTGTCGTCAGCTGATCCATATATTCCACCGTCCTGTGTGAGATGGTCGCAAAGGATTCTGCCAGCACTTCGATCTCATCCCCTGTCCGGTATTCATCCTCCATCTTGAATTCCATATCCTGGTCACTGATGTTGGCGATCCTCTTGGTGATCGTATTCAGAGGCCTTACGATCTTTCTTCCCAGACGGATCGCGTTGGCGAACGCTCCGATCAGAACGAGCCCCAGAACGACTGTCGTTCCGATATTCATAGAACGGCTCTTCTGTCTGTAGGTCGCTGTCGCTTCCGTCTGGATCTGATCATAGCTTTCCTGAAGCGTATCGACCGGCTTTCCCGCATAACTCTGATCGAATACAGAGAGAAGTGTCCAGCCGATGCTTCCGACCGGTACACCGATCATATAGTAGGTCTTGCCGTCGACTTCAACGACGCGCACATCTGTCTTTTCCTTCATTCCGTCTGCGACCAGATCTGCCAGCTGCAGATTCTTCGACTGACGCAGATCCGGTGCTTCGTCCTTGCTCAGGACCGCAAACGTCCCTTCCGTCTTCGGAGAGAAGACCACGTGTCCGTTCTGGTTGATGACACAGAGGAAGCCTCCGTCCACATCCGAAGCCTGGACACCTTCCTGCATTGCCGACAGGAAGAGGTCGGAACCGACGACTGCCGCCAGTTCTCCGTCTACATATACCGGCATCGCACAGACGATCCCGATATCTCCGGTAAATGCGTCTGTCTCCACATCCGTAAAGATCAGTCCGCCCTTTTCCACAGCCTGTTCATACCATGGCCTGGTCCGCGGATCGTAACTCTTGACGGAACCATCCTCATTGAATTTCATTCCTGAACGGTCATCCGTGATCAGAAAGACACCTTCCGGAAGTCCGACGAAACAGGAGTTCGTCTGTTCGGATGCGCCGAACAGAGATGTCATCAGCTCTGACATATTGGCGATCGTTCCGATCTTTCTGTCCAGTGCTCCGTCGATGTAGGTCCCTTCAGCCAGAAACAGCTGCGTCGTCGTCTCACCGTGGAGATCCGGATCCGGTCCCCTGTAGGAATGATAGGAAGCTTCTGCAGAACCGTTCAGCAGTTTTTCCGCATATTCCTCCAGCATTTCCACTCTGACGCCGAGATCGTGGAACAGCTGATCCGCCAGCTGCGCTTCCAGCAGGGTGGTACGGTCCATACTGCGCCGGACTACTTCATCCATGATGGAAGAAGTGATCCCGGTGATCGATTCCTTCTGCTGCTCGGAAGTGTTCTGCGTCAGATCCTTCAGCATGTTTCCCTGATAGACCGTCATTCCCGTAAAGGCCAGAAGAAGGACGATCGTTGTGATCAGGATCATATTAAACAGTTTATTCTCAATACCGCCGATAACAAAGTTCTTGTATTTCTTCATATCGTCCTCCCTTTTATATTCACAGTTCTAACGATCTACAAACAACAAATTTATATATTCATTGTATCTTATTTTCCTATTCCACAAAATAAAAAAAGGCACCCGAGTGCCTTCTCAACAGCTTCCCATCTGTCCGCCGTCGATCCGTATGATCGTATTGTTGATGTAGTCGGCATCCTCGCCGATCAGGAACCTCACGAGATGTGCGACTTCCTCCGGCTTCCCATACCTCTGCATCAGGATCTTTTCCGTCTCCTGTTTCAGGAACGCTTCATCATATCCGTCCAGTTCCTTTTCCGTTCCGATGAAACCCGGAGCGACCGCATTCACATGGACATACGGTGCGAACTGGACCGCCAGATCGTGTGTCAATGAATTGAGGGCTGCCTTGGAGGCATCGTAATCGAAACACATCGGATAGTAGGTATTGATCCCGTTGGTGGAAGAGATGTTTACGATCCGTCCGTATTCCTTTTCTTTCATATGCGGATAGACGGCTCTGGCGCAGTTGTAGGCACCGACCACGTTCACATCCAGGATCCTGCGGAACTGTTCCGCATCCTTCCGGTAAAACAGATCCGGTTCATCGATGGCCGCATTGTTTACCAGGATATCCACTCCACCGAGTTCTTCATCGATCTTTCGGGTCATCTCAGCGACCTCTTCCTCTTTGGACACATCGGCTTTCACTGTCATACAGTTCACACCGTATCCTTCAATGATCTTTTTTAATTCCAAAGCTCTGCCTTCCGAATGAAGATAGTTGATCGCGATATCATATCCTTCTTTCGCCAGCTCCAGAGCGATTGCACTTCCGATCCCTCCGGCTCCGCCTGTGATCAGTACGACTTTTCTCATTTTGAAAAAGAGCTGTTTAAGCTCTTCCTGAATACTTTCCGTCAGCTGTACTGACTGAGATTGTTTCACCCTGTTCGATGAACTGCGGAACTCTCAGTGTCAGTCCGGTATCCGTGACCGCATCCTTGGTCTGTGTCGAAGGAGCACCCTTGATCGCCGGGCTCGTCTCCGCAACGACCAGATCGACCGTCGCCGGAACGGAGATCGTCAGGATCTGACCTTCATACATCATCAGATTGACTTCCAGACCGTCAACGATGAAGTACTTGTTGAAACCAATCTGTTCCTCACTGAGTTCATACGTCTCGAAGGTCTCCATATCCATGAAGTAGTAGGTGTTGTCTGCTGTGTAGGAGTAAGTAACGCTCTTCTTGTCGATCGTTGCCGCATCGAACTTCGTAGATGCGTTGAAGTTTCTCTCCTGCGTTGCACCGGTCTTGAGATTCTTCATCTTCGTTCTCAGGATCGCTGCGCCTTTTCCAGGTTTGACATGCTGGAAATCGATCACCTGCCATGGATCGCCATCAACGAGTAAAGTTAAACCTGTTCTGAAATCGCCTGCTTCAATTGCCATAATTTTCCACCTTTTTATTTACCTGATTATTTTAACAGATTTTATCCGTTCATATCAATCACTCAGAACAGCGTCTTATTATCTTCGCCGTGAGAACGGATATAGCGGCTCCATTTGATGTAGCCGTAAGTCGTATTCGTAAAGTATCCGAGCTTCAGGACCAGCAGCACGTACTGACCTGCCAGGATGTTCATGACCGCCTCCAGTGCCGCACAGATATACCAAGCGATCCACTGTTCTCTTAAACGGAAGAAGATGAACAGTCCGTTGGCGATCCCCACTGCCGATGCACAGGCATCCAGATAGATCATCAGTGTTTCCAGTTCCTCGTTTCCGCCCAGGAAGTCCGTCCGGATATCCAGACCGCTGATGAAATAACCCACAACGACCGTCCATACGATGATCGCCAGGATGACCAGGACTTCCTGATAACCCTTCAGCCTTCTCACGATCGTCAGTTCGTCTTCCTGATCGTCCTTATGTTTCGTCCAGTTGATGAAACTGAGGATATCGATCGGCAGCCAGAACAGCAGCGTGACCGCCATCGTTGCAAAGCGGTACATCAGTACCAGGCTGATGACGATCTCGGTGATCTCGACCAGGACAGAAACTAAGAAATTGTATCGTGACTGTTTGGAGATCAGCAGTTCACACAGGATGTTCAGGAAGGTATCCAGCAGATACAGCAGCATGATCCAGATCCCGTTGACCCCGTTGGCACTCTCTTCCGGAAACAGGACCGCAAAGACCGTCGCCAGCACCATGATCGACAGGAACCAGCACTTCTCATAGGTCGTAAAGAACGATCCGAAGAACAGCATCACTCCGACCGATACTGCCAGGATGATCAGGGCGTTGGCCAGATTGAACAGAGGCATCAGAGCTGTCGCCATCGTCTGTCTGTAGATGCCTTTGATCACATCGTTATTGGGATCTTTGTGATCGAAGAAGAGCTTAATACCATCCCTTGTTTCATAGACATAGGCCGTGATGTCTTCATCTTCGAGCTTTTCATAATCTTCATAGGTGTAGGTCTTGATCAGCTGACCTTCCTCATTCACGAAGATGACATCGCAGGACGTCGAATCTTCATCATAATCCTCCGCGTCGAAATCTCTTTCCATCACGGTCTCGCCAACATAGGAAAGTTCACCCGGATCCCCATTCAGGGAACCTGTGCCTCTGATATAGGCGAGTGCCGATCCGATCAGCAGCAGGATCAAAGCGATCGTTTCGATCTTTCGGATCGTCGTATTTGGTTCGATATGTTTTTTCAGTCTTTCCATCTTAATGTCTCTTTTCCGTATCTATTATACAGGATACTGTTTAAATGACAGTCTCTTTCCTGAATGTGAAAGAAGATCCACTGTGATGTTATAATCAAAGATGAAAAGAGACTGTGAATATGAAAAAGATCATCCGGTCATCGGTAAGGGAGCGGATGAAGAGGCGATGAATTCGTCGCAAGAAAAGACAGCGAGAACTGCGATCATTAAAGGGAGTCAGCAAACTCCCTTTTCTTATACCTGATATGTTCTGATATTCATCAGCGGCAGGAAACTCAGGACCGTCTCTTTTGTGATGTCTTCGATCTGAGATGCCGCCGCATTTCCTGCAGCTCCCGCATAGCGAAGCGCAAGTTCTCTGTCTCCTGTTTTTTCCAGTGTTCCCAGATACCCCGCCAGCATCGCATCGCCCGCTCCGACCTTGTTCACAAGATCGGTATCCGGCTGTTCCAGATACAGGAGATCTTCTTCATCCATCAATACCGCTCCGTCCTTTCCCAGAGACAGAAGGACATTTTCGATCCCTTCTTTTTTCAGTCTCAGTAAGGCGTCCTCCGCATCCTCTTTCATGATCGAAGGATCCTTCAGAAGGATCTGCAGTTCATACAGATTCGGTTTGATCAGATCGGGCCTGCACCGTTTCAATACATCCAGAGATATCTTTTCCATATCGATGACGAGTTTCGCCTTTTTCTCATGGATCTGATCTGTCATCGCAATGAGATCTTCATTGGTAAGACCGCGCATCATGCTGCCGGAAAGGACCGCAGTATCTCCCGCTTCGATCTCATTCAAAACTTCGAACAGCTGATCCTTCGCTTCTTCATCCGCTTCCGGTCCTTCTCCGTTGATACAGAGGGCACGGTTACGGAAATGCGCTTTCGTATTGATCCGATTGATCCCGTTTATCTTCACTTCGACGAGTTCGATATTCTTATCCTTTTCGACTTCGTTTCGGATAAAATCACCGGTAAATCCTCCCAGCAGAGCGACCGCTTTCGAAGGAACGTCCAGAACAGACAGGACTCTTGAGACGTTGAGTCCCTTTCCTCCGGCTTTGAAGACGGTGTCCGTCCCCCGATTCACTTCATCGGTCAATGGATCGCTTTCGACTTTCAGGAAGTAGTCGATGCTCGGATTCAGAGTGAACGTATAGATCATCGTCTCAATTGAATCAGTGCGTATCCGGCTACGACCAGAAGGAATGCGCCGAAGGCCATCGTTCCGTAAGTCGGGAAGTTGCTGGAATAGAGGACCGTCGTCGGATCCTTCGGATCGTAGTGGACCTCGATCCTCTGTCCGATCTCAAAGCTGTCTTTATAGTGATCCAGTTTCCCTTCATAGGTCTTCCCGTCGACAGTCAGGCGGACCGTGACGTCATGATCCAGTGTGTTGTCCGTATCGTAATAGGCTTCGATGTCCGTGATGACTGCCTCCGTTGTCGGGAACTTGTTCATCCGATTCATACGGAAAAATCCCATTCCCAGAAAAAACAGTCCGACGACGGCTATGATAATCGGCGCATAAGGGTGGACATATCTTCTCATCTTCTTCCTCCTTAAAATAACTCTTTTCCCAGTTCATATACTTTACGGCATTCTTCCGGGAACACCGTTTCATGTCTCTTCTGTTTCTTTACCGGATCGAACATCGACCATTCCCAGTCCGTGGATGAATAGTCATCCAGCTGCAAGGTATCGCCTGCCACGAAGACTTCTGTCGGTCCGACAAAGGACGACAGGGACCGCTGATATCCCTTCAACAGTCCGGAATACATACCGTCGGGTGCGTTGCTGGTCATGATCAGCAGGACCGGGATCATCCTTTCGTTGCAGGAAGGGATCTCTCTGTTGTAGGTCAGGTTCTGGAAGATCAGACGTTCATACAGAGCCCGGAACGATGCGGTCAGTTCCGACAGATAGTTGGGCGATGCGATGATCAGGCCGTCCGCTTCCCGGATCGCATCCAGGACCAGCGTCAGTCCGTCCTTGCAGATACAGTGTCCCTTGTGAGCTTCCTTCTTGCATCCGAAACAGGAGATACATCCGGTATATCTTTCCAGCCGATACAGATCGAAACGGATCACCTCATCCCCGTTTTCCTCAGCCCCTTTTATCGCATTCTTAAGTAAGGTATCCGTATTCCGATTGATCCTCGGACCCGCATTGACTGCGACGATCTTTTTCATTTCTGTTACCTCTTTATCTGTTTTGATTATATCGTGTTTTGTATTGTTTTATCTGATTTGACAAGGTCCGATCCCTGCGATACATTTAAAATATAGAAGTGAAGGTTTGTTACTCGAAAGAGGCTTATCCTTGAAATATCATCTGTTTTTAACTGCCGCGTTCAGGAATCTCTTTATCATAGCGTAGACCATGAAAGTCATCAAAAACATCAACAACAATATCGCGCACTGTCTTGACTCCAAAGGAAGAGAAGTCATCGCTTTTGGCAAGGGCATCGGTTTCTTCAAGGCGAATGAAGACATCCCTTTGGACAGGATCAACCGTACCTTCTACAACATCAAGGATTCCGATTACGGCATCATCCGCAACATCCCGACGGTCATCATCAATACCGCCATCTATATCATCGATCATGTATCCGATAAACTGAACGTCACCTACCCGTCCTCCAAGGCGATCTCTCTGGCTGACCACCTGCAGTTCGCGATCGAACGCAAAGATAAAAACATCTACCTGGAACAGCCTCTCCTTCAGGATATGTATCAGCTCTATCCCGAAGAGATGCATCTGGCGGAAGAAGCCCTCAGGATCATACAGGATATGACCGGAGAGAAGCTGCCGCGTCAGGAAGCCGGAACGCTCTGCCTCCACTTCATCGCCGATCAGCTGGATACCAAGGAAAAGGAACACCTCGACACCGCGACCATCACTGAACAGTGTACGAAGATCATCGAGAACGACTTCTCCATTCAGATCGACAGAGACTCCTTCAACTACAGCCGCTTCGTCACTCATCTGGACTACCTGATCCGCAGACTGGCGGAAGACCGGCTGATCGAAAGTGAGAATCAGACCATCTTCGATGAACTCAGGAAGTCCTATCCGGATTCCTATGCCTGTTCCCTGAGGATCACAGAATACCTGAAAGAAGAGCTGAAGAAAGAGATCAATAACGAGGAGATCCTCTACCTGGTCATCCATATCAACCGTCTGATCTCAAGGATCGAATGATATGAACGAAAAAGCGCGGGAAACGATCGGTACCTTCGTCATGAAATATCTTCTGGGGAACAGAAGAGTGAAGGTACAGGAAGGAAAGAAACATGTCGCATGCCTCGGTGACTCCATCACCTTCGGAGCCGGAGTCGGAGGAGATCCTTCCAGGACCTGGGAAGTTTTATGGAACCGGAAGATCGGTGAAGACTGGCAGGTCCTGAATTACGGGGTCAACGGACGTACCATGCAGAGCGCCGGCGATTATCCGTACACCAGAGACAGGATCTATGAGGATTCCCTTTCCTGCAAAGCCGATCTCTATCTGATCATGTTCGGGACCAATGACGCCAAACCGCAGAACTGGAACGAGGATCGGTTCAGGACCGATTATGAGAATTTTGTCAAAAGGTATCTGGATCTTCCCGATCATCCGAGAGTCGTACTGATGATCCCTCCCCACTGTTTCCCGGAAGGAGACGGACCGATCGCTGCATTCGGGATCGATATCCGCAACTTTGAAGGTATCATCTCGACCGTGAACATGATCGCCGAAAAATACAGTCTCCAGGTGATCGATCTGTATACACTGACCGAAGGTCATCCGGAGTGGTTTGCGGACGGAGTCCATCCGAATCAGAAAGGAAACACTCGCATCGCCGAACACCTTTTTCAGCAGATCAAACTGTGATCCCGCATTATTGACAGCGCTTACATTTTTCGATTATTATTGAATTAGAAGTTAAGGTTTGTTACTCGAGAACTCTTCGAGGCTTATCCTTAAAACGAATCTCGTTTTAGGATGGCACGAAGAGTTTTTTCTCGAACAGGACAATATCATCAAAAGGAGTTCACATGATCGAATTAGGAGTATCGCTTTATCCGGAACAGGAAACGCCCCAGCAGATCGAAGAATATCTCAAACTGGCCAAGAGCTATGGCTTTCGTAAAGTCTTCACCAGTCTGTTTTCCGTGGAAGGATCGAAAGAGGAGGTCATCGCCTACTTTAAAGGTCTGAGCGATATCGCCCACAGATACGACATGGAAGTCTATGGCGACTGCAATGCCCGCTTCTTTATGCAGATGGGTGCTTCCCCGGACGATCTTTCGATCTTCAAGGAGATCGGACTGGATGTCCTGCGTCTGGATCTGATGTTCAACGACGAACGGGATGTCGCCATCGTCAACAACAAAGAAGGACTCGGTGTACAGCTCAACGCAAGCCTGATCCCGGCTGTCAAACGGATCATCGAGCTCGGCGGCGACAAATCCAGGATCATCGGTTCCTACAACTTCTATCCGCTGAGGAACACCGGTGCAGGTTCCGAAGATGTGATGGAAGCCAACCGCTTCTTCAAAAAAGAAGGAATGAAGACACAGATATTCATCTCCTCCCTCGTCAAAGGCAGCCACGGTCCCTGGCCGGTATCTGACGGATTGCCGACAATCGAAGAAGACCGGGACCTTCCGGTCGGCCTGCAGCTGAGACATGTACTGGCACTGGGTTGTGATGAAGTGATCTTCGGTAACGCCTTTGTCTCAGAAGAAGAGTTCGCTGAGATCGCGGAAACGATGAAACAGATCTATGTCTACGGAGAAGACAAGCCATTCTATTTCCCGGGCATCCGATCTCAGATCCCTATCGGCGATATCGAACGGATCCCTTTGGCCATAGAGCTTGCGGAAGATGTATCCGACACGGAGAAAGAGATCCTGTTTGACTTCACCAAACACAACGTAAGCGAATATACGCACATCATCATCCGATCCCGATGGGGAAGATTCGATTACCGACCGATCCCGATCGAACCGAGAAAGTGTGACAAAGAATGCTTCGAACCGGGAGATGTCGTCATCATCAACGGAAATGTCCCGCGCTATAAAGGTGAAGTCCATATTGCCCGGAAAAAGATCCGGAACGACGGCACGCAGAACTATGTCGGAAGGATCGCAGAAGAAGAGATGTTCCTGCTGGACTATCTCAAATATATGGTAAACTTCGGATTCATCCGCAAATAAGATTTTATTACCTAGCCAGGGTATAAAAATACAACTGATCATAATACAGAAAGGAGAAATTATGGCAAACAATCAGAAAGATTTTGGCAAGTTAGCTGCCAGGATCATCGAACTGGTCGGTGGCAAAGACAATATCGCTTATGCGGGCCACTGCATGACCAGACTGCGCATCACACCGAAAGACACCAGCCTCGTCAATATCGATGAGATCAAAAAAGCCGGTGTCATCGGCGCTCAGATGATCGGTGACCAGGTCCAGGTCATCATCGGCAAGGATATCGATGAAGTCTATGACGAATTCGTCAAAGCGACCGGCATCGAAAGAACAGCCATGATCGATGAGAACCTCGATCCGGAACTCGGAAAGAAGAAATCCTTCAAGGACATCCTGGGATCCATCCTTCCTGCGATCGTCTCCTGTGTCTTCCCGATCCTTCCGGCTCTGCTGGCTTGCGGTCTCCTGCAGGCACTCGTACTGCTGCTGGTCCACCTGCATGTCCTTCCGGCGGATTCACCTACTGTCGCAACGCTTACCTGGGCTTACAATGTAGCCTACTACTTCCTGCCGGTCCTCGTCGGCTATGCGGCTGCCAAGAGATTCAATGTCAAGACTGCCATGGGTATCCTCATGGGTCTGATCCTGGTCTATCCTGACTTCGTAGCACTTTGCCAGCAAGGCGCAGGCGCGACGATCCCGAATCCGGGCGGACCTCCGACGATCATTCCGGGTACCGGAAATGCCGGCTATCTGTTTGGACTGCCGATCTATCCGGCTACCTACTCCAACACGATCATTCCGATCATCCTGTGCGTATTCGTCATGGGCTATATCGAAAAGCTCCTCAACAGGATCATTCCGAAGAGCGTACGCTTCGTATTCGTACCGCTGCTTGAACTGGTCATCATGCTTCCTCTGGGGCTGCTGGTCCTGGCTCCGATCGGTGCCAGACTCTCAAGCGGTTTCGCAGGCCTGCTGATCGGACTGTTCAGTTCCCCGATCGGAAAGATCCTGATCCCGATCTTCTGTGC
>CADCRE010000166.1 GCA_902803785.1 uncultured Erysipelotrichaceae bacterium
TGGCTACGTTGGTACCGATAAGACCGCTGATATACTTCTGAAGAGTTTGGAACTTCTGGAATATCGGGGATACGACAGTTCCGGAGTGGCTTTTTGTAGTGGAAAAGAAGTCGAAGTCTTCAAGTGCCCGGATCGGGTGAGCGTTTTAAGAGAGCTCGTAAACGGACACGGAAGGAAGGCTTATTCCGGGATCGGACATACCCGCTGGGCGACCCATGGGTCGGTCAGCTACAAGAACGCCCATCCTCATCAGGCAGGTCGGGTCACATTGGTACATAACGGGATCATAGAAAACTACAAGGAATTAACACGTACATATCATTTAGAGGATATACTGGTCTCTTCGGGAGACAGTGAAGTGGCAGCGGTACTGCTGGACCGTTTTTATGATGGGGATCCCTATCAGGCGATCGCAAAGGTCGTCGATCTGATCAGAGGGACCTATGCGCTGGTCATGCTGTTTTCAGACCGTCCGGATGAGATCTATGCGATACGAAAGATCTCACCGATCGTCGTAGCGCAGAATGAAAACGAGAAGATGCTGGCATCGGATCTGATGCCTCTGGCGGATATCTCCGAGCGTTACTTCGTCCTTCCGGAACAGACGGTACTGAAGATGAGCCATGATGAGCTTTCTTTGAAAGATCTGAACGGAGAGACCGTTGATGCGGAATATGCCGTACTGGACTGGAAAGTCGAACAGTTCAACCGAAAAGGATATGCCTTCTATATGGAGAAGGAGATCATGGAACAGCCGGAGGTGATCGAAAGGACACTGAAGGAACACATCAAAGACGGTCTTCCCGATTTCAGTGAGGATAAGATCGATGAAACTATCTTCGAGAGGTGTTCCCATATCGCGATCGTCGCCTGCGGGACGTCCTATCATGCGGGACTTCTGTGCAAGAGCCTCTTCGAAAAGACGGCCAAAGTGAAAACGGAAGTCTTCCTGGCTTCGGAATTTCTCTATCAGGAACCTTTACTGGAAGCGGATACCCTGGTCATCGTCATCTCCCAGTCCGGAGAGACGATCGATACTCTGGAGGCACTGAAAAGCTCGAAGAAGAAGGGCTACGATACCCTGGCGATCGTCAATGTGAAGGGCTCTTCCATCGCCATGAACAGCGACAACGTCCTGTATACATCTGCGGGACCGGAGATCGCCGTCGCTTCGACCAAGGCCTATACCTGTCAGCTGGCCGTCCTGTATCTTCTGATCTGCCGCTTTGCGCTGATTCGAAAGACGAAGACGGTACAGGAGATCAAGGGATATATAAAGGATCTGTTGAGCGTTCCAAAGACGGTCGCAAAAGTCTGTGAAAGGAAAGAGGAATACCATCGTCTTGCGACAAAGCTGGTGGATGCGAAGGACATCTTCCTGATCGGAAGAGGTCTGGATCACTGCATCCTGCTGGAAGCGGCACTGAAGATGAAGGAGATCTCGTATATCCATACGGAAGCCTACGCTTCCGGTGAACTGAAACACGGACCGATCGCACTGATCGAAAAGGATACGCCGGTCATCGCCTGTCTGAGTCAGAAGGATCTCTTAAGCAAGGAATCTTCCAACATCAAGGAAGTTCGGGCGAGAGGAGCGAAGGTCTACGGTTTCATCAAGGAAAGTCTGAAAGACGAACTCATCCAGAAGATCGAGATCCATACCCTGGAGGATCTTCCGGATGATCTGATGGTCTTTTCTGCGATCACGGCATTCCAGTTCCTGGCTTACTATATCGCTCTGGACAAGGGCGTCAATGTAGACAAGCCGAGGAATCTGGCGAAGGTCGTGACAGTCGAATGATTTAAAGCTGAGGAATGATCCGCATATCGGAAGAATGAAGGAAGATGTCTTCATTTGATGCCTTCGGTACGTCTGAAAAAAAGTGTATTTTATCCTATTGACAGCCTTTTTTCTCAGCGTTATCATTAATGCATATTTTTATGGTACGGCCGTACTGCAGATAATATTTCATGATCAAAAAGGGGTCATGAAAGATGGTTTTGAAACCCTTATGGACGACATCTTCAACGATGTTGTTTTTATTTGTATTACGGAGGAAACAAATGTCGAAATTTATCTTTGTGACAGGCGGAGTCGTATCCGGCCTGGGAAAAGGGATCACGGCGGCTTCGATCGGAAGACTTCTGAAAGCCAGAGGACTGAAGGTCGCTTCACAGAAGCTGGATCCCTATATCAATGTCGATCCGGGGACGATGTCTCCCTATCAGCACGGCGAAGTTTTCGTGACGGAAGACGGTGCAGAGACCGACCTGGATCTGGGACACTACGAGAGATTCATCGATGAAGACCTGAACCGTTTTTCGAACCTGACGACGGGCAGGGTCTACTGGAACGTTTTAAACAAGGAAAGAAAGGGCGAGTTTTTAGGAAAGACCGTACAGGTCATCCCGCATATCACCAATGAGATCAAGTCTTTTATCTATGCGGCTGCCGCCAGCAAGGATCCGGACGTACTGATCTGTGAAGTCGGAGGGACGATCGGCGATATCGAATCGCAGCCCTTCATCGAAGCCATCCGTCAGATCGGGCTGGAACAGGGACAGGAGAACGTCCTCTATGTCCATGTGACACTGGTCCCTTATCTGGAATGTTCGAAAGAACACAAATCCAAGCCGACCCAGCACTCCGTCAAGGAACTGCAGGGGATGGGGATCCGTCCGGATATCGTCGTACTGCGCTGTTCTCATCCATTGGAGAAAGACATCTTCGACAAGATCGCCCTCTTCTGCAACCTGCAGCGGGACTGTGTCATCGAGAACCGGACCATTCCCGATCTCTATGAGATCCCGTTACTTCTGGAAAGACAGGGATTGGGCGATACCGTCTGTCGGAAACTCGGATTGAGTTATGAAAAGGCCGATCTCGGTGAATGGAAAGAGATGATCAGGAAGATCAGACATCTGAATAATAAAGCCACGATCGGTCTGGTCGGCAAATACGTGAAACTGCACGATGCGTATCTCTCGGTCGCAGAAGCACTGCGGCATGCGGGATTCGCGAATGACTCCAAGGTGAAGATCCTCTGGATCGATTCGGAGACGGTCACAAAGGAGAACGTGTCCGAGAAACTGAAGGACTGTGACGGCATCATCGTACCGGGCGGATTCGGAGACCGGGGGATCGAAGGGATGATCGTGACGGCGGAATACTGCCGCACGAATAATGTCCCATATCTCGGGATCTGTCTGGGGATGCAGGTGGCGGTGATCGAATTTGCGCGCAATGTCTGTGACTGGAAAGACGCCAACTCGAGAGAATTCGATCCCGATTCGAAACATAAGGTCATCGACTTCCTGCCGGATCAGAGCGATGATACGCAGAAAGGCGGAACGCTTCGACTGGGATCCTATCCGTGCATCCTGAAAGAAGGGACGAAGATCTATAAAGCCTACGGACAAAACGAGATCCGTGAGAGACACAGACACCGCTATGAGTTCAACAATGAGTTCCGGAACGATCTGGAAGAAAAGGGGATGGCCCTGTCCGGGACTTCTCCGGACGGATATATCGTGGAAACAGTCGAATACGAAGACAATAATTATTTTGTCGGTGTCCAGTTCCATCCGGAATTCCGTTCCCGTCCGAACCGTCCGCATCCGCTGTTTGCGGAACTGGTGAGATATTCATTAGAAAAGAAAGAGAGACAGATATGACAGATATCATGAAAACATTCGGTTCCAAAGTCTTCAATGATGAAGTAATGAAGGCCAGACTGTCCAAGACGACCTACAGCAAGCTGAACCGTACCATCAAACAGGGGACCTATCTGGATGAAGATATCGCGGAAGAAGTCGCCAATGCGATGAAGGACTGGGCGATCGAAAACGGTGCGACGCATTTCACCCACTGGTTCCATCCGTTGAGCGGAGCCACTGCCGAGAAGCACGAGAGCTTCGTTCATACGGCGGGAGGCGGGAAGATCACTCTGGAGTTCTCTCCGAACAATCTGGTCAAAGGAGAAGCGGATGCGTCTTCCTTCCCTTCCGGAGGACTCAGAGACACCTTCGAAGCCAGAGGCTACACCGCCTGGGATCCGACATCCTATGCCTTTATCAAGGATGACATCCTCTGTATCCCGACGGTCTTCTGTGCCTATTCAGGCGAGGCTCTGGATCACAAGACGCCGTTGCTTCGCTCGATGGAAGCACTGAACCTTCAGGCGATGCGGATCCTGAAACTGTTCGGAAATGAAGACGTCGATCACGTCAAGGCGACCGCCGGTGCCGAACAGGAATACTTCCTGGTAGACAAGAAATACTTCGATCAGAGGGAAGATCTGAAACTCAGCGGCAGGACCCTGTTCGGTGCGATGCCGCCGAAGGGACAGGAGATGAACGACCACTACTACGGTTCGATCAAGACAAGGATCCAGGATTTCATGAAGGATCTCAATGCGGAACTTTGGGCACTAGGCATCCAGGCCAAGACGGAACACAACGAAGTCGCTCCGTCCCAGCACGAACTGGCCAACAACTTCCTGACTGTCAACGTCTCCGTCGATCAGAACAATCTGACCATGGAGATCATGAAGAAGGTCGCAAGGAAACACGGGATGGAATGTCTCCTGCATGAGAAACCTTACGCGGGGATCAACGGTTCCGGCAAGCACAACAACTGGTCTCTCAAGACCGATACCGGGATCAACCTTCTCGATCCGGGTGATACTCCTTCGGAGAACGCTCAGTTCCTGGTCTTCCTGAGTGCCATCATCAAGGCCATCGATGAGTATCAGGATCTTCTGAGGATCTCGATCTCTTCCGCAGGAAACGATCACCGTCTCGGCGCATCCGAAGCACCTCCGGCCATCGTCTCGATCTTCCTGGGTGAAGAACTGACGGAGATCCTGGAGTGTATCCGTGACGACAAGGCTTACCGCAATAAAAAGAAAGAACCGCTGCAGATCGGTGTCCATACGATCCCGTCTTTCCCGAAAGACAACACGGACCGCAACCGGACCTCACCGTTCGCCTTCACCGGAAACAAGTTCGAGTTCCGTATGCCGGGATCCAGCGCATCCATCGCTACCCCGAATACGATCCTGAATACGATCATTGCGGAAGAACTGAAACAGTTCGCGGATCTCCTGGAAGGAAACGAAGACCTCAATTCCGCGATCCACACGCTGATTCAGGATACGCTGAAGAAACACGATCGGATCATCTTCAACGGAAACGGATACGATGCCTCCTGGATCGAGGAAGCCAAGAA
>CADCRE010000167.1 GCA_902803785.1 uncultured Erysipelotrichaceae bacterium
GGTACTGGTCAGAGATTATATCGATTCATTGGATGTGGCCTATGATGAGGATCAGGAGACGTTTTTGGGATCTTCTGTATACTTAAGGATGTCGGAGAAATCCAGGGTCATCCTGTTTGGATCGAGCAACGGAAAGAACTTTGAGAAGCTGGATACCGCAAAGGATCTCTTCGAGAATTATGCGCATAATCTGGGCATTGCGAAGAGCCCCGAAGGACATATTCATTCCGATGAGATGATCCTGATCGGATATGCGTACGGAGAGAACTGGGGCAGATGGAATACAAAGTTCCAGAAAGTAACAGTCGAGTTCAACCGCTGATATATAGTTGACTGATAGAAAACGAGTTATTCCGTGAATAGGATATAATATTCTTAACAGGGGATATGGTTGATATGAGTAAAAGAATATTGCGGAAGATCTATCAAATCGGATTGTGTTTTTCTGTTGTGCTTTCTCTTTTTGGCTGTTCTTCCATGAAAGAGATCACTTTTACGAGTCAGGATGATGTCGTTACGGTCGATGATGAGATCAATCTGAAGTATGTTACGGTTCCTGCAGATGCGGATAGGGACGAGATATCTGTCCTCTTCAGTGATGATTCTTTTATCAGGACGGATGAAGAACATGTTTTCGCTGTAAAAGAAGGAACGGTCACGGCATCGCTGGTCTATAAGGATGAGGTATATGATACCAAAACGATAGAGATCAGACCCGTTTTATGTAAAGAGATCTATGTGACAGATAAGGATCTGGGTGTAGGAAGAGAGGAAACGGTCGAAGTACAGTTTTTTCCGGAAAACTGTACGCATAGAGATTATGTACTGAAATCTGAAGATGAATCGGTCGTAAAGACCTTTGGGAATAAGATCATAGCCGTATCGGAAGGCGAAACAGGTATCACAGTCGAATCCGTGGACGGCGTGAGAACGTCATTCAATGTCAGTGTTCACCCGGTAGAGGCAGAGCACATCGCAATGTCGGGCTTGAAAGATACATATGTCGTCGGAGAATCGGACACAGTCAATGTAGCTTTTATTCCGACGGATGTGACATATCCGAACGTTACTTTCAGTTCATCCAACAGAGATATCCTGGCGATCGATGAAAACGGAACGGTAAAAGCCAAGTATCCGGGAGAAGTTACAGTCACTGCTGTATATTCAGACAATGTGACGGATACAAGGACGATCAAGGTAAAGTATCCTTCTGTTTCTTCCATTTCTGCCTCGGTTTTCAGCAATACCATCTATGTAGGCAATAAGACTTCGGTGTCGGTCGGTTATGAGCCTCAGAGAGTCGATGACTATACAGTCCATTTTTCTTCAAGCAATGAAAAGGTCGCTACGGTCGATGAGAAAGGGACTGTGATAGGGATCGCAGCAGGGACCGCTACGATCACAGCCAAAACAGCAAACGGAAAGACAAGTAAAGTCGATATCACCGTCAAAGAACAGGCCGTTATCACGAATACGACGAGAAGCAATACCGGAGGTTCCGAATCGGCGGTGAGCTCCGGTTCATCAAGCGGGACGATGGTATGGATCCCTAAAACGGGATCAAAATACCATTACCGGTCATCCTGCAGCAACATGAAGAATCCGACTCAGGTGACCCTGGAGGAGGCGATCAGGCGTGGGTATGAACCATGCAAGAAGTGTGCAGGAGGGTAAAAACATCTCTTAATAAAGAAAGACAGGGCCGCATCTGCGGCCCTGTCTGTACATACAACATCAGTCTTTACTGATCACATCGGAGATGACATCGACGATGTCTTTTGCTCCGCTGACGCCTCCCTTTGCTTCGTTGGCTCCGGCTTCTTCGTCGAATGCGGCTTTAATGGAATCCACATCATCTACAAGTCCTGCGACACTGGCGATCGTATCCAGTCCCAGTATGGAAGCGATATCGCCGATGATCGTAGCCTTTTCACTGACGCCGAGTTCTCCGCCTTCCAGTGTGGACTTGATGTCTCTTCCGGCGACGAAGACATCGATCACGGAAGAGATGCCCGGGATGCCTAAGGCATCGGCGATCATTCCGATGTTTCCTAAGGATTCATCGGACTTCAGATCCGGTTTGAGTACCGGAAGGACCAGTTTTGTGAGCGTCACATAAGGGCTCGTACCGGATGAGACATGACCGATGATCTCTTTGTCTTTCTTAAGCTGTTTCAGGCGTTCTGAGAGCTCTTTCTCCTTTTCCTGATCTACGATCAGACCCAGGGAGATCTCTTTGAGAACGTCTTCTTTTTTACTCAGGATGGAATCCAGTTTCTCTTCATCTTCCACATCGATCAGAAGCAGATCCGCATCTTCCACATTGTCATCGA
>CADCRE010000168.1 GCA_902803785.1 uncultured Erysipelotrichaceae bacterium
AGATGAAGACGTTCTTAGAGAAGATCAAGGAAGACGGCACGATGGTCTTCGTCCTGTCTTCAGTCATGAACGAGACGGAAAAACAGGCCAAGATCCTCTTCCTGGACCACCATTATCCGGAACTGTTCCGGGAATACTTCTTCGTCAAAAAGGACCTCGACAAGGTCCGATTCATGAAGAAATTCGCGGAACTGAATCACTGTGATATCAGTGAACTGCTGTTCATTGATGATACCTATGACCTCCTCTTGAAGGCAAGATCGGAAGGTGTCACCTGTGCGCACATCGCCAACGTCCTGGCAGACAATATCACAAAGTAAAAGCACTGTTTGAAACAGTGCTTTGTTTTTTATTCGTTGGTGTAGTTATCGAAGTAACCCTGCACCAGTACGACCGGTGTTCCCTTGTCTCCGGAACCGGAGGTCAGGTCACACAGCGATCCGATCAGATCGGTCAGCTGTCTCGGTGTCGTACCTTCGGAGATCATCTTTCCGACGAGGTTGGAATCCTTCTTGCGGATCGTTTCCTTGATCGCATTCTTGAGATCTTCACCCTGAAGATCTCCGTAGTCGTTGTCGGCCAGATACTTGATCTTGACTTCGTTTGGCGTTCCTTTCAGACCTTCGGTATAGAAAGGGGAGACCACCGGATCGGCGAGTTCCCAGATCTTGCCCTGCGGATCCTTGAAGGCACCGTCGCCGTATACCATGACTTCCATATGTTTTCCGCTCTTTTCGAACAGCTGTTTCTGGATCGCTTCGACGAGGTCCTGGGCATCTCTCGGGAAGAGTTTGACCTTTTCATCGGTCGCCTTGTTGGAACCGAGAAGTCCGTATTTCTCGTTATATCCGGAACCGTTGCGGGAAGTTGTCATGATATCATCCAATCCGCAGACTCTCGCTCCGAGACCCTTCAGGATCCTCTTGGTACGCTGACGGGTATGGATATCGCAGGTCAGGACGTTCTTGGTGTAGTTCAGGATCGTCTTGGCCTGATTGGCAAATATGACTTCACATTCGCATCCTTCCTTCTGGATGAGCTCCTTGAAGAACTGGACGTAGTTGACACCGGTGAATTCATGACACGGCTGTCCGAAGAGTTCGATATATTTTTCTTCGCTCAGAACGTCGCTGAACGGATTGACTCCTTTGGCATCGAGATCGTCATAGGTAAGGAATGCATTTCCCACTTCATCGGAAGGGTATGAGAACATCAGATAGATCTTCTTTGCGCCTCTTGCGATGCCTGTCAGCAGGACAGAGAACCTGTTTCTGGAAGTGATCGGGAAGATGACACCGATGTCTTCTCCGCCTAGTTTCTCTCTGACATCTTCTCCGATATCGTCGACGCTGCAGTAGTTGCCCTGCGCTCTGGCGACGATGGATTCGGTGATGGCTACGACATCTCTGTCATGGAGATCGAACCTGTCTTCACGGCTCGCTTCCAGGACGGAATCCGTAACGATGGAACACAGATCATCGCCCTGTTTGATGATGGGACAGCGTATGCCCCGGGATACTGTTCCTGTATGTCTAGACATATGAATACCTCTCAACGGAAAATATTATAGTACATTCACAGCGATTTTGCAGTAAGAATTTCATCAACTTGAAGTCATAATAATATATAATTATTTAGTTAGGAGAAATTTTGATTATGGATCAGAAATATACATTTGACGAGATCGTTTCACATCTGAAGTCTTCCGGCTTCGTCTATCAGGGATCGGAGATCTACGGCGGCCTTTCCAATTCGTGGGACTTCGGTGTCCTGGGCTCCTGGCTCAAGAAGAATATCAAGGATCTCTGGTGGAGAGAATTCATCGAACGCTCTCCGTACAATGTCGGGATCGATTCCGCGATCCTGATGAATACACGTACCTGGGAGGCTTCCGGCCATCTGAAGGGCTTCGCCGATTCCATGGTCGACTGCAGAGAATGCAAGGGACGTTTCCGTGCCGACCAGCTGATCGAAGAAGCGACCGGTCTTTCCGCAGAAGGCAAGACTCCGGAAGAGATGGATCAGATGATCGAAGAGAACCATATCGTCTGTCCGGTCTGCGGCAAGCACAACTTCACCAATGCCAGACCGTTCAATCTGATGTTCAAGACATATATCGGAACTCTGGAAGATGCGAAATCTGTCGTCTACCTGCGTCCGGAAACGGCACAGGGCATCTTTGTCAACTTCAACAACGTCGCCAGGACTTCGAGAAAGAAGATCCCGTTCGGGATCGGACAGATCGGCAAATCCTTCCGCAACGAGATCACACCGGGCAACTTCATCTTCCGTATCCGTGAATTCGAGCAGATGGAACTGGAATTCTTCTGCAAGCCGGGAACGGATCTCGACTGGTACAGATACTGGGTCGACTACTGCTTCAATTTCGTGAAGAAACTGGGGATTAAAGAAGAGAAACTCAGGATCCGCGAACACGATCCGGAAGAACTGGCTTTCTATTCCAAAGGCACCAGCGATATCGAATACGCCTATCCGTTCACGGAATGGGGCGAAGTCTGGGGCATTGCGGACCGTACCGATTACGATCTCAAGCAGCACTCCGAATATTCCGGAAAGGAACTGTCCTATCTGGATCCGGAAACGCATGAAAAATACATCCCTTACTGCGTTGAACCGTCTGTCGGTGTCGAACGTCTGTTCCTGATGATCTGCTGCGATGCCTATGAGAAGGAGACTCTGGGTGAAGGCGACGAAAGGATCGTCATGCATTTCCATCCGGCGATCGCTCCGATCAAGGCCTGCATCTGTCCGCTGTCCAAGAAGCTCTCTGAGCCGGCAACAGAACTCTTCCATGAACTCGGCAAGGAATTCCATTGCGAATATGACGAAGCCGGTTCCATCGGAAAGCGTTACAGAAGGAACGATGCGATCGGTACGCCGTTCTGTATCACCTATGACTTCGATTCCCTGGAGGATCACTGTGTCACCGTCCGTGAACGTGATTCCATGGAACAGGTCAGAGTTCCGATCGCGGAAGTAAAGGAATACATCAAGAATAAACTGGAATTCTAATGAAACTGAATGAAGAAGTGATCAACGATATCCGGAACAGTGCCAACATCGTCGATGTGATCGGGCACTATATTCCGTTAGTCAGAAAAGGAAAGAGCTATACAGCGCTCTGTCCTTTTCATGACGACCACGATCCTTCTTTGTCGATCAGCGAAGACAAACAGATCTATAAATGTTTCGTCTGCGGAAACGGCGGGAACGTCTTTACCTTCGTTTCCAACTATAAAAAGATCTCCTTTCCGGAAGCGGTAAAGGAGGTCGGAGACATCATCGGCAAGCCGGTCGAGATCGACACGGCACCGAAAAGGGTCTCTCCCTATCAGAGATACTACGACGTCCTGAATGCGATGATCGCCTACAGTTCCTATTTACTGAGCGGCTCCAAACTCGGAGAATCCGCGATGAACTATCTGGAAGAAAGGGGCTTGCAGAAGGATGAGATCGAACACTTCAATATCGGTCTTGATCCCGATGGCAACCGCATCTACGAGTATCTGAAGAACCACGGATTCTCCGATGAAGACATGATCCGTTCCGGAGTCTGTAGACTGCTCGACAGCGGGATGGCCGATATCTTCTACAACCGTATCCT
>CADCRE010000169.1 GCA_902803785.1 uncultured Erysipelotrichaceae bacterium
ACCGGGACGGTGCCTTCGCCGAATATGTGTGTATCCCCCAGACCAACGTGATCCCCATCGCCGAGGATCTGGACGAAGACGTGGTGGCTTTCTTCGACGCCTTTGGCAATGCCACCCACACTGCCCTCATGTGGGACCTGGTGGGCGAGGACGTGCTGATCACCGGTGCCGGTCCGATCGGCTGCATGGCAGCTGCCATCGTCAAGTTCTCCGGTGCGAGACATGTAGTCGTCACCGATTTCAATGAATACCGTCTGAATATGGCGAAGACGATGGGTGCGACCAGGGTCGTCAATCTCAAAAACGAGAGACTGGAAGATGTGATGAAAGAGATCGGCATGAGCGAAGGTTTCGATGTCGGACTCGAGATGTCGGGTGCACCGAGCGCTTTGAACCAGATGATCCATAATATGAAAAACGGCGGCAATATCGCGTTGCTGGGACTGCTTCCGGACAGTACGGACGTCGATATGGAACACGTCATCTTCTCCGGTCTGAATCTCAAAGGCATCTACGGACGCAAGGTCTGGGATACCTGGTACAAGATGACGACGATGATTGAAGCGGGACTCGATATCTCCAAGTTCATCACTCACCGCTACGATATAAGGGATTATCAGAAAGGATTCGATGCGATGCTGTCGGGGAACTCCGGAAAGGTCATCCTCGACTGGTCAAAGATCAATGAAATGGAGTAGAAAATGAACAGACAGGAAACATTGAACCATTACAGGAAAACAGTAGAAAAGATAAAGGAAGCGGGCTTATTCAAGGGAGAAGCTCCGTTCGTATCGGCACAGGGCGCCTATGTCACGATGGAAGACGGCAGAAAGCTCCTCAACATGTGTGCCAACAACTACCTCGGTCTGGCGGATTCTCCTGAACTGATCGAGGCAGCCAAGAAGACCTACGATGAGAAAGGCTACGGACTCGCCTCCGTCCGCTTCATCTGCGGAACACAGGATATCCATAAACAGCTGGAACGCAAGATTTCCGCATTCCTGAAGACGGATGATACGATCCTGTATTCTTCCTGTTTCGATGCCAACGGCGGACTGTTTGAGACGCTGCTTACCGAGGAAGATGCGATCATCTCCGATGAACTGAATCACGCCTCCATCATCGACGGCGTCCGTCTGTGCAAGGCGAAGAGATACCGCTATCACAACAACGATATGGAAGATCTGGAGAGACAGCTGATCGAGGCAGACAAAAACGGAGCCCGGATCAAGATGATCGCGACAGACGGTGTCTTCTCGATGGACGGCATCATCGCGAACCTGAAAGGTATCTGCGATCTGGCGGATAAGTATTCGGCTTTAGTCATGGTGGATGATTCCCATGCGGTCGGATTCATCGGCGAACACGGACGCGGAAGCGTGGAATACAACGGCGTCGAAGGAAGAGTCGATGTGATCACCGGAACTTTAGGAAAAGCACTGGGCGGAGCCAGCGGCGGCTACACTTCCGGAAGAAAGGAGATCATCGATCTCCTGAGACAGAGAAGCAGACCTTACCTCTTCTCCAACACCCTCGCTCCGGCCATCGTCGGTGCCAGTATCCGGCTCTTCGATCTCCTGGAGACGAGCAGTGATCTCAAGAAACACCTGGAAGAGATGACTCTCTACTATCGGAAACAGCTGAAAGACAACGGCTTCGATATCATCGACAGCACCCATCCGATCGTACCGGTGATGCTGTATGACGAGAACCTCGCCGGCGAATACGCCCGGAGGATGATGGAAAAAGGCGTCTACGTCGTCGCCTTCTCCTATCCGGTCGTACCGAAGGGAAAGGCCAGGATCAGGACACAGCTGTCTGCTGCCCATACAAAGGAAGATATCGACTTCATCGTGAAATGTTTCAAAGAAGTCAGAGATGAGATAGAGAAAACCGCCTAGCAGGCGGTTTTCTTATTTCTCGTTATAGGTGAAGCTCGTCTTTTTCTCCAGGATCGTCAGCAGATCATTCATGTCGGTGATCGTCACGTTGGAGTTTGCTTTCAACGCTTCCGCTCTGGTCGGGTCGAAGATGTAGGCGACGGTGTAAGCACCGTAGTTGTTTCCGCACTGCATATCCATCAGGGAATCTCCCACCATGACACAGTCGCGGTTCCACTTGTTCTTTCCGATCATCTGAATGAGCCCTTCCGGGTCCGGTTTGATGTGCTCGACATCTTTCAACCCGCAGATCTCATCGATGCAGTCCTGAAGTCCGAAGGATTCCAGGATCTCTTCGACCCCTTCCTTGGTGCGGGTCGAGATGATCCCGATATGATATCCTTCTTCATGCAGTTTTCTCAATACTTCATCACTGTGAAGAGTCGGCCGGTTGGTGGTCTTCGAGACTTCGATCTGTCTGGTACGGTAGACCTTGTACAGGGTGTCGTAATCGATCCCCGGGAAGTACTTCGCAAAGATATCGCGCAATGCGGGTCCGATGACTTCACTCTTCACTTCATCGGTGAATAAGGAGACATCGGAAAAGGTTTCGAACAGAGTCCGGAAGGATTCTTCGATCCCCTTGCGGGTATCCGCGAGAGTCCCGTCAAAATCGAAGACGACCGTCGGCTTTTCTTTGATCAGAAAACGGTCCAGTACGCCCAGATACCCCAGAAGTCCGATCACAAAGAATACGATCGAAGTCAGCTGGGCCATCTTGAGATTTCCGATATAGAGGGAATCCGTACGTCTTCCTTCGATGAAGAAACGGATCACACCGTACCACATCAGATAGGCATAGGCCAGATCGCCGCGCTTGTTCTGATGTTTTTTGAGGACGAGCCAGATCAGGATCCATCCTATAAGACACAGCGTGGATTCATAGAAGAAGAGCGGTTCATAGTAATGACCGTTGATATACATCCCCTCTTTCAGGAAAGAAAGGATACCGTTGAAATAGGATTCGGCCACTTCACCGCCGTGACATTCCCGGTTGACGAAGTTGCCCCATCTTCCCATCGCCTGAGCGATCATGACGTTCGGAAGGATCATATCAGTGACCTTCAGGAACGGATAGCCGTTCTTCTTGCAGAACCACCAGGCAAACAGAGCACCGAATACCAGTCCGCCCTGAATGGCCAGTCCCCCGTCCCAGACTTTGATGGTATCGATCGGATGGGAGAGATAGTAGGACAGGTCATAGAAGGCACAGAACCAGAGCCTTGCGCCGCAGACGCCGACCCACAGGGTATAGATGAACAGGGAATCGAGGAAGTCATTATCTCTGTATTTTGCTTCCTTAAAAGCCTGTTTGGAGAAATGGTACGCCAGCAAAGCTCCGCACATGATCAGTACCGCATACCAGCGGATATCCAGTGTAAAACTGCCGATACGGAACAGGATGAAGGTCTGTTCGTTGGGAAATAACTGTATCATCGTTCATTGCTCCTGCGGATCAGTTCCTGTCTGTATTCTTCCTTGAAGGTCTCATTGGAATCATAACCGAGCTTTTTCAGCAGATAGTTGGAGACGATCGATTCGATGATGACTGAAAGGGCCTTGCCTTCGGTGATCGGGATCGTCAGCATCGGTTTCTCCAGGCCGAGGATATCCATGTGACCGTTCAGCGGATTGAGCCGGTCGATCTCCTTGGCTTCTTCAAAACTCACCAGCTTGATCACGAAATCCAGATTGCATCTGTTCTTGAAGGCGTATGCCCCGAACATCCTCGTGACATCGACGACGCCGAGACCTCTGACTTCCAGTTTCCTCTTCAGAAGAGAAGGAGCCTGTGTGATCAGACTGGTATGGACTCTGGCAACATCGACGCGGTCGTCCGCCACCAGCATATGTCCGTGGGCGATCAGATCGAGCGCCAGTTCGGACTTACCGATGCCGGATTTTCCTATGATCATGACGCCGACGCCGTAGATACTCATCATGACGCCGTAGAGATTGTCGGTCGGAGCGAGCTGTTCGGAGAGATAGGATACCAGATCGACGATGAGCTGGTAGGTCTTTCCGACGTATCTGAAGACCGGGA
>CADCRE010000170.1 GCA_902803785.1 uncultured Erysipelotrichaceae bacterium
GTTCAGCAGTTCTTCGATCGTATATTCATCGATCGGTCTGGTGATCAGTTCAGCACCTTCGTTCAGTTCTCTGACGATTTCGATCGCCGCATCGACGGTTTCCTGATCTGCGACATCCACATGGGAAAGGATGATCGCATTGGCGGAACGTACCTGATCGTTGAAGTATTCCTTGAAGTTCAGATGATACTTCCGGCAGGTCTTCACATCGACGATACAGATATGGGAAACGATACGGAAATCCGGATCGCCCTTGACGACATTGATGATCTCAGACAGTTTTCCGACACCGGAAGGTTCGATCAGAAGATCGGAAACACCCATCTCTTCGATCTCTTCCAAAGCGTCTTCAAAATCTCCCTGCAGAGAACAGCAGATACATCCGTTATTGATCTCTCTGATATTCAGTGAGCTGTCAAAAAAAGCTCCGTCGACACCGACTTCGCCAAATTCATTTTCCAGCAGCATCACTTTTTCGAATCTCTTTTCTTTCAGCAGTTTCTGAATGAAAGTCGTCTTTCCTGCTCCCAGGAAACCCGATACGATATAAACATTAATCATGATCCACCTCTTTCTTTTTATGGAATACGGCTTCCGGATATCCGGTCTCTTCATCGAAGATCCGTTCTGCCGTATATTCTTCCAGTATGCCAAGGACCAGCTCACAGGTCGTATTGACGATACAGCCCTTCTCCAGATGTCCGCCGATACACCTTCCCGTCTCATCGGAAAGAGAGATGTGCAGGTGACATTTTCCCTGAATGACCGTACCGTTCAGAGATACGATCTCATGGTCTTCCTCATCCTGAAGATAGGACTGTGCCTTCGCCATGCGGATCCGCATCCCTTTGATGCAGCCCACACCGCTGAGGACGACTGCCATATCGATATTTCGACAGATCTCCTCGATCGAAGTTCTGAGATCATCCCCTCTTTTCAGTCTGACAGCCAGTTCTTTCATAAACCTATTTTAACATTATAATAAAGTTGTGATAAGCGAAATACAACAGCGTCTCCTGTCGATGAAAGACGAGGAATATCTGGCCTTCAGCCGTAAACTCATCCCCGATACGAAGTATCCGATGATCGGGATCCGGATGCCTGAACTGCGTTCCTTCGCAAAGGAACTGCTTCGTTCAGGAAGACAGGATGAACTGAAAGATGAATCCTATGAGGAAGTCCTTCTGCGCGGACTCTGTATCGGCGGATCCCGCTGTCCCTGGGCAGAAAAGAAGAGACAGATCGATGCCTTTCTCCCCTTCATCGACAATTGGGCGATCTGTGATTCTTTCGTCTCTTCTCTGAAAGATATCCGGAAACACAAAGAGGATTACTATCCATCTTTGAAAAGATACCTCGCATCCGAAGAAGAATTCTATCAGCGGTACGCATTGGTCGTTCTGTTGAATTGCTATATCGATGAAACCTATCAAAAGGATCTGTACCGCATCCTTGCGAAGCAGGATTATGAAGGCTACTATTCGAAGATGGCAGGCGCATGGCTTCTGTCCTATCTCTTCATCTTCGATTTTGAAGAGACGATTTCTTTTGTGAAGGATACGAAGCTCGATCCCTTCGTATATCAAAAAGGAATCCGGAAAGCCCTGGATTCCTATCGTCTCGATGACAAACAGAAACAGATCTTAAAGGCACTCGACTGAACAGATCCGTTCCGGTTCTTCCGGGATCGGAGCCTTTCTTCCGATCTCCGTCACGAAGATGATCGCCGCATACGGAGCCAGATCGATCCCGATGGACTGAGACATCCCATGTGCTCTGATATGGGATGAGACCAGTTCATTTTCATTTACGATGTTGCATCCGGAATAGATGTCCTTTTCCGAATTGATCAGTTCCCGATAATGACCGGAGAACGGAACGCCGATCCGATAGTTCGTATAGGAGATCGGACGCATGTTCAGGACGATCACGAAACAGTGATCTTCGTCGTAACGGGTATAGATATAGACGGACTGACGGTAGTTGTCCGCATCGATCCATTGGAAGAAAGACCGGTCGTAATCATAGGCATGGAACGCCTTGTAGGTCCGATAGATCTGACACAGATCGCGGAAATACCGATGGAAGGAATCGTGCATCGGATACTTCAGAAGATCCCAGTCGAGGCCTCTTCTTTCGTCGAATTCCCGTATCATCGCCATGTCGTTGCCTAAGAAGTTCAGTTTCTTTCCCGGATGGGTAAACATATACAGATACAGGTTCCGGCACTGCGCAAACCGTTCCTTGTAGGAGCCCCACATCTTTTCGACGATCGTCTTCTTCATATGAACGACCTCATCATGGGAAAACGGGAGAAGATACTTTTCTGAATAGAAATAAGCCATGGAGAAGGTCAGCTGATTGTGACGGAATTCCCTCTCTTCGGGAGAAACGGAATAATAGGACAGCGTATCGTGCATCCAGCCCAGATCCCAGGTATAGTCGAAGCCGAGCCCTCCTTCGTTGACCGGCTTTGTGATACCCGGATAGTCCGTCGAATTCTCCGCGATCAGGATGACGCTTGGATCCTGTGTCTTGATCGTACAGTTGAAACGTTTCAGGAATTCCAGTCCGTCCCTGTTTTCTCCCTTGTTTCGATCACCGTTGAGATAGATCATATCGGATACCGCATCCATGCGCAGCCCATCGAAATGAAACTCCTTCAGGAAATAGGTCGCAGAGGAAAGCAGGAAACTGTTTACCGGGCCTTTGGACAGATCGAAACTGTAGGATCCCCATTGCGAGGACTGGCGGTCCTTCTCTCCGTATTCGTAACAGGGCTTCCCGTCGAAGCGGCCTAGACTGAAACCGTCCGTCGCAAAATGAAGACAGGAGATATCCAGGATGACACCGATCCCGTTCTGATGACAGGTATCGATCAGTTCCTTCAGTTCATCCGGATTTCCGTAACGACTGGTCGGTGAAAAGAAACCGCTGGCCTGATAGCCCCAGGATCCGTCGAACGGATGTTCGAAGAGAGGCATCATCTCGATATGGGTATATCCCATCTGTTTTACGTATGGGATGAGTTCATCCTTCAGCTGAGTGTAGCTGGAGAATTCGTAGATATGATGAAATCCGTTGAGATGGACTTCATAGATATTGAGAGGATCTTCATAGGAGAACCTCCTATGTGCCATATAGGCATCGTCTTTGAAGATGTATTTTCCTTCATACATGATCGACGCATTCGCAGGACGTCTCTCCGAATAGAAGGCATACGGATCGGATTTATCGCAGCAGTTAGACTCATCGGAATAGATGCGGTAGCGGTAACTGTAGATACATTCGCAATCCGGGATATAAAGATGCCAGATCCCTCTTTGATCGTACTTCTCCATCGGATAGAATACCTTGAAGTCTTCTCTGGAAAGAAAGACATCGACCTTACAGGCATGGGGAGCCCACAAGTAAAACTCGACACCTGTGCCGAGTTTGTGACAGCCCATGTATTCATAGGCGTGAGTATCGATCCCGTAGAAGAAGTAATCGAGATTCATTTCTGTTCCAGTACTCTGCGATACAGATCTTCATATTCCCTGGCTGACTTGGCAAAGGAAACATCATATCTCATCGCATTCCGTATCAGCATCTTCCATCTGTCCGGATAGTCCGTATACTGCGTGTAGGCATATTCGAATACCTTCACCAGATCGTAGACGGAATAAGGACCGAAAGAGAATCCGGTACCGGAACCGGTATATTCATTTAACGGTTCTACGGTATCCTTGAGTCCTCCGGTCTCTCTGACGAGTGGAAGTGTTCCGTAGCGCATGGAGATCAGCTGAGAGATCCCGCACGGTTCAAACAGGGAAGGCATCAGCAGCATATCCAGGCCTGCATACATACTGTGAGCCAGCGCTTCGTTGTATCCGCAATAGTATACGAATCTGCCCTTGTTTTCGTTTTCCAGCATGCGGAAGGCATATTCGTATTTGGATTCGCCCGTTCCCAGGATAGCGATCTGGATATTGTGTTTCAGCATCTCCGGGATCGCTCCCAGGAAGATGTCCGCACCCTTCTGGAAGGTCAGTCTCGAGACCATTCCCACCAGCATCGCATCCGGACGCACTTCCAGTCCGAGTTCCTTCTGCAAGGCAGCCTTGTTCAGGCGCTTGCCGCTGAGATAGTTGCGGGTATAGTAGTTCTTGGCGATGTTCTTATCGGTCTTCGGATCGAAGAGATCCGTATCGATCCCGTTCACGATACCGCAGAGATCGTCCTTGCGGTATCTCAGGATCATATCCAGATTGTATCCGTATTCCGGTGTCTGGATCTCCTTGGCATAGGTACGGGAGACGGTCGTCACATAATCCGCAAAGACGATACCGATCTTCATGAAGTTGCAGGAATCGTTGTAGCGCAGATCGCCGTTCTCGTAGTACTTGTAGTCGAATGCGAGGCAGTCAAAGAGGATCTGCTTGTCGTACTGGCCCTGGTATGCCAGGTTATGGATCGTCAGGATGTGCTTGATCTTGCGGATCGATTCGATCGCGTTGTAACGGATCTTGCACAGAGCCGGAAGGATCGCAGTGTGATAATCGTGTTCATGACAGATATCCGGATAGTAATCCAGCTTGATCATCATCTCCAGAACGGCGCAGTTGAAGAAAGAGAAGCGTGCGGCATCATCGGAATAACCGTAGACACCGTCCCTGTCAAAGAAGGTATCGTTCTCGATGAAGAGATATTCGACGCCTTCGTTGATGTAGGAATAGATATTGGCTTCTTCGTTGATGTAGCCGCTGCGCACGTAGATATGATCCAGATATTTCAAACCGTCGTAGTATTTCTCCTTGATGGTCTTGAATAGAGGCATGACGACACGGACTTCGAACTGTTTTCTGTCCAAAGCCTTCGGCAGTGCGTATACGACATCGGCCAGTCCGCCGGTCTTGACGAAAGGAAGCGATTCAAAAGATACGAAGAGGACTCGGTTCATCAGATACGGTCTCCTCTTTTAATGTAGATCGGTTCTTCCTTCGTACCCTTGAGGTCCTTGATATGGGTGATGATGGACAGACGGTCGACAACGGCACATTCCAGTTTGACGTTCTTGTCGATGAGAGTATCGGGCATGATGACGGAATCCTTGACGACAGCGCCTTCCTTGATGATGACGTTTCTGCCGATAACGGAGTTGATGACTGTTCCTTCGATCTGACAGCCGTTGGCAACGATCGAACCGTTGACTTTGGCCGACGGCTTGTAGAGGGTCGGACAGGAGTCGTTGGTCATCGTATAGATCGGCCAGTCTTCATTGATCAGTTTCAGCATCTCTTTTTCCTTCTTGATCTGCATATTGGCATCATAGTAGGCCTTTAACGTGGAGATGCAGGCACAGAAGCCGTGGTGCTGATAGGCACCGATCTTCAGGACCTTGGCGGAATCCGCGATGATATCAGACAGGGAATACAGGCTCGATGTCGCAGCGGCTTCTTCGACCAGCTGTTTGAAAGTCAGCGTCGGCATGATATAGGTCTCCAGAGAGACGTTGCCGTTCTTGTATTTGCCGCGGTTCTTATGGAACTTGGTGACTCTCTTGTTTTCATCGAGAGACAGGATATCGCCCATCAGATAGTTCTGATCGGTATCGTTGGCCTTCTGATAGAGGATAGTGATATCGTTTTTGGAGACGATGTGGTAGTTCAGCATCTCGCTGAAATCCTGTTTGAAGATGAAGTGGGACGGTGCGATCACGACATAGGAGGAATTCTCGATGTCGACGAATTCCATGTAGGTCTTGAAGGCCTGGATGTCCACATTGAACAGTTCGTTGTTTCCGAAATTGTTTTCTCCGTGGAGGAGATGGATCTTCCCTCTCTTGGAGTTGATGTTGTAACTGGTACGGGTGATATGTTCCACGATCGAACGCGGTCTGTTCTTGATATAGACCTTGATCGAATCGATGCCCGAGTTCGTGAAGTTCGACAGCATGAAGTCGATGACCCGGTAACGTCCCAGGATCGATGCCGCCGAGATCGGACGGAAATCCTCGATGCCTTTGACATAGACATACGAAGGTTCGAAATTCAGTAAACCTAAAACCTTACTCATGATTTTCACCTGCCTTTGCGATCAAAGCCTTGGATACCAGCAAGATCTCATCCGAATTCTTCTTGCCCAACACCATTCCTTCCGGGATCCGGATACCGTCGGCGACCAGACATCTGGTCAGTTTTGCGTTCTTTCCGACGACCGCATCGTTCATGATGACACTTTCCGTCACCTTTGCGCCTTCTTCGATCCTCGTTCCGGAGAAGATGACTGAATGGTTCACTTCACCGTTGATGACTGCACCCTGAGTGATAAAGGCGTTGTTCAGTTTGGCCTTGCTGCCGATGCACTGCGGTGTCGCGCTCGCATCATCGGTATAGATCTTCCAGCTCGGATCGAAGAGATCCAGACCGCTGTTGTCTTTCAAAAGATCCATATTGGCTTCCCAAAGGGAATCGATCGTTCCTACATCCTTCCAGTAACCTTTGAAACGGTAGGCCTGGAGTTTCAGTCCGTCGTTCAGATAGGCCGGGATGACGTTCTTTCCGAAGTCATGAGCTGATTCACTATTCTTCGCATCTTCCCTCAGATAACGGCGCAGAGTCCGGTAATTGAAGATGTAGACACCCATGGATGCCAGATTGGATTTCGGCTCTTTCGGTTTCTCTTCGAATTCCACGATACGGTCCGTGCTGTCGGTATTCATGATACCGAAACGGCTGGCTTCTTTCTTCGGGACTTCGATGACTGCGATCGTCGCTTCCGCCTTGGATTCGATGTGTTTCTGCAGCATCTTCTCGTAGTTCATCTTGTAGATATGATCTCCCGAAAGGACCAGAACGTATTCCGCTTCTTCCTGATCGAGGAAGTCGAGGTTCTGATAGATGGCATCGGCTGTACCGTTGTATAAGCCCAGACCGGTCTCATCCTTCTCCCTTGGAGAAAGCACATAAACACCGCCGCCCTTGGAGTCCAGTCCCCATGTGGAGCTTCTGGCACTGTAAGAGCTCAACAGGATCGATTCGTACTGAACGAGGACGCCGACTGTCGAAATGTGAGAGTTCGCGCAGTTGGACAGTGCGAAATCGATGATGCGATACTTGCCTCCGAAGTGGACTGCCGGCTTCGCGACTTTTTTCGTCAGGTCAAAAAGCCTGGAGCCCCTTCCTCCCGCAAGTATCATTGCTACCATATTATTCTTTTTCATTGATGATACCCCTTAATAATCACTTATATTATACAACATCATTTCCTGCATATCACGAGAGAATAAGACTCTGCCCTGACTGTGTCGCTTTGGATCTCACAGAGTCCCTCGTGATCGAGGATGATATTATAAATATCCCCGTCATGATAGATACATTCCCGATCGCTCGGGTTGATCAGGATCGTCAGTTCGCCGATCCTGCAGATCAGACATTCGCCGTACGGCTCAAAAGTCATATCCGCATCTTCATCCATAAAGACGCGGTACTGTTTGCGAAGCGTGATCAGATCCCGGAAATAATCGCAGAGGTCACTGTTGTCGACCCTGCGCTGCCAGTCGATGCCGTTGATGAGATCGCCGCTGTTGTAGGAATTCTCGATCCCGTGCTTGGTACGCAGGAATTCCTGTCCCATATGAAAGAACGGGATGCCCTTGGAAAACATCACGAGAGCCAGTGCCAGACGGCAGCGGCGGATATTGACATCCAGTCCGTCTTCTTCCTTGTATCGGTTCAGATGGTCGAACAGCGTCATACCGTCATGACATTCCATATAGTTGACGCTCTGGGAGATCCCGAGATAATCCGGGCTTCCTTCCATGGCGATCGCCACCTTCTTCAGGATACTGTCGTTTCCGGAAAGATAGTGGATCATCACACCGCGGAAATAGTCGTTGAACATGCCGATCCCCGGCATCATCAGACGGTTCTGTATCGTTCCCCGCCTGTCTTCTTCCAGGACATCGCCCATGTTCCAGCCTTCCCCATAGAGGATGAAATCCTTCTTGTAGATACGGGCCGTCTCATAGATCTGATTGACCGTATCCACATCGCAGATCCCCATCAGGTCCAGTCTCAGTCCGTCGATATCGAAGAGGTTCAGATAGCGCAATACCATCTCACAGAGATATTCCCGAATGAAGACATCTTCCGTCTTCACTTCATTGCCGCAGAGCGTTCCTTCCGCCAGTGTCCCGTCCGGACGGTAACGGAAGACATGACCCGGAAGCATCTTCTCCAGATCGCAGTTCTTCGGATCGTAGACATGATTGAAGACCACATCCAGAACGACGCGGATCCCATTCTCATGCAGGGTATTGACGGTCTGTCTCAGTTCGTTCACATAGGCATACGGATCGTCCTGATCCGATACATAATCGCCTTTGACGCAGTTGTAGCCCATCGGATTGTATCCCCAGTTATAGGAACTGTGGTCGTTGTCGAAATCCAGGATCGGCATCAGCTGCAGATGAGTGATCCCGGTCTGTTTCAGATAGTCGAGTCCGATCGGATGACCGCCGATCTGAAGTCCTTCCTCTTTCAGAGAAAGGAACTTGGATCTGTGGATCCCGTTCCAGGAATAGGAACTGGAGAAGTCTCTCACATTGGCCTCATAGATGATCACATCTTCCATCTCCGGCATGAGGACCTTCCTAGATTCGAACCTTCCCTTGTCGAGGATCACGGAATCTTCCCCGATCGATACATACGCAAAAGGATCTCTGAAACAGAGGCCTTTATCCGTCATATAGCGATAGTGTACTCCTTCGAGATCCCCGCCCAGTGCGATCTCATACAGATATCCGTTTCGATGCATCTGATACGGATGACCGTTGATCATCAGATATAACGAGGGATGATCCGGAGCGAATACCCTGAAAAGCGTTTTGTCAGGATAATAAAAACTTCCGAGTTTCCTGACATTGAAATCGTCGACTGTATATTCTGTCATCATCTGTAATCTTCCAGTTTGTTTCTTGTTTCCAGTGAATCTATGATCCCCTGCACGATCTTCTCGACCTTGCTGCCCTTGGAGTAATCCGCCTTGACGACGAAATTCGCCCGCTTATCCGCATAGAGCTGTTCCGCCTTGGCCTGAGATCCGTCTCCGAAGACAGCGACCGTCACGCCTCCGTTCTGCTGAACGACCTTCATGCTCGGAACATCCGTACTTCCGTCTCCGAAATAGATCATATTCGTGATCGGAATGTACTTCTCCGTTTCCGGAGTCGAACTGTTCAGGTCTTCATCGTTGGTCTCCGTAAGGACGCCCTTGTTGATACGGAAGAGATACTGGGTCTTCATCGTGTAGTTGACCACTCTTGACGGCCACAGGACTTTTCCGTTGCTGTCATAGGCATAGGTGCAGGCATAGATCTTCTTGAATTCATCGGCGATCGAAGTTCCTTTGATGATATCGGTGAGTCCGGAAGAGATGACATAGTGTTCCACATCGATGTGATGTTTCTTCCCGTATTCATTGATCCTTCCGAACCAGGTCGATACGCCCCGGTAGAGTTCGATATACTTCCCTTCTTCGATCAGCTGTTTCCTGGTGAGATCTCTGTTCTTCATGACCATCAGGTACATATAGGAAAGGATCCCATCACAGTTGTGTTTCTTGGAAAAAGCGTCACATTCCTTCCAGAAATCGGCGGGATCCTCATAACCCAATGATCTGATATAGTGAAACTCCTGCATGTCCTTTGGCGAGAGTGTCTTGTCAAAATCGTAGATCAGCGCGAGTTTTGCGTTCTTCATACATCCATTATAACAAAAGAGGACCTTCTAGTCCTCTATTTCATTCAGATTGCGGATCGCCGCAACATACAGTTCGACCTGTTTTTTGAAACTTTCGATCTTCAGACACTCGTTCGCATCGTGGATGTGATTGTCTTCCCCGATAAACTCGCAACCGAAGGCGATACAGTTGTGGATGGCTTTCGCGTAAGTACCTCCGCCGATCGCTTCCATTTCCGTCTCATGATCCCCGGTCACCTCTTCATAGGCTTTCTTCAGAGCCCTGATCATCGGAGAATTGATATCGAAGTACAGCGGTTCTTCCACTTCGGTAAAGACCACTTCATTGTCTTCGTCACTGATCTGCAGCAGTTCCTTCACCTTTTCCGAGTTCGTCTTGACCGGGAAACGCATATCCAGAGAGATCACGACATCTTCGCCGTCCCTGCGGGCAACGCCGAAGTTGATGGACGTATTCGAGATGTCATCCTTCAGGTCTTCGTAGCCCAGGATCTCTCCGTGAACGGTGAGAGCGAAATAGCGGTGGAACCAGTCTGTCAGGGAATCGTTGAAATCCGCATGATAGAGTCCTTCCAGAGCATGGGAGATCGCATTGACGCCCAGGTCCGGAGTGCTGGCATGTGCGGCCGTTCCGTAGACGGTGATCTGCGTGAGATCGTCTCTGGTGATCTCATAGGTGATCCCGTGTTCCTTCTGATACTGCGCAAACTTTTCTTCATCGAAGGATCCGCTGTCGACTTTCAGCGTCACTTTCTTGCATACGACATTGGAAGCTTCTCCGCCTTCGATCTCTCTGATCTTCGAATGATGCCCTCTGACTTCCCCCATCAGCATTCCTTTTTCTGCATAGATGCCCGGGAAGTTTCCGTCCGGCGTGAAACCGTAGTCGATCTGACCGAAGGTCGATACATAGTGAGCGATACAGGCAGAACCGGATTCCTCGTTGCAGCCCAGGATCAGTCTGACTCTCTTGCGGAAAGGATAGCCTTCTTCGATCAGATACTTCAGCGCATACATCGATGCGACTGCCGCACCCTTGTCGTCAGAGACACCTCTGCCGTAGAGATAACCGTCTTTCTCGGTCATCGTGAACGGATCGCTGTTCCAGTCCGAACCGGCCGGTACGATGTCCAGATGAGCCAGGATGCCGATCAGTTTCTCGCCTTCGCCCGTCTCACCGTATCCGCAGTAATAGTCTCCGTTGACCGTCTTCAGACCCTTTTTCTCCATCAGTTCCAGAGCCTTGTCCAGCACTTTCCGGTTCGTCGAACCGAACGGCTTTTCATCCTCACTGTAGACCGAATTGCAGGAGACCAGTTCCCCCAGATCGGCCTTCATATCATTCAGATTCTGTTCGATAAATAATTTGATATCCATATTCCCTCCTATTTCAGGATCAGTCCGACCGGACAGTGATCCGAACCCATGACTTCATTGTAGATGAGACTGTCTTCCACCCTCTCCATCAGTCTGTTTGAAACGACGAAGTAGTCGATACGCCAACCCGCATTGCGTTCCCTGGCCCTGGTCCGATAGGACCACCAGGAATACTTGACCTCCTCCGGATACAGTTCCCGGAAGGAGTCCGCAAAACCGCTGGCCAGAAGTTTCGTGAACTTCTCTCTTTCCTGATCGGAGAATCCGGCGGAGAAATGATTCTCATCGGGATTCTTCAGATCGATCTCGTTATGTGCCACGTTGAGATCTCCGGTATAGATGACCGGCTTCTTCTGATCCAGACGTTCCAGATGGGCACGGAGATCGTCTTCCCAATGCATCCGGTAATCGATCCGTTTCAGTCCGTCCTTGGAGTTGGGCACATAGGCACAGACGAAATAGAAATCCTCATATTCCAGAGTGATGACTCTGCCTTCTTTGGGGTGATCTTCTCCCTCGATATCGCAGATGACGGAAAGAGGCTTCTCCTTTGTCAGGACCATCGTCCCCGAATAACCCTTCTTTTCCGCGGAATTCATATAACGGAAATAGCCGTCAAACTGAAAATCCAGCTGATCCTCCTGCATCTTGGTCTCCTGAAAAGCCATGATGTCAGGCTGTTCCTGATTGAGGAAAGGGATCAGGAATCCCTTGGACATGACTGCCCGCAGTCCGTTGACGTTCCAACTGATCAGTTTCATATCTCTCTGGTGACCTTTCTAAGATATTGTGCCTCTTCGGCATTCAGATACGGCAAGAGCGTATCGTAGATCCGACGGTGATAGGTATTGATGATCGATACGGTCTTATCATCCAGATAACGCCTGTCGATCAGTCTGAGATCGAACGGGACCAGCGTCAGCGTACGGAAACGCAGGAACTGTCCGTATTCGTTCTCGATGTCTTTTTCGCAGAGGATGAGGTTCTCACAGCGGATCCCGAACTTCCCTTCGATGTAGACGCCGGGTTCATCGGAAACGATCATTCCCGGAACCAGCGGGACCTCTTCGGTCTTTGCGTCAGTCGAACCCCAGCGGATGTTCGGAGGTCCTTCGTGGACGGACAGGACATAGCCGACACCGTGTCCCGTACCGCAGCGGTAGTCGATCCCTTCTGCCCAGAGATCTTTCCGGGCGAGGATGTCGAGCTGTTTTCCGCTCATCCCCTTCAGGAACTTCGCTTCGCTCAGGTTGAACATGGATCTTAATACCAGAGTGAAATACTTCTTCACTTCATCGTCCACTTCGCCCAAGGCCACCGTACGGGTGATATCCGTCGTCCCTTCAGGATAGTGTCCGCCGGTATCGAACAGGAGGATCCCCTTATTGTCCAGCATCGAACACTTTTCCTTCGTCGGCGCGTAATGCATCAAAGCCGCATTCTCATTATAGGCCACGATCGAAGAGAAGCTCAGATCCATCGCCCGATATTCCAGACGCAGAGAATCGATCTTGTTTTTGGCATCGTATTCGCTGACCGTCGATTTGTCGATCGAGTCCAGCCACATCAGAAAACGCAAGACGGCGACCGCATCGTAGATGTGGGCCTGAATGAAGTTGCGCTGTTCGACCGGATTCTTGACGGCCTTCATCTTCTCGATGAGAGAAGGCATATCGTAAAGCCTGTTGTGTCTGCGGTCGAGATCGAGCCACGTCTGATAGTTGACCTTGTTTTCATCGAGGACGATCTGTTTTCCTTTGATCCCTTTCAGGAAAGGATAGTAGGAATCGTAGGGACGCAGGATGACTCCGTCGTCGTAAAGCTTCTCCAGGATCTCCGGAGAGAAACGCTTCAGATCGCAGAAAAGATAGACTTCCCTCTCATAGAACACCATGAAGGCCCGAAAGGCCGGAGTATAGATGACATCATTTCCTCTCAGGTTGAGCAGGTAGGCGATGGATTCCAGATTTCCTACGATGTGTACCTTGTCTTCCAGACAGTAGCGGATCATCTCGATCTTCTTCTTCCGGGAAAGGCCGGTATATCTCTCTTCAAGTTCCCGGACAGGATCTTCGCAAAGCGGAGAGCGGTCCTTTATCAGATCGGAATACAGATCGCGGCTGATCAGCGTATTGTTACGGACGATCTTCTTTGCGAAACGGATGGAAGTCCTGGTCCCATCCAGTGCCACGACGGCATCTTTTCCCTTTTCTGCGAGGAAGGCGATCGGATCGGGTGCATCCTTGGTCCCAAGTTTGACCACGTGAACACCGTTAGGAAGGCATTCTCTGTCGGCCTGGACATGGTAGCGTCCGTCGACGAAGATCCAGGCTTCTTCCCGTCCCACGATCAATGAAGCAGCCGATCCGGTAAAACCGGAAAAATAGGCGATCGTCCGGAAGTATTCCGGGACATATTCGGAAAGATGATCGTCCGATGTATTGAGATAATAATAATCGATGCCCTCATCATTTATCCTGTTTTTAAGGACTTTCAGACGCGTTTTAATCATATCTTAATATTAGCATTTATTGATTAATATAGTATAATTTATAAATGTATGAAAACAGAGAAAGAACTGAATGAGTCTCAGGAGCGTCAGCTGAGTCTGGTCAAAAGAGCGGCGCGCAAGCATCAGGAAAACAGAGACTATTTCCAGGAAGTCAAGCTGGAAGAAGAAGCAAAGGAAGAGAAGACCGAAGAAAAAGCGGAACCGGTCACAGAACAGAAAGCGACTGTCGAAACAGCCGCCGTTTCATCTGTTTCCTGGTCCGATAAACTGAAGAGATCTCTCGGGATCGGAAAGAAGAAAAAGACGAAGAAGTCAAAGAAGACGGAAAAGACTTCTGTCGAAAGTGCGGAAGAAGGAAAGGAAGCCGTTCCTTCCGAGACCGTGACCAAAGGAAAGAAAAAGAAGGCCAAGAAGCAGAAACGTCCGAAAGGAAAGACGATCACCTTCGTGATGGCGATCCTCATGTCCATCATCGTCTTCCTGGCGATCGCCGGCGTCATCGGCGCAGGCGTCTTCGCCTATAAGCTCTGTGAAGGAAAACCGGAACTCCACGTGGAAGATCTGGTCTCACCGGATTCCACCACGATCTACGACAGCGAAGGAAACAAGATCATGGAGCTCGGTCTCTATCTGCGTGAAAACATCGACTATGAAGAGATGCCGAACTGTCTGATCGACGCCTTCCTGGCGATCGAAGACTCCCGTTTCTTCGAACATCGCGGTTTCGATATCCCGCGTTTCACCAAAGCCATCATCGTCAACCTGCAGACCAGAGATTTCTCTCAGGGCGGTTCGACCGTCACCATGCAGCTGATCAAGAACAGTTACTTCTCCAAGGATGCGGATGCGGATTCCACCATCGCAGCCAGAGAAGGTATGTCCGGTATCCGCAGAAAGATGCAGGAGATCGTCCTCGCTCTGGAACTGGAAAACATCCAGAAGGTCAGGAAACAGGACATCATCGCGATGTATATCAACAAGGTCAACTACGGAAACAATATCCGCGGCGTCCAGAAAGCGGCCCAGTATTATTTCGGAAAAGACGCGAAGAACCTGAACCTGGCGGAATCTGCCTTTCTTGCGGGTCTGATCAACTCACCGAATACCTACAATCCGTACAACGACCTTTATAAGGAAGACAACTACTATCTGGATCCGGATTCCGAATATCTTCAGAATGCGATCGAAAGAAGGAACGAAGTCCTCAATCTGATGGTAGATCACGGATACATTTCCGAGCAGGAAGCCGATCTCGCCAAGTCCGTCCGTATGGAAGACCTCCTGGCAGGAACGGATGAAAGCTTCCAGGAGACCAACGACAAGTATCAGTCCTATATCGACGCCGTCATCGATGAAGTCATCGAGACCACGGGAGAAAGCCCGTATGAAGTCGGTATGGAGATCTATACCAATATGAATCCGCACATGCAGGAATACCTGTATGATATGCAGAACGAAGCCGATTACGTCGGTATCACCTTCCCGAACGAACTCTGTCAGAGTGCGATCGTCGTCATGGACAATCAGAACGGCGCGATCGAAGCTCTCGGAGGCGGCAGAGGCGAGACCGAACAGGCCAGACAGTTCAACCGGGCGACCAGTGCCTATCTGAACCCGGGATCTTCCATCAAGCCGGTCATCGACTACGCCTTATGTATCGAAGAGCTCGGCTATGCGACTTCCCACACCTTTACGGATATGCCTTACTACCTCTATGACGGCAATGTCCTGATCTCCAATTACGATCACAGCTATGTCGGAGACATGCTGATGACGGAAGCTCTGGGACGTTCTCAGAACACACCTGCCGTCCAGGCTCTGGCTGCTGTCGTACAGGAAAAAGGAGAAGAATTCGTCGTAGATTATCTCAACTCCATCGGATTCAAATTCGACTATTCCGACTTCGACCTGCAGTTCGCGATCGGCGGCAACCGCTGCCTGGTCACGCCTCTGCAGCTGGCCGGAGCACACGCGATGTTCATCAACGGCGGAAGATACATCAAGCCGCATACAGTCAACTACATCGTATATAACGACGGAAGAGAGAACTTCGTCGCCGATACCCAAGGTACACAGCGTCTCTCTCCTGAGACGGCCTGGATGGTCGCCTATCTGGAAGAATACAACATGAGCGGTTCCTATTCTTCTCTCATGTGGTACTGCAAGAGATATCTGGATTATCCGCTCTACGGTAAGACCGGAACGACTGACTGGGGTGATGCCGGAGAATCCTTCGGGATCCCGAACGGTGCGACCAAGGACAGCTGGCTGGTCATGCAGACGAACAAATATACCATCTCCTGCTGGACAGGATATGATGAACTGGCCAAAGGTGCCTACTTCTCCAATGCGGAGTATCAGGAAAACACCAAGTCCAAGATCGTCACCAAGGTCCTTCAGGAACTGGAAGAACATCACAGCGGCGAATACGATCCGTACGCACCTCTGCCGATGCCGGATGGAGTCGTCGAGATCAGGCATGTCAAAGGTGCCTATCCGTACGCAAAACCGGACGGTTCCGGAAATACCGTGACTGGCTATATCTCCGCGAAAGCCCTCGAGGAACATCCTCTCGTGGATGTCTCCGTAGCTTATGACTACGCCCGTCAGAACAAGCGTTATATCGACGGCGGTGTCTCCAATATCACCGGTACCTTCAATGGAAATCACGTCTGGGCTTACTTCCAGACCGGTGCGGGAGGTGACGGATTCTGCACAGGCGATACCTGTGATATCTCCGCCACTAACATCTACGGCGATACGACCAACGCAGCCGGAAGGATCTGGTTCCCTCACTGGACCGCGATCTATACCGGAAGCGCATTGCCTCCATATTACTTCCAGATCACTCTGGACAGCGGTGAAGTCGTCATAGGTGAGACATCGAATACCGAATTCAATATAAAAACACCGGAATCCGGAACAGCGAAAGTCTGTGTCGGGACCGATCCGATGTCTTTCAATGCCTGTGTGACGATGGTCGCCGGACAATAGTCAAAAAGAAAAACGAATCTGTAACAGACAAGACAGATTCGTTTTTTTATTGATCAGTTTTCCGTACGTTTCCGACAGAGGATCTGGATCGGAACACCTTCGAATCCGAAGGCTTCTCTCAGACGGTTTTCGATATACCTCTGATAGGAGAAATGCATCAGCTCCGGATCGTTTACGAACAGTACGATCACACACGGAGCGCTCGACACCTGAGACGCATAATAGATCTTCAGTTTCTTGCCGTTGTGCGGCTTGGCCGGATTGGCCATCTGCGCATCCAGGATCACTTCATTGAGGACATTCGTCTTGATCCTCTTGTTCAGGTTCTCATAGACCGTATCGATCAAAGGAAGCAGTGTATCGATCCTCTTTCCCTGTTTTGCGGATACAAAGGCGATCGGCGCATAGTCCAGATAGACGAACTGTTTGCGGATCTCTTTCGTGATATTCGTCATCGTCTTGTCATCCTTGTCGACCAGGTCCCACTTGTTGTAGACGATGATGACGCCTTTGTTGGCCTCGTGTGCCAGACCGGCTACATGTTTGTCCTGATCGATGATCCCGGTGGATCCGTCCAGCAGGACCAGTGCGAGATCGCTTCGTTCGATGGCTGCCTTGGCCCTCAGAACGGAATACTTCTCTACGTTCTCGTAGATCTTTCCTCTTTTCCGGATCCCCGCTGTATCGACGACGACATAGTGCTTCCCATTGGCTTCGAACACCGTATCGATCGCATCTCTGGTCGTTCCTTCGATATCGGATACGATAACTCTGTCCTGTTTCAGGAAGGCGTTGGTCAAAGAAGACTTTCCGACATTCGGTCTTCCGATGACCGCAAAGCGGATCATTCCCTCATATTCATCTACCGTCTTCTCCGGCATCAGTTCGACGACCTTGTCGAGCAGATCACCGATCCCGATCCCATGGATCCCGGATACGGCGATCGGATCACCGATCCCGAGCTTGTAGTATTCGTAGATATCTCCGATCTTGGAGATATCGTCGATCTTGTTTACAGCCAAAATGACCGGCTTCTGGGAGCGATTCAGGAGTCTCGCGATATACTCGTCATCCGATGAAAGTCCGCTTCTCCCGTCCGTCAAAAAGATGATCACATCCGCTTCTTCGATCGCGATCTCGACCTGTGCGTTGATCTCCTTCTGAAACGGTACATCTTCGATCTGTATCCCTCCGGTATCGATCAGCCGATAGGTCTTGGACAGCCACTGACAGTCTCCGTAGATCCGGTCTCTGGTCACGCCCGGAGTATCCTCTACGATCGAAACACGCTGTTCCAGCATCCTATTAAAAACTGTCGACTTACCGACATTGGGTCTACCAACGATTGCGACAGTTCCATCTATCATTTCTTATCTCCCGTTTTCTCTTCTATGATCTCCAGGACACGATGAACGACTTCTTCGATACTGAGATCGGAAGTGTCCACTTCCACCGCATCTTCCGCTTTCCGTAACGGAGAATGTTCCCGATGGGTATCCTGATAGTCTCTTTTTTTGATATCTTCCAGGATCGATTCGTAATCCGCTTCGATCCCCTTTTCCTGATTCTGCAGGACTCTGCGCTCTGCCCTGGCTTCCGCCGAAGCGACCATGAAGATCTTGACCGGCGCATCCTTCAGGACCACCGTTCCGATATCTCTGCCATCGAGGATATATCCTCCCTCGGCACAGATCTTCTGCTGCATCGCCACCAGTGCTTCCCGACATCCCTGCAGCTTGGATACATCGGAAGCACCCATAGATACTTCGTTGGTCCGGATCGCTTCACTTACGTCGTTTCCGTCCAGGATGACGCTTCCGTCGATCTTCATCTGCAGGTCCATGTTTCCGATCATCTCGACGATCTTGTCTTCATCGTCCAGCGCGATCCCGCTGTTCATCGCCTTATAGGCGACAGCGCGATACATCGCACCTGTATCCAGATGATTGTAGCCGAGACGTTCTGCCAACAGGTCAGCGATCGTTGATTTTCCGGCGGCACTCGGTCCGTCGATCGCAATATTGAATTTCATCAGATAATTCCCTTAGTCTTTAAAATATAGAATATGATCAGACCCAGTACAGCTACCAGGATCACGATCAGGATGATCAGGATAATGTTCAGGATCGTGTTGGAATCCTCTTCCACTTCCTCATCGATGACCTCTTCCTCATTGGAAGGAGCGACGACGAATGGGATCGTGTTGGATAAGGTGTTCTGAACAGGTTCCTCATCGAGTTCATTGAGATTGCGGATCTCCACGACTTCCTCTTCCGGTTCTTCTTCCAGAGCCTTCGTCAGGACAGGATGTTCCTCCACCACAGGAGCCGCAACTTCCTCGACCGGGATCTCGTTTGCGTCTTTATTTTCGGCGACTTCATTCATGATCTTGGAGATCTCCATCGATACTGTATTGGAGAATTCCTCTTCATTCTCATCGATCTTATCGATCGGAACTTCTACGAACTCTTCGACCGGTTTTTTCTCGACTGGTCTTTCTTCAATGACCGGTTCTTTTTCAACGGTCGGAGCGCTTTCTCCGTGTCTGATCTCATTGACCATATTGCTGGTAAGCGTATGGATGGTCAGATCACCGTTCTCTTCGTTGTATTTATCGACCTCACTGATCGTTTCGTGGATCAGTCCGCTGGTCCCTTCTTCTACGTTCTCAGGCATATGATTGTCTGCAGGCAGATCATATGTCACTTCTGCAGCCGGTGATTCGGCCGGTTCTTCGACGACCTCGACTGGTTCTTCTTCGACCAGTTCCGCCACCTCTTCGTTTACAGGTTCTTCTTCCCTGACAGGTTCTTCGACGACAGGAGTTTCCTCGACGACAGGTTCCTCAAAGACCGGGACTTCTTCAACAACAGTCTCTTCCTTCTCCGCCTCTGCCTTGGCAGCTTCTTCTTCCGCAGCTTTCTGTGCAGCGAGCTTCTCCGCCTCTTCATACGCGGCTTCCACTTCCGGATTAGGCTGATAGAATCCGAGATAAGGATTCTCTTCGACGACAGGTTCGGTCTCTACCTCATCCGCATCGAGTTCCTTCTCTTCTTCCTGTACAGGAACTTCTTCATATGTCGGTCCTTCCGTCACAGTGACAGGTTCTTCAACAACAGGAATATCCTCAATGACAGGTTCCTCAAAAACCGGTGTCTCTTCAACAGTCGGTTCTTCGATGATCGGTTCCTCAACAGTCGGCTCCTCGATGACAGGCGTTTCCTCAACGACAGTCTCTTCCGGCTCTGCGAAGACAGGTTCTTCGACAGTCTGTCCTTCCGGTTCCGCAAAGATCGGCGTCTCTTCTGTGAACTGTTCGACCTTTTCTTCCGTTGTTTCAGGAACCGTGAAGATCTCATCAATCTTTTCTTCGAGCGGTATCTCTTCGACGACACGTTCTTCCTGTACCGTTTCCGTTACAGGTTCGGCAGCGACTTCCGTCTCTTCCTTCTTTTCTTCTTTCGCATATTTTTCTGAAAGGATCTCATCGAATTCTGCGAACGGATCTTCCAGAATATAATCTGTGACTGCTTCCTCTGTGGACTTTTCTTCGACAGCAGGTTCAACAGCCGGAGTTTCTGTTACGGCCGGTTCTTCAATGACAGGAGTTTCTTCAACGACCGGTTCCGATACGGTTTCTTCGATCTTTTCTTCGACCGGAGCCTCTTCATAGACAGGCTCAACGACCGGCTCTTCTTTCTTTTCTTCCCCGATCCGAGCACTGTTCCAAAGGTCAGTGATCGTCAGATCGATGACATCTTCCGCATTCTCGGCTTCCGTCGTCGTATCTTCAAACGGAGTCCATACATATTTTGGATCTTCTTTCGGAGTCTCCGGGACGGTCTCCCGAACAGTCTCCTGAGGACGGATCTCCTCACCGGTGATATTATTCAATCTGCTTTCATAACTGGACAGATCTTTTGTCTGCAAAGATGACTCTTTGTCGTTCGCGAGAGATTCTCTAAGATCCGCAAATTTTTGTGTCCTTGTTAATCTAGGCATAACAAAACCTCCAAATTTTGTACCACAAAATTATAACATATCTATAAATAAATATAAAATTAAGGGCTGTTTTACGCCTTCAGGAGCGGTGAGATGTGTTTGTACAGGATCAGTGTCAGGACATCCACGATCGCCGCCTTGATCAGATTGAAAGGCAGGACACAGCACAGTACGAATGTGAACTTGTCGGTCACGACCGGGAAGATCTCATGACCCATCCCGATGATGGCTTCCAAAGGCATGTGGAACATCTGTACGTATGCCGGAATGATAAACAGATAGTTGGCAGCCGTCGCGACGATACTCATGAATAATGTCCCAAGGATCATCCCCTTCACGGCATTTCCTTTATTCTTTTTCTTGCTATAGACAAGGCCGGCGGTTACCGTCAATGCCGAGGAACAGATGAAGGCCGCCAGTTCTCCGACGAAAGCGGTCGAAGTCGGCTTCAGAAGCAGTTTCACGATGATCTTGACGATCTGGATGAACAGTGCCGGGATCGGTCCCAACGCAAAGGCGCCGATCAGACACGGAAGATCGCCCAGGTCGAGTTTATAGAAGTTCGGCGCGATCGCGATCGGGAAGTCGAATAACATCAATACGGCTCCCAAAGCTCCCAATACGGAGATGATGCTGATGTTTCTGATGTTTAAAACCTGTTTCAAAATAAAAAAACCTCTCTCATCCTGACTGTACAGTCGCCACCTGAATCCCACAGGTTCTGCCTTCCGCTCGCGGGGTATACCGCCGATCAAGGAATTTCACCTTGCCCTGATGTTTCTGAAATTATCTTAACACCAAAGTATTGTAGAATAAAGGTATATGATCAAGAAACTGCAGAACGCCATCGATAAGGCCAATACCATCGTCTTTTTCTCCGGAGCTGGCATGTCTACCGCTTCCGGCATCCCTGACTTCCGTTCCGCAACAGGTCTGTACAAGAACACCTACCGCGCGGAAGAGATGCTTTCACACACTTTCTTTGAGTACCATACCGAAGAGTTCTTTGAATTCTATCGGGAAAAGATGCTGTTCCCCGATGCAAAGCCGAACGATGCCCACAGATTCATCGCTGCCCTTCAGGAGAAGAAAGATGTCTCTGTGGTCACTCAGAACATCGACGGACTGCATCAGGCCGCCGGCAGCAAGAAGGTATACGAACTCCACGGTTCCGTACACCGCAACTACTGTACGAGATGCCACAAGTTCTTCGATCTGAACGACATCATCCATTCTGACGGGATCCCGAAATGTGACCGCTGCGGAAGCATCATCAAACCGGATGTCGTCCTCTATGAAGAAGGACTGGATGAGGAAGTCATCACGAAAGCGATCAATGCGATCGCAAGTGCGGACCTCCTGGTCGTATGCGGGACTTCTCTGGTCGTCTATCCGGCCGCAAGCTTCATCCGCTATTTCCGGGGAGAGACCCTGGCGATCATCAACCGTGACGCCACATCCTACGACAGTCAATGCGACATCGTCATCCACGACGATCTGGTAAAGACATTCGATCAGTTAAAAATATGAGATCCTGTGAGGATCTCATATTTCTTATCGGATGAAATTGGTGTAGTTCTTTTTCTCCCGGACAGGATCTTCCAGACCCTGTTCTTTGGCGAGTTTTCGCATTTTCACATAATACGCCATGTTTCTTGCGAGGTTACGCATCGTCTGCATGCCTTCCTCATCCTGCAAGGCCTCTTCTGAACTGTTTCCATGAGCGTCATTCCAGTAGGAAGAACCGATCGTCGTCATTCCGTTGATCGAGAAATACTTGTTGACTGTATCGTTGCAGGTCAGATTTCCTGCTCTGCGGGAAGAGGAGACTGCCGCACCGGCTTTCATAGTCAGTTTTACACGGCTCGGATAGGAGTAGAAGAGGCGGTCCAGAAAAGCTTTTAAGGAGCCGCTCGTCCCGGCATAGTAGACCGGGGAACCGATGATCATTCCATCACACTCCGCGACCTTTTCATACGTCTCATTGACGATATCCTTGCGGATACAGCCGGGATTGTCGTGACAGTATCGGCAGGCCATGCAGCCGGGGATATCCGCAGGCACATGGACCCATACCGTTTCGATCCCTTCTTCCAGAAGGATCTTTTCAGCTTCTTTCAATGCGGTGACAGTGCAGCCGTTGCGATGCGGACTGCCGTTGATCAGTAATACTTTCATCTTTCTCTCCTAGAATCTCAGTGTCGCATCGACCGCAGCGAGCCATCTCTCATAATGTTTCTCTACTTCCTCATGAGACATCTTCGGCTCATAGCGCTGTGCGTCTTCTGTCGTGAAATCTTCCATTTTGTAGTAACCGACCGCAAGTCCGGCCAGTCTCGCGGCACCTAATGCCGTCGTTTCCGGAAGCAGCGGACGGATGACCGGGATCTCCAGGATATCCGACTGGAACTGTACCA
>CADCRE010000171.1 GCA_902803785.1 uncultured Erysipelotrichaceae bacterium
CTGATGTTTGTAAGGCCGTTTCTTTTCAGGAGATCGATCCTGTCAACCGCATCTTTGAATGTATGGTGACGGTTGAGGGATCTCAGGATCTCATCATCGGAGCTCTGTATCCCCATGGAGATCCGGTTGACTCCGTATTCCCGAAACAGTTCTATCTTTTCTTCATCCAGAGATTCGGGATTGACCTCAACGGTGAATTCCTTTACCTCAGACAGATACGGTCTCAGCATCTCAAACAGCCGTCTGAGTTCTTCAGAAGAAAGACAGGTCGGCGTTCCTCCCCCGAGATAGACTGTTTCATACTGTTCATGACAGGTCTCTGCGATCTCTTTTTCCAGTCTGTTTAACCATTTGGATACCAGTTCCCCGGAATAGATCCGATGACAGAAGTCACAGTAAAAACAGATACTTCTGCAGAACGGTACATGAATGTAAAGATGTTTAATTCCTGTCGTCATCTAAAGCCAATACCGCCATAAAGGCTTCCTGCGGGATCTCGACGCTTCCAACCGCCTTCATGCGTTTCTTCCCTTCCCTCTGTTTTTCCAGAAGTTTCTTCTTACGGGAGATATCTCCGCCGTAGCACTTCGCCAGGACGTCTTTCCGCAGAGATTTGATATTGGTACGGGCCAGTACCTTGTTTCCGATGGCAGCCTGGATCGGGATCTCGAACTGCTGCTTCGGAAGCAGTTCCTTGAGTTTGACCGTGATGGCCTGTCCTCGCGGATAAGCGAAATCCTTATGTACGATGATGCTTAAGGCATCGATCACTTCGCCGTTGATCAGGATATCCATCTTGACCAGATTGGACTTGCGGTAACCGATCAGTTCATAGTCAAGAGATGCGTATCCTCTGGAAACGGATTTGAGTTTATCGAAGTATTCAAAGATGATCTCGCTCAATGGCATCTCATAGACCAACTGATTTCGATTGGTATCGATATAGATCATGTCCTTGTAGATACCGCGCTTGTCCTGTGACAGTTGCATGACCGCACCCATGTATTCGTTCGGGACCATGATGGAAGCTCTCACGTAAGGTTCTTCGATCGATTCTACCAGCGTGGATTCCGGCATCAGGCTCGGGTTGTCGATATACTTTACGGTACCGTCCGTCAATGTGACTTTATAGATGACAGAAGGAGCCGTTGCGATCAGATTGAGGTTGTATTCTCTTTCGAGCCGTTCCTGCACGACTTCCATATGAAGCAGACCCAGAAAACCGAGACGGAAACCGAAGCCCAGAGCTTTGGAGGATTCCGCTTCAAAGGTCAGACTGGAATCGTTGAGCTGCAGTTTCTCCAATGCATCTCTTAGATCGTTATAACGGTTGTTGTCGGTCGGATACATGCCGCAGTAGACCATCGGATTCATCTTGCGGTAGCCAGGAAGCGCTTCTGCGCAAGGTCTATCTTCCAAAGTGATCGTATCACCGATATGGATATCCTGGATGGATTTGATCGATGCGCACAGATATCCGACCTCTCCGGCAGAGAGAGAATCCTTTTTCATCTCATTCGGCGTCTTGACACCGACTTCGGTCACTTCGTAGACCGTTTCCGCCTGCATGAAACGGATCCTGTCTCCGACTTTGACCGTTCCTTCCTTGAGACAGATAAAGACGACAACACCGCGGTAGGAATCGTAATAGGAATCGAATACGAGTGCCTTTAACGGAGCGTTTTTATCTCCTTTCGGCGCCGGAAGATACTTCACGATCCCTTCCAGGACATCTTCTACATTCAGTCCCGTCTTTGCGGAGATACACGGCGCATCGCTGCAGTCCAGTCCGATGATATCTTCGATCTCCTTCTTCGTCCGATCGATATCGGCACTCGGAAGATCGATCTTATTGATGACCGGAAGGATCTCGAGGTCATTGTCCAAAGCGAGATAGGTATTGGCCAATGTCTGCGCTTCGATGCCTTGAGATGCGTCAACCACCAGGATCGCTCCGTCGCATGCCGCCAGAGAACGCGATACTTCATAGCTGAAGTCCACATGTCCCGGGGTATCGATCAGATGGAAGATGTAGTCTTCTCCATTCTTCGCATGGTATTTGAGCTGAACGACGTTCAGTTTGATCGTGATGCCTCTTTCCCGTTCCAGTTCCAGAGAATCCAGGAACTGTGCCTGCATCTCCCGCTTGGAGACCGTTTCGGTCAATTCCAAAATGCGGTCTGCCAGCGTAGACTTTCCGTGGTCGATATGGGCGATAATGGAAAAATTCCTGATATGTTCCCTATCCAAGCTGTTCACCTGCCAGATTTCTTCCTGCACCGTTATAGAAAGACTTTCCATCCATGGAATTCTTTCCTTCCGGCCGGATCATATAGACCTTGATATAACCGTTGACACAGTCAAGACGCAGATAATCCTTCTCGAGTCCGCGGAATGTATTCGGTATGACATCGTCACTGTATTCAAAGAAACACTTCTCGATCTTGTATTTCTTTTCTTTCATGATGAAATAACATCCCGGATTATCAAGTAATCCGCGGATGTGATCGTAGACTTTTCTGACATCGTCTTCAAAACGGATGTGTTCGATCTCTTTGTCGAGATTCGGCGCATAGGTCGCAAGGCTTTCATCCTGTTTGACCGGATGGACATCGCCTTCAAACAGTTTCGGTAAAAACTCCAGAAGCATATCCAGCGCAAGCGAACTCAGTCTGCGGAAGAGATCGGAATTGGTGTCATGGATGTCGATCGGCAGTTCCTTCTGATACAGGATATCTCCCTCATCCATTTTTTCATTCATATACATAATGGTCATTCCGGTCTTCTCTTCGCCGTTGATCAGACATCTCTGGATCGGCGCTCCTCCCCGATATGCGGGTAAAAGAGAGCCGTGCGTATTGATACAGCGGTATTTCGGATAATCCAGGATCTGTTTCGGCACGATCTGGCCGTAGGCCGATGTGATGATCAGGTCCGGTTCAAATTTCAAAACATCTTCGTATTCAAGACGGATCTTCTTCGGTGTGATGACCGGGATCCCCAGGTCGATCGCCTTCTGTTTCACTTCGGAGGGTCTCAGTGTCCTCTTGCGTCCGAATTCCTTGTCCGGCTGGGATACGACACCGACGATATGAAAACCGCTGTCGACGAGTCCCTGCAAGATATCGGCGGCGAACTGCGGAGTTCCCATGAATACGATCCTTTGCGTATATTCTTTCATAACATTTTAATTATACAGTATTTATTGCATTTTTCAGGCGATTTGCTTATAATGAAATGGCGAATTAGGTAAGGAGGACACATGGCAAATATTAAGTCTCAGAAAAAGAGAGCTCTGACCAATGCCAAGGCTAAACTGAAGAACAATTCTGAAAAGTCTCAGTTAAAGACAGCGATGAAGAAAGTGCATGCTGCTGTAGCTGCCGGCGATAAGGAAGCTGCTGCCAAGGCATACAACAATGCCAGCTCACTTCTGGATAAAGCCGCTGCGAGCCGCTTGAAACATAAAAACTATGTTGCAAGACAGAAAGCCCGTTTAGCAAAAGCTGTCTCCACACTCGGTTAATAGAAGAAAAAAGCCCATCAGGGCTTTTTTTCATCGTTCTGTTCATAAAATGAAGAAACGGCTTTTCAGCCGTTTTCTTTATACTCCGGAATATGCAGAGAATCCGCCGTCGACCGGGATCACGACACCGGTCACGAATCCGGCCATCTGATCGTCGATCAGATACAGGAGCGTTCCGTCGAGTTCTTCCGGTTCACCGAATCTTCCCATCGGTGTTGCCGCAAGGATCTTTCCTGTCCTGGCAGTCGGTGTTCCGTCTTCATTCCATAACAGGGCTTTGTTCTGAGCTGTGGAGAAGAAGCCAGGAGCGATCGCATTCACACGGATGCCGACCTTGGAAAAATGAACGGCCAGCCATTGCGTGAAGTTGGAAATACCGGCTTTCGCTGCCGAATAGGCAGGGATCTTGGTCAACGGTGTATATGCGTTCATCGAAGAGATATTGATGATGTTTCCGCCCTTTTCGACCATATATCTGGCGAATGCCTGTGTCGGGATCAGAGTTCCCAGGAAGTTCAGGTTGAATACGAAGCTGACGCTGGAATCTTCCAGATCGAAGAAGCTCTTGGTATCCGCATCGATGTCACCCGGCTCGAAGTATTCCTTGTCGGTCGTAGCCCTCGGGTTGTTTCCGCCGGCACCGTTGAGCAAGATGTCAACTCTTCCGAAATCCTTCATGACCTGATCGGCCACGAGATACATCGTATCCTTTTCCAGTACGTTTGCCTTGTAGGCTTTCGCACAGCCTCCGGCCTCATTGATCTCGGCAGCGACTTTATCGACCGCTTCCTTGTTCAGGTCCAGTAATGCGACTTTGACGCCGTTTTCTGCCAGTACTTTGGAGAAACGGGAACACAGGACGCCTCCGGCGCCTGTCACGACTGCGACTTTATCTTTGAATCTTTCCATTTAATCCTCCTTTAAAACCTGTCTTTACAGGCCCACAGGCCCAATGCGGGATTGCTGATATAGAATATCTCTTCGCCATCCACGGTATTGAATCCGTCTTTCAGCTGATCCGGGTCGTATTTCTTAGCCATCTCATCATAGCTGACCCAGTTGAAATGGACCCCTTCGATCTCTTCTTTCGGGATCCTCTTCGTACAGTAAGTGATTC
>CADCRE010000172.1 GCA_902803785.1 uncultured Erysipelotrichaceae bacterium
GCTTGAAGAAGTAGGATTCTTCCTTCTCTTTATGAACTTCTCGGCCGCAGTCCGGACACTTTCTGTCGACACGCTGAGAGTCCGTCCAGAAGGACTCGCACGGTGTGCAGTACCATCCTTCATATTCGCTCTTATAGATATCGCCCTGATCATAGAGCTTCTTGAAGATCTTCTTGACCTGTGCTTCATGATCCTCATCCGTCGTACGGATAAAGCGGTCATAGGATGTGTTCATCAGATCCCAGATCCGCTTGATCTCAGCAGCCTGCTGATCGACGAACTCTTTCGGTGTCACACCGGCAGCCTTTGCCTTTTCTTCGATCTTCTGACCGTGTTCATCCGTGCCGGTCTGAAAATAGACGTCATATCCCAGCATCTTCTTGTAACGGGCGATGCTGTCAGCCATGATGATCTCATAGGTATTGCCGATATGCGGCTTTCCGCTGGCATAAGCGATCGCTGTCGTGATGTAATACTTTCCCTTGTTTTCCATATTGACCTCCAGAAAATAAAAAAGGTGATCCAAGGGCGCTCTTCGCGCGGTACCACCTTTACTTCTCACTTCTTCTCTTAACGCGAGTCCACGTTCCTGCCTACCTATCGACAGGAAAGTTCAGGATCCATCTTCAGTCAAACTCCCTGCGGATTTTCACCGTCCATCCGCTCTCTGCAAGTTCCTTTGACCGATCTATCCGTCAAAACCATCTCTATTCTAACATAATCATTTCCGAATTTGGTACAGATCAGTGAACCTTCTTATCCTTCCGGCTCAGGATCACGTTGGCTGTGATGTTTCCCGTCACGTTCAATGTCGTATACAGCATATCCAAAACCTTGTACAGACCGCTGTAGAAACCGATGAAATCCAACGGGATCCCCAATAACTGCAGGTAGGTCGCACCGATCACGACACCGCCGTTCGGGATGCCCGGAGCGGACATATTGATCAGCAGTGCCGAAACGGCCATCAGGAGATAGGTTCCAAATGAGATCTCAATCCCATACAGTTTCGAACAGAACAGTCCGAGCAGGGCGAACGATACCGCTCCGCCGCACATATGGATCGTACAGCCTAACGGGCTCACGACATCGCAGATCTCTTCGGAAACACCGAATTCTTCCTTGCAGACCTTCATCGTCGTCGGCAGGGTCGCCGCACTCGAACAGGTCGTCAATGACACCAGCCAGACCCGATAGACCTTCATCAGATAGTTCCACGGATCGATCCCCGTCAGGATCCATACCGGCAGGATCATGACGACGATGATCGTCAGAAGACCTCCCAGGTAGGCCGTCAGGACGTATCGGATCCCCACTCCCAGGATCACGGTCCCGTAGTTCATGACCGTCGTTCCGATCAAAGCGAATACCGCCAGAGGCGTCAGATACATGATGTATTCCAGGATCCTGAAAAACAGGTCACGGATGATGATGATCCCTGATACCAGCTTCTTCCCGTTTTCGATCGATGCGCTGCCGACTCCGACTAGATAGGCGAATACGATGATCGCAAACAGTTTCAGTTCCGCAAAGATCGTGATCGGATTGCTTGGGAAGAGATTGATCAGGATCTCCTGAAAGCTCAGGGACTGTGTGGATCCGTTCCATTCCGTCGCCGGGAAGGTGAAGCCTTTCGCCGGATCGAGGACCGTCACCAGTGCAGACATCAGGAAAAAGGTCGCCAGAAACATAGCGACATAGGTAAAGATGGCTTTGCCTAAAACGGAGTCCTTGCGTTTGAAGGAATCATGGACCGTCGGTACGATACTGGTGAATACGACCGGACCGATCAGAAACTTCAGAAGATTGATATAGATCGTTCCGATAAAAGAGATCGCGCTCACCAGAGGTTTTGCGAACAGTCCCGCAAGGATCCCCAGAAACAGGCATGACAGTGTGATCAAAGAGAGATTCTTTTTCATCTTAGATCTGTGATTTCAGATAGGCGAACAGGAAATCGTTGATCTCCCCGTTCATGACCTTATCGATATTTCCTTCTTCGTAACCGGTCCTGTGGTCCTTGACCAGGGTATACGGACAGAAGACATAGGAACGGATCTGTGAGCCCCATTCGATCTTCTTCTGTTCCCCTTTCAGGGCACGTTTTTCATTTTCCCGATCCTGGATCGCCTTCTGATACAGTTTGGCTTTCAGGATGGCCAGACACTTCTCACGGTTGAGGATCTGGGAACGTTCCGACTGAGAGAAGGCCATCAGTCCGGTCGGGATGTGTTTCATCCTTACGGCACTGTCGGTCTTGTTGATATGCTGGCCTCCGGCACCGGAAGAACGCATCGTATCCACTTCCAGGTCTTCGTCCCGGATCTCGATATCGATCTCGTTGTTGAATTCCGGCATGATCTCGACAGACGCAAAGGAAGTGTGTCTGCGGCTCGAAGAATCGAACGGTGAGATCCTCACCAGACGGTGGACTCCTGTCTCTCCCTTGAGATAGCCGTAGGCCATATCGCCCTTGATGGCGACCGTGCAGGACTTGATCCCGGCTTCATCCGCTTCTTCGTAGTTGATCACTTCGAATCCGTAGCCGTTGTTCTGTGCATAGCGCTGATACATCCGGAACAGCATCTCCGCCCAGTCCTGAGATTCCGTACCGCCGGCACCCGGATGGATCTCCAGGATCGCGTTGGAATGGTCGTAATCGTTAGACAAAAGGACTTTGATCTCATATTCCTCAAAGTTGCTGTTGACTTCCGTGTACTCTTCATTCACCAGTTCGAACAGTTCCGCATCGTAGTTGCGGCTGAGTTCGTCAAGCTCTTCCAAAAGGGAAGTGATATCCGTTTCGTTCTTATCATACTTCCCTCTCAGTTCTTTCAGCTTATTGAACTCACGTATGGTGCTTTGTGCCTTCTTCTGATCGGACCAGAAGGCCTCAGAACTCTGTTCTTCCTCCAGCTGTCCGATCCTCTCATCGATCTTAGCGAGGTCAAAGAGAGTCGCCTAAATCTTTTAACTTCTTTAAGGAAGTGTTTAGGCTCTGTTTCATTTCATATATTTCCATATCTGCTCTCCTTATTTCTCTTTCATGACCACTTTCAGGTTGTTGCAGAAGGTGACGACATCGTTGGATATCGTATTCATCATATTCTCAAACAGTTCATATCCTTCTTCCACATAGGCCTGAAGCGGATTGTTCTGGGCATAGGAACGCAGATGGATGCCTTCTCTGAGTTTCGACATCACATCGATGTGGTTCTGCCATGCCCGGTCCATCAGACGTAATACCATCGTCCGCTCTACCGGCATGATCTGGTTGCGGACCGGTTTGATCTTCTTTTCGTATGCTCCGAAGGAAGCCTTGATGCAGGCATCGATCGTCTGCTGGCGGTCAAGACCCTGGATATCCTCGATCTTCAGATCGGTGACACCGAGATTGCCCAGACGCTTGACGATGGAAGCATAGTCGATGACTTCCGTCTTTCCGTCGACACTGGTATCGGTCTCTACGACGTTCTCCATGACTCTGCTGAACATGTTCTGGATGACCGAATGGATATCTTCGTTCTCCAGGATGAAGTTCCTCTGCGCATACATCGTCTCACGCTGCTGACGCATGACATCGTCATAATCCAGAAGGGCCTTACGGATATCGAAGTTGAGACCTTCGACTCTCTTCTGAGCACTGGAGATCGCTTTGGATACCGTCTTGTTTTCGATCGGCATATCGCCCATCTGCGCAAAGAGTCCGGAGATCCGATCGGATCCGAAACGGACCATCAGTTCATCTTCCAGAGAGACATAGAAACGGGAATAGCCCGGATCTCCCTGTCTTCCGGAACGTCCGCGCAGCTGATTGTCGATACGTCTGGATTCATGTCTTTCCGAACCTAATACAGCCAGTCCGCCGAGTTCACGGGAACGGTCTGTCAGCTTGATATCGGTACCACGGCCGGCCATATTGGTCGCGATCGTAACGGCGCCTTCTCTTCCCGCCTTGGCGATGATCTCCGCTTCTCTGGCGTGGTTCTTCGCATTCAGGACCTCATGACGGATCCTGGCCTGTTTAAACATCCTTGAGATCAGTTCCGAAGTCTCGACCGAGATCGTACCGACCAGTACAGGCTGTCCCTTCGCATAGAGCTCTTTTACCTCTTCCAGAAGGGCGTTGTATTTGGCTCTCTTGGTGCCGAAGACCAGGTCCGGATAGTCGACACGGATGACCGGACGGTTGGTCGGGATCTCAACGACCCGCATGTTGTAGATGGAGAGGAATTCTTCTTCTTCGGTCTTGGCGGTACCTGTCATACCGGCCAGTTTCTTATAGAGACGGAAGAAGTTCTGATAGGTGATCGTCGCCATCGTGGTCGTTTCCTGTTTGATCGGAACGCCTTCCTTGGCCTGGATCGCCTGATGCAGACCGTCGGAGTACTCTCTTCCCGGCATCTTGCGTCCGGTGTTCTGGTCGACGATGATGACTTCGTTGTCTTCCACGACGTATTCCACGTCTCTCGACATGATATAGTTGGCCTTCAAAGCCTGATTGATATAGTGCACCAAAGACGTATTGTCGAGATCATAGAGGTTCTCGACACCGAAGGCCTTCTCTCCCTTATGGACGCCTTCTTCGGTCAACTGGACGTTCTTGTCCTTGATATCGATGACGTAGTCCTCTTCCGGATGCAGGCGCTTGACGAAACGGTCCGCATTGAGATAGAGGTTCGCGGTCGATCTCTGGCCTCCCGAAATGATCAGAGGCGTTCTGGATTCATCGATCAGGATGGAGTCGACTTCATCCACCAGTGCGAAGTTCAGTTCCCTGAGGACCCTGTCTTCCACACGTGTGACCATGTTGTCTCTCAGATAGTCGAAACCCAGTTCGGAGTTTGTCGTATAGGTGATATCGCATTCATAGGCCTGACGCTTCTGTGCCGGGGTCATCGCCCGCAGATTGAGTCCTACGGTCAGTCCCAGAAAACGGTGGATCTCTCCCATCCACTTGCTGTCACGTTCTGCCAGATATTCGTTGACGGTAACGACATGGACACCATGTCCGGCCAGTGCATTCAGATAGACGGCCATGACCGAAGTCAGGGTCTTTCCTTCACCGGTCTTCATCTCAGCGATATCGCCCCGATGCATGACATAGGCACCTTCCAGCTGACAGAAGAACGGATACTCTCCGATCACTCTTCCGGCTGCTTCTCTGGCCACCGCAAAAGCTTCGACCTGGATATCATCCAGAGTCTCTCCGTTGGCCAGCCTTTCCTTGAACTCAGCGGTCTTTGCCCGCAACTGTTCATCGCTTAAAGCGGCCATCTCATCCTTCAGAGCTTCGACCGGACGTACTGCCTTCTCGACATCCTGGAGGATCCTTTTATCGTTATTGAACAATTTATCAAAAAAACCCATCTTGTTATCTCCAATACCACCTTATTATAGCATAGACGAAAAAGGATGGCCTTTCAGCCATCCTTTTCATGTTGCTCGATTATTCTTGTATCTCTTTTATGTTATGAGCCTGAAGACCTCGATCACCTTCAACTAAATCAAATTCAACTGCTGCTCCTTCATTGATGGTCTTGTAACCATCCATAAGCAATTGAGAATAATGGAAAAAGACATCACGACCATCATCTGCTGTAATGAAGCCAAATCCC
>CADCRE010000173.1 GCA_902803785.1 uncultured Erysipelotrichaceae bacterium
AATGAAGAGAGGATGAAAAGGGTCGAAGAGGTCCTGAACATTCCGGATCATCTCAGAGCCTTTGCGATCTTCCCGTTGGGGTATCCTGCGGAAACAAAGACACAGCAGGACCGTTTCGAAGAAGAACGGATCCATTACTGCAGATAACAGAAAGCACAGTACAGACTGTGCTTTTTTCTTGACCCGGCAGCCTGTCGGGTTTTTTGTATGGTAAAAGAATTATTTTTATTGTGGACAGGCGATAAAGCACTGTTTCAGAAGACATAGATATCTTTTCCCGGAAAGATCCAAACTCTCAATGAACAGGAGGAAAAGATAGAAATGAATCGAGAGTATGAAGAAGATCTTCTGGAACAGAAGAAACGAAAGGAAAGGGAAGAGAAGAACGACCGGCTGAACGAACAGGAGGAATTCGTTCAGAAACAGATCAGGTCTGTAGAAAACAAAAGAAGATATACCCGTTTCAGTCCTGACAGGGTCGAGATCCGAACGAAAAATCTTGGAGATCTGTTCCCGTTAAGAAGCGCAACGACGAATGCGTTCGTGGAAAATGACGGAAGCCTGTCGATCATAAAGGCGACTGAGATCCGGACACCGGTCCTGATCGGATGTATCCGCATCGAACTGATCCCAGACACAGAGAAACTGATCTTTGCGGACCCGTTCGATGAGTTCCGTTTAAGAGAACTGTTTTCGGGGAATGACCGTTACTTGGACCGCCTGATGCTGTATCACAGAAAGATGTTTCGGGATATCAGGAAAAGAGCCGGAACCAGAGGATACGATACGGTCGTGATCCGCAGGATCATATATCGGATCCATGAGAAATACGGTACCTTCAACATCCTTATGGAATGGGACTGCGTAAGGAATATCGAAGAGATCGATCATATCCCGGTCTGGATCCTGAAACAGAGAGATTATCAAAGAGATTACACTGTTTCGATATCACCCGAAAGGTTCCGCAGGATCGTCATCACGGATAAAAATGAAAAGAGATACGTGATAAGTGCGGATAGGATCTTTTCGATCAGAATGTGCTGTCATCCCGATACAGAAGAGGATATGACATATCGGACGGATATCGTTTTCAGAAATGAAAGCCCTGCCCAAAACGAAGAAGAGATGGACAGGATCATTAAGATCGGATTCGTGACAGTAAATGATGATATCCTGAATTTTGAAGCGGATCTGTTGATCGAGACAGAAACAAAAAGAGGAAGCAGGAGAAAGAAAAGACAGAACAGCCAGATGCGATCGATTTCGCTGAGTCTGAAACCGATGAATGATCGGATCGAGAAAAATCGGATAAAATAGAATTATGCCACTGGAGATAAGCAGAAACGATATCAGAAAAGTCAAAGCCGATGCGATCGTCGACCCGACCGACCGTTTTCTGACGGGTTCGGGCGGAGTCGATCAGACGATCCATCAGATGGGCGGAAGCGGATTGGAAGAAGCCTGCAGGAAGATCGGCACGATCGAAGTCGGATCTGCCGTGATCACGGAGTCCTATGACTGTGACAACTGCAGATACATCATCCATGCCTGTGGACCGGTATATGTCGATGGAAAACAGGACGAAGGAGAGCTGCTGGCTTCCTGTTACCGGAGCAGTCTGGAACTGGCGGAACAGTATGAATTATCTTCGATCGCCTTTCCGCTGATCTCTTCCGGATCTTTCTCTTTTCCGAAGGGACAGGCCTTAAGGATCGCTACCGATACGATCACCGAATATCTTCTGGATCATGAACTGAACGTTTCTCTTCTGGTCTATGATGACGAATCATTCGATACGGCAGGAAAGCTGTATTCCAATATCCGTACCTATCTGGACAGCAACCTGAATAAGAGAAAAGCTGTCAAAGTCGGGTCGGCGAAAGAAAAGCGAGAGAAGTCTGTTTCAAAAAAAGACAGCGAGACGGGTTTCTACGGACTGCAGTTCTCCCTCTCGAAAGAAGCGGAAGAAGAATCACGGCGCTTCGTCCCGGATGAATCCTTCTCGGAATGTCTGATCCGTATGATCGATGAAAAAGGTCTCCTGGATCCGGATGTCTACAAGAAGGCCAATATCGATCGCAAACATTTCAATCACATCAAAAACACCAAGGACTACCGTCCGAAGAAGGAGACGGCTGTCGCGTTGGCAATCGGAATGGAACTGAACATGAAAGAGACGAATTCACTG
>CADCRE010000174.1 GCA_902803785.1 uncultured Erysipelotrichaceae bacterium
GGAGTTCCGCTGAATGACGGGAACTATCACTGTTTCAATGTCGTGGACGGACATGTCTTCGATATCACCTCGGAACAGTTCGATCATGAATTGAACTATAACTTGGATCACGAACAGTTCCGGGAGGTCCATTTCTCCAAGACAGAGAAAAAGGAACGTTACGAAATTCTGAAACAAAGACTGAAGGAATACTGTGAAAAGAAAAGAGCTGTGTAACAGCTCTGTTTTTATAATGGTGCATCAGGTGTAATAAATGTTTGACTCTATCTTTCTTCAATATTGGCAGATTATCGCTGAATGATCCGAGAGAGAATCTGCTGTCATGTTTTTTGTATTCTTTGGGTGTTACTCTTTAGCTATAGAGGAGTTGTGAATTATGAAGAATTCAAAAGAGATGTCAGAAAAGACATTACGAGAGTATTTAATAAGGATGTTGAGAGCAAGTGGGATGTCTATGGAAACTACCGAAATAATTCTGAAGTTTCTTTACAAGGACACGAAGAAAATGTCGGCAATGATGGACTGGCTGGGAAAACATATCGAGGAGGATCTATCGGACGAACAGGCTTTAGCGGAGATGGCAAGACTTCTTCAATCAGATCTTTAATAAGGCTCTCCAGAGTATTACAAATAACGAAATGAGAATATCTCAGGACACTAAACCGAACAAAGATACCTGAATAAGAGGAATCATAGATAATGAGCAACTTAATCGACAAAAAAGAAAAATTGGAAAACTATCTGGCAGAAATGCTTCTGGCATTAGGAGCATCGCCGAATAGTACCGCGGCGATTTTAGCGATGCTGGAGGACGACGTTCAGTCAGAGAAGGAACTGATGGATTGGCTAGTGGAACACTCCGAGGACGGTCTGACAGAAAGCCAGATTCTGTTCACGGTAAATGACCTGTTGCATTGAAACTTCCTAAATCATTTTTAATTCTAGACAGAAAAAGAAAAAAGCCTTATACAAGGCTTTTCATTTTTAATGGTGCACCAGGTGAGACTTGAACTCGCATGGGATATCCCACACGCCCCTCAAACGTGCGCGTCTACCTATTCCGCCACTGGTGCGTATCTCTATTATAGAATATTTTATGCTGAATGAAAAATAATTTTGTAAAATAAGTAAGGAGAAACAAGGAGATATTAAATGAGTTCATTCAAAGATTTAAGGATCGTCGATAATTTTTATCAGACGTCCGCTTTCTTTCCGATGCCGACACTTTGTATCAGCACCGTCAATCCGGATGGGAGCCTGAACATCGGTTCCTATTCGCTGTGCTTCCCGTACTATATTGCCGGGAAAGACCGTTATGCGATGGTATTAGAGTGCCGCAATACATCAAACACCTGTCAGAATATCCTCAGGACACACAAATGTGCACTGAACTTCATCACCGACGACCGCAAGTTCTTCAAGGAAGCGGTACGTCTTGGCTTCCCGGGTCCTTCCGAGGAAAAGATGAAGGAACCGCTCAAGTTCACGATGGAGAAGGGCCAGGCCGATCCTGACGATCCGATGAGACCGCAGGTCATCGCCGATGCCTACCAGGTCTTCGAATGTACCTGGGCATCTCATCTGGAAGGCGCAGACAAGTTCAAGGTCGAAGATATCGATGACGGACATCCCGGTCCATACAACGACTTCAACGGTATCACATCCAAGTACGGCGCACACTTCATCCTGTATATTGACAAGATCCTGATGAAGGAAGAATACTACAACGCCATCGTCAACGGTGTCACGAAGGACAACTTCCCGCCTGTACCGGTCGACTACGGTTACCGTGATTCCACGAATTTCTGGTATACGAGATTCCCGAGATTCTTCAAGCCGATCGCAGAACCGATCCCGGCTCCGAAAGAAGTCGATCTGGCATCCATTCGCTTTGCGGCTGACCGCATCGACCCGGAGATCAAGTTCACTGACGCAGCGTTAAAGAACTTCGTCAAGGTACCTCGTCCGTTCTTAAAGACCGTGCTCAACGGCTGTGTTGCCTGGGCTAAGGAAAACAACGTCACCCTGATCGATGATGAACATGTCAAGATCATCAACGACAAGCGTAACGCGGAAAAACAGAAGAGGAAATAATATGAATAAGCCATCTCAATGAGATGGCTTTTTTCAGATCACCGTGATCCTTCCTTCGATGAAGGAATCGATATTGTTCATGGAAGTGAGGAGCTCGACGAAGATGGAGAAGTCATCGGTGATGACTATCCTTTCCTTGCGGTTGGCCAGAACTTCCTCGATCGGCAGATCGAAGAACTCGCTGAAGTTCTTGAAGTGGTAATCCTGAAGTGCGATCTTCAGCATCTGATTGTTTACGATCTCCTTGTTGTTGTAGCGGAACTGGATGAAGTCGTGTTTCTGCCGGTCATAGACCATCTTGAAGCCTTTGGAGACCTGATAGAATTCGGAATGTCCGTCACCGTCGAGAGCTTCATCTCTCAGCATGAACTTCATCATATGTCTCAGCTGTTTTCCGCTGACTTCCAGCATGTATATCGGTCCGTGGTAAGGGAC
>CADCRE010000175.1 GCA_902803785.1 uncultured Erysipelotrichaceae bacterium
ACCTCTTTGGGGCACACCCGTATGAGGTACTTATATAATATGTCAATAGAGTCAAATATGTAATAAATGGCACATTTCTGTGTCATTTGAAAATTTTGGACTATATAAGGTGTTTTTGTTTTTTTATTTAATATTATTCTTAAGCTCGACCACATCATATTCCAGCATCAGAAATTCTCTTTAATCCAAAAACATGCCATATTTGTATAAAAGTGAAGAATTGTGTGGTGATAATCTGTCAATCCTCTTAGATTAGAGTTGTTTCTAAGAAATTCATTTCTAATGAAACGATACTCAATACCCTAATCCAGTCCTTTTGCGTGCCTCTTCTAGAATTTGAACTACATTGATCGAATGATTCAGTTTATCTATACATGATCCGGGGTTCCTGTTGTCAACAGGAGCGTGGAATAAATAAAAGCTCTCCTATTGGCTCAGTGTCCGGAAAAACAAACCGGTTCATTTGCCGGAAAAGGTGGTTCTTAAAAGCGGAATGAGGGGTTCAGAGGGAGCGGAATACTCAAAGTATCCAGATTTTACATGTTCAACGGTGTTTTATTAGGTTTTTTGATTTATGGTACACAATCACAAACCCGGTTTACATCATTACGGTAGAAACTATAGTGACCTTTCGCCTCTAAGAGTAATAAAAACTCAAGCTGTATGAGCTTGAGTCATCAATAACATGGAGCCTATGCTGACCCTTATTTCAGAAATTTGTCATAGACCATTTCTTTGAATTCATCGATCGGTGAATCCGTAAGATTTTTGACGAAATCGTCTTCTTTGAGGGCGCGGATGATCCTTGAGATGATCTCGATGTGCTGTGAGTCATCAAGGAAGGCCAGATTGAGCACGACCCTTACGTCGATGGTCTTGGTATTGTCTTCCATGCTGTAGAACTTGACGGGTTCTTTCAAACGCATAGCACAGATCGCCTGATGGATGACGTGATCCTTGCTGGTATGAGGAAGAGCGACCGGGCAGTATTCCGTCAGTCCAGTAGGATAGACCAGTTCTCTTTCAACACAGCTGTCATAAAAATCATCTGCAACGCATTTATTTTGCAGCAGAACGGCAGACGTATGCTGCAGGGCTTCTTTCCAGGTCTTAGCTTCCCCTTCTATCGCAAATAACTCAGTCATCGAAATATTCCTCCATTAAAATGATTTGCTGTTCTTATCTATATGATCGATAACAACTTTCTTGTTTTTCGATCTGATGAAACTGAATATTTCTTCCGTATCCTCCTTCGAGAATACATTTAATATTCTAGTATAGTTTTCTTCTTCTTTCAGATAAACTCTTATCAGGATCTCCGGATTATATTTGATCTTCCGGATATCTTTATATGGTATCTTCTTAACCGACAGCATGCCGTTATGAAATTCCAGTTCATCCTCCTTGAGGATCATGCGGCAGGTCTTGAGCTTCAGCACATGAAGTGCTGCATAGCCGGCCAAGACGATATAGAACAGATACTGCAGGATCGTGCTGGAATACGTCTGCCGTCCGGCGACGATGAAAATGCCAAGGATCAGCAGAGCGATGATCCCATCGAATATATATCTCTTTTTTACACTTTCTCTTACGTAATATGTTTTCATGATAAGAAGGAGGCGGCAGTCTTTGTGCCGCCTCTTGTTTATTTCAGACTACCAGACTTTTAAGATCTTGCCTAAGAGACCGATCAGCACCGTATCGAATTCTTCGATCTCGGCACCGGAGATCAGTGTTGAGGCGTTGGCGATATAACCGGCACTGACACCGACCTGTGTGACCAGCGGTGCAAGCCAGGTATCCATCGTGAAGCAGTAGTAGCAGATGAATGTCGAGCATAATATCGTTCTGAAGATATCACCCTTGGAGTACATCGAAGCTGCGCAGGTGTAATAGATCAGTGCACCGATCGCTGCTAGCGGGAACATCTTGACACCCGGCAAGAAGGCAACAAGGATACAGATCGGGATCATGATGGCCGAGCATTCGATACCGACCGGGTCACCCAGGCTGATGGACTGATCCATGCCGATATAGATCTCATATTCATCACCGAGCTTCTTCTGGAAGAAACGTCTTGCGGCATTGGAGACCGGAACCAAACCTTCCATCAGCAGCGCGACCATCTTCGGCATGATGACGATCGTAGCGGACAAGGTGACGGCGATCGTCAAAGCAGTAACGATGCCCTGTCTTGTCAGGACGGAAAGCAGCAGACCGATGACGAATGTTGTAACGGAAGTTTCACCCAAAGCACCGAATTTTTCATTCAGCCACTTGAGGTTGATGTCGATCTTGTTGAGACCGGGGATCTTTTCGACGATCTTGCAGACGACCCAGCTGATCAGCCACATGTAGTAAACATCGAAATTCATGCAGGAAGTGCCAGGCAGATTGTAATGTTCCTGCCAGCGTTTAGCTGTCTTATCGGCAAGCTTCAGTGTAACAACGAAAGTTACCAGACCCGCAACAAGACCGATAATATAAGCAGTTGTATTATTCACACCTGCTAACAGCAATACATGATATAAAACAGCAGAACCAAGGAAGAAATGGAAGTAGTCCCAGATATCGACATCCATCGTCTTCGTGAATCTTAAACGGATCAGCACATAGTTGAGTACCAGCGCGATAGGAACGAAGACGATCGCGTGAGAAGTCGACCAGGCAATCGAACCGATGCCCTGCCAGCCGATATCGACGATCGTGAAGCCGGAACCGCCGTAGGTCGAATAATAATCAACAACCGGCTGAATACCGCCCATCAGAAGGTCCAGAACCAGCATGATGCCCATAAAGCCTGCGCCGATCCTTAAACCGTTTCGCAGAGAATCAAAGAACTTGATACCGAAGACAAGACCAAGTATGGTGATGATGATCGGCAGGAAGATCGCCGCACCGGCGTCCATGATACTTTGAATGATATTAACAATAATGCTCATAATTTTCCCCTTTCTCTTATGCTTATGATTGTTGTTTTCTAGCTTCTGCATCCTTCAGAGCCTGAAGGATCACTTCTCTTGTCTCATCTTCTCTGATCCCGGTGATGACGCCGGTCACCGAATAGATCGGGATACCGATATTCTCGTCATAACGGGATGAAGTGAAACAGACGTCATATTCCGATCCGATCGCCGGAAGGTTTATCAGCATGGACTTGGTGACCTTGCAATCGATACCGTTCTTTCTGGCGATCTCCAGGATCTCCTGTTCAACATAGGTAGAGGTTGCGATACCGCCTCCACACGCAACAACTGCTTTTACCATAAATAATTATCCTTTCCTTTAACTACCTTCATGGTAACAATGGCTTCGTTTTGTAAAAAGTGCAAGTCCGTTCATATCCGGCGCAAGTTTTTGACAAATCACTGGCCGTAACGATCCATGCCTCCCAGTTCGCGGATGATCTCCTCTTTCGGCAGCTCGGTGACATCACCGATCAGCCTGGCCAGAACATAGGTCTTTGCGCCTTCTTCAAGGTAGACGCAGGAGAAGATTGCATCATCAAGGCTCGGGCCATACGCGATGACGCCATGGCGTTTCATGATGACAGCTCTGGCTTCATTGCCGTATTCGACACAGAGTTTGCCCATTCCGATATCGGAAGAAGGCGTCCAGGGTGCCACGACGACATCCCCCTGGCAGGCATCGATTAAAGTGACCATACAAGCCGGCAGTTTTTCCTGGACCATGCCGACAGCCGTCGCATAAGGCTGATGCGTGTGAATGATCGCGTTGACTTCCGGTTTATGTTCAAAGATATAAACGAGAGCACTGGAGTCGGAAGAAGGTTTCCTGTTTCCTTCTACCACATTGCAGTTTTCGTCGATCATCACGATGTCTTCATAGGTCATCTTTTCGTATTCGATCGCCGATGGCGTTACCAGATAGCGTTTTTCGCCGACTCTCACTGCGACGTTTCCGCCAGCCAGCGAGATCAGCTTATATTCCTTCATTTTCAGACATGCTTCCAGCATCTCTTTTTTTATTTCGTCATACATCGTTTTATCCTCCGTATCTCTTTCTGAATGATTCCTTATCGCCATAGACACCTCTTCCCATGACGGCCGCATAGATATCCGGACACTCTTTCTTCAGCTGTTCATATAAGTCATAGCTGATACCGCCGTCAATCCAGACATTCTTGTCATATTTCACAGCGATATTTTCCGCCATATCCGCCATCTTCATCTGAAACTTCTGTTCGGGATCGGCCAGGTATGCACATAAGACCATGATCTGGTCGGATTCTCTGATGACTTCTTCGTTATCCAGTTCCAGGTCCCGGTCACTGAGGCTGACGCCGCAGCTGAGTCCTTTTTCTTTAAACAGTCTGATCGTTTCGACTCTGTTCTTCAGATGATCGGTCTGTACGAAGATGATATCAGGCCTGATCTCCAGTAGGTCTTCCAGATAATCCTGCGGTCTGTAAACTTCCAGATGCAGAGATATATAGGCATTTTTAGCAATCGACTTGATCTTTTTACACATCTTCATACCGAAACTGATCCCGCCGACGACGACCCCGTCCTCCACATCCAGATGGACCTGCCCGCAGGTATCGACGGCAAAGTTCACTTCATCCGCCACATGAAGGACATCAGAAGAAGCGATCGATGGTGAAATGATCATTATAAGGATTCTCTGTAGGCTTTCGCCTTATCCATCAGCCTCTTCACTCTATTGACATCAGTCTCGTTGTAGAATTTGCCGTCGACTTTAAGGGAAGTCGCAACGATGCATCCGTCACAGACTTTCAAAGTATCGACAACGGTATCTTCATTGACGCCGTTGGAGGCAAAGGCCGGTGTATCGCAGGAAGTTCTGATCTTTTCAAGCAGAGAATTATCGATGGCACTGCCGGCATGTACGCCATAGACCAATAAGGCATCCGGATGCCAGTTATGATTGATGGATTTGACCATCTG
>CADCRE010000176.1 GCA_902803785.1 uncultured Erysipelotrichaceae bacterium
AGACGGGTAAATTCCTTCTGACGGCGGATACATTCATGATTCAAGGCGATGATCAGACGCTCGAAGCGGTTGTTTTCAAGATTGGTGACGGAAGCGACGACGTGCGGGACCATCCGTCCTTTGACGCTGAGCGATTCCCGGATCCCTCCTCCCTTGTAGTCGATCAGGACGATATTCAGATAATCCGGAGAATAGCGCAGACACAGTGACAGCAACATCGACACGATCAGTTCCGACTTTCCGGAACCGGTACTTCCGGCGATCAGTCCGTGAGGTCCCTGTTTCTTTTCGTGCAGATCGAAGGAAAGGATCTCCCGATCGCAATAGGCGAATTCTGCCTTCAGACTTCCGTCACATCTCTCATACATCTTTCCGATATCGTGATCCGGAAACAGGGTCCGAAAGCTGCGTGTTTCTTCTTTCACGAAGGAACGGTTATAGCGTCCGAGCTGACGGAAGGAGCTCGCTGTATCGATGGAATGCCAGAGATAGAAGAAAGGCTCTCTGTCGTCTTCCGTATGAATGATTCCCCGATTGTTTTCCTGACAGGTCACGACCGCTTCACAATCCCGATACAGTTCCCCTTCTTCCTTCGCGAAACAGACGATACGGATCGACGGATCGTTGAAACGGCAGCTGCAGTGATCGTAAAGAAACAGGATCATCGGATGATCCAAACGTATCCGATCGAGTTCCTGCAGTTGATTCGCGGAATGGAACGTCATCCGTTTCCCGTGCTGAAACAGATGCGGAAGATCGTACATCTCACTGACCAGATCGCGGTCCTTACAATAGATCGCGATACTCAGTTCTTCGAAATGATAACGGTACGACAGTTCCAGGATGAACCGCTTCATAAGGAACGGTCTCAGGTTATCTTTGGAAACGATGCCGATGCGGGCATACTTCTCCAGATCGAGGAAGACCGGAATGTCATCGATATGAAGCAGGCGGTGTTCGATCCTTTGCAGGATCTCATCGAGCTGTCTGTCATCCGTTTTCTTCCATTCGATCTTCTCACTGATCTGTTTCCTTCCCAAAGAAAGAAGGATCCCTTTCTGCCCCTGGCGGATCCGAAACGGTTCCTTCCCTTCCGGACTGTCGAAAAAGAAACGGTCCTGATCCTTCACATACCGGTCGATGGATGCCTCGAGATCCGTTTCATATCTCTCCAGATAGGTCTGATATTCCGCCTTTCTTTTATGAGATTCTTTATGATAGCGGATCCGATCTCCCAGATGGAACGACAGAGGAAGAACGATCCCGGTCACGATCATCCCTGCCGGCATCAGAAGATAGTTCAAGCCGGCATTTGGGGAATTGAGATAATTGAGATAGCCCATGACCGCGATCAGGATCGCCATGATCATATTCGGCAGGAAGGAGCGCAGAAACGTTTCCGTTTTGATCGGTTCGGGCGGAGAATAGACTTCGATCTTTGGAATCACCAGACTGCTTTCTCGGATCCTCAGAGAAGATCCCGATCCTGTCTCCGAAGAAGGATATACGACCGTCCTTTCCTGGATCGGATATCTTTCCAGACGGATCTCACATCGGAAATGATTGAGAAACAGAAACCGTTCATAGTAGATGAAACGAAGCCCGTTCACTTCCACCGTGTTTCCTTCTTTCAGTTTCTGTCCTTCATAACGCTTGCGGTCGACAAACACATCCATATCCGTCTTTATGATGCCTTCTTTCAACAGAAGGATCTTTCCTTTGAGATACGGATCATGAGTGACGATCTGAGCGCTTTTTCGATCGGAGATCTCCAGATCCTTATGACCGTAGAAAGTACAGTCATCGATCCCTGTCCTGTTTTTATAGACCAGGATCTTTCTTTCGTAATAGCGTCCCTCGTTTCTGACTGTATATCCTCTGACTTCCGCCTTCTTTGACTTGGTCCCATCGGCGAACCGCCATCCATCCTTCAGATCGAAATAGAAGCCTCCCCGGCTCTTGTAGATACGGATCCCGTCGTATGTGATCTCTTCTTTCTCATCCAGTTCGAAGGAACACATGCCGTCCCGGTCTTTGACGATCACATACATCAGCCGGTCGATACCAGGATATTGACATAAGCGCTGAATTTCCCGTCCGAGGTGCTGACGCGGATCCTGACGCTTCCGGGAGACAGTGCAGTGATCGTTCCGCTTTTGACAGTCGCGATCTTTTCATTCTCGCTGGAATAGACGAGATCTTTCTTCTGATAGCCTTCCGGAAGAGAGCGGACGACGATCGTGTAGGTCTGATCCCGTTTCAGTACTTCCGCATAGGAATCCAGAACGATACGGTCGGAACGGACTTCTTCCATCTGTTTGTATGACTCCCGTTCCTTTCTCGTACAAGTCTCCACGAAGTGACCGTTCTCGATGTGATGGAGATTTCCGAAGACCTGATCGTCTTCGTTCAGGATCTGAAAGGCTCTTCCGAATCCCAGCCTGTTCATCTGTGTTCCCGGCGTATTGATCTTCAGATCCAGATACTTGTGCAGGGAGAGATCGCCGCAGACCTTTACGCTGTCGTTTTCCTTCGCCAGATCGCTCGCATCGGAATAGGATACTTCGGACCTGACAGACCTGTGACCGTCATCTTCATCATACAGATGGAGCGTCGTCGTAACGCTCGCTTTCAGTCCTCCGTCGAGCTCCACATCTGCCAGGCGATATCCCACCGCATCCAGACCTAAATTGACAGCCATTCCGGCTTTGGCGGACGCCTGAGCCGAGACATCCAGATCATCGCTGTGTTCGCGGATGAAGCGGACCTGGCCGTTCCGTGTTTCGAACCCGACATTGTGAGTGTTATACATGACCAGGCGCACGTTCCCATCTGCACTCGCCCTAAGATAGAGATCCATATCCAGAAAAACGAACGGCAGGTTCGGGATCGGCGTGCGGATCTTACAGATCGGGATGCCTGCTTCCGTCCGTTCCGAGACAGGATCGATCAGAGAATCGAGGAAGGCCTTGAAGGAAGAACTGTCCAGATCCTTGAATTTCAGATAGTAATCTCCGTACTTCCCTCCGGAGCAGCCGACCTCTTCGGTCGAACGCAGAGATACCGTAAAGAAACAGTTCTTCAGGTCGTTTCTTTCGCTTTTCCAATGGAATACAGGTCTTACATCATAGATCGAAAGATCCGCATAGAATGTCGCGGATCCGTTTTCCTTCAATACATGGACATCGATCCCGGAACGGTTCAGGGAATAGCTCACCTTGAAGCCGTCAACGGTAAAGGAATTTCCCTTCGCAGCAAGCAGATGATACCGTCGATTCACATACGAAGAATCGTCTTCCGGATAATACGGAATGACCTCCGCTTCCCGGAAATCCAGGGAAGAGGACCCTTCCGTCTCCAGAAGGGAAAAGACTTCTTCCAGTCGGGCTTGACGGCTCTCATATCCTTCTTCATCTACGGATGTGACGATCCGATACCCCTCTTCACAACGGATCAGATCTCCCGGCTGCAGGTCGTCCGTCTCCGTCTTGACCTTTTTCGCATATTCAAAGGAGATCCCTTCCTTCCA
>CADCRE010000177.1 GCA_902803785.1 uncultured Erysipelotrichaceae bacterium
ACGATCTATCACCGTCCGAAGATGAATATCTTCATCGCCGGAAGGAAGTTCTGGCAGAGGAATGATATCACCCTGTCCTTCGTCGCGAAACAGAAATTCGAAGATGAAGCGGTCGAGACGTTGATGACGCTGAAGGTCGATCCAGACATGGATCTGGATTCGGTCTCCAAGCTGATCCTCGGAGATGTAAAGAAAGCCAGAAGTGCCGGAAACAATTCGCTGGACAAGACGATGGAACTGGTAGGGAAACTGCCGCGTTTCGTTCTGGAGATCTTCTTCTGGATCCTCAGCCGCATGGAATACCACGGAGTCTATCCGCAGGACCTCGCAAAAGGCGATCCGAACTATACGACCTGTCTTCTTTCCAATCTGGGATCGATCGGCGCGGATTCCTGTTACCATCACCTCAGCAATTTCGGTACCAACTCCATGATGGGTACGATCGGTACGATCTATCATGATGAGACTGATAACAGAGACAAGGTCGAGATGACGATCACGATCGATGAAAGGATCGCGGACGGATTCTATTTCGCAAAGTCACTGAAACTTCTGAAATACTTCCTGGAACATCCGCAGACACTGATGGAAAAGATCTCCGATCCCGTTCCGCAGGATATCGCAAAATAAAGCTTCTCGTCAGAGAAGCTTTAATATGGCTGAATCGTAGGGATCCAAAGTGATACGGATCCGATCACTATATTCGATGTGGACCTTGCGGTTCAGATCGAGAAGGACGCCTTCCTTCGGGAAACCGATCTTGATCGGATCGATCTCATAGGTATTATCCTTGTCTTCATAATTGAAGAGGGCGACATGTCTTTTTGTATAGAAGACATTGTTATAACTGTTGAGAGTGAGCGGTCGGAAGGCCACATTGGATCGGGCGAGTTCATTGAGCTCCGCCTGATCCGCAAACTGCAACGCCCGCTTTCTTGCGGAGTCGACGATCTCCTTTTTTCCCGGACCGTAGTTGTCCGACAGAAGCATCACCGTTCCGCTGATCACGGAGGCATTGTATCGGGATCTGGCTTCCGTATCCGATGTCATCTCTCTTCCGTCGACCAGGGAATGGTTCAGAACGGTATGATCGGGATCGCTGAATTGGTACAGAGTCTGATTTGTCCACCAGGCGCAGGACAGCGCATTGAGGACATATCTGGTATCTTCGTGATGACCGAAGGCATCACAGGAAGCTCTGCGGGAATGTGCGTATCCGCATGGGAATAACGGAGCGATCGAAGAAGACAGGAAGATCTCCTTATGGATCTTTTCCGGATCCAGTTCTTCCATCACGATCCTGTAGAAATACATCAGAGCCTGTCTTCCGGTCTTTACCGTCTTGTCGTAACGGACTCCCTCCACGGCACCGTGGGAAAGGAAATCGATCTTCAGATAATCCATATCCATCTTCACGAATTCCCTTAGGGCAAGACGGAAATCTTCTTCCGCTTCCGGGATCGTGATATCGATCGGATACTTGTTGTCGATCGGAGGATAGTCGTTGCCGTCAGGGTCTTTCAGTACGATATCCTTTCGATGCATCTTTTTATTCCCTCTGAGCGGGATCTCATCCTGCACGGAAAGATGGGACAGAGGATTCATATACCAGCCGACTTTCTGTCCGCGGCTGTGAAGCTTCTTTACGAGATCTCTGATCTCTTTTTTTGTGATGAAGAAGACCGCGTCGAAATTGATATATGTCACACCGTCTTCACTGCGGAAAGACGGAAGTTCTTCGTACAGGAAATCAGCCGCTTTGCGGACATGGGAGATGCGGGTGGTGAGAGTGAGAGCGGAATAGGAGTTCCATCCGAAAGGAACACCGTGGTCCCAGTGAAAGATCCCTTCGGATGTATGACAGAGCCTTCCGTATTCTTCCAGACCGTCACGGATATCGCTGTAGAAACCGCAGATGAAACGGGAAGAGAAGACTTTCTTTCCGGAGACCGAAGCATGCGGAAGGAGGTCGTGCGTTCCTTCGTCGGCGATGCCGGAGACAGCCATGAAACTGCGGGCATCATAGGCGGAACAGACGATCCCGTTCTTCCAGATATCGAAGTCAAGAGCACCGATCAGAAGACCGTTGCGGGAGCGTTCATCGTAGATAGCGGTCACATCGTAACTCGTCCTTCCGGGGGAAAGGGGTACCGTATCGTAGTGTACCCACATGTCGTTGTCGTAAGGGACTTTCAGCATCTTTTCATCCAGTGACAGGAAGAGCGGATGGCAGTCATCCTGTGGATAGATGAAATCCAGAGGGATCAGACGGTTCGTGACCGTCATCTGTTTATCATCGGATACGGAGAGTCTCACCGTAAAATAAGGCTTATCTTTCTCGATTGTAAAATACTGGATCATCGAAAGATCATCCTGCCGGTATTCAATCTCGATCTGACAGATCTCATTTTCGGTCTTCTGATCGATGCGGACACGTTTGGCTGTTCTGGTATCGATCTTTTCATTTTTGACACAGGCGACGGAATGGAACCAGTCGATCTTTACGTCATCCAGATAAAAGAGGACGGCGTTATCGTCGTGGAGGTCGAAACGGAACCTGCCGAAAGAGATACGGTCGGTGACCTTTGGTCCCATCAGCATCTTTCGAATATTTTTGACTGTCATCTTGTACATGGCAAATCCCTATATTTTATTTTATAATGGAAGAGGTTTGTTTAAGGAGAATTTAATAATATGACCAAACTAGAGAAAGAGCAGCGTGAGATCGCCCGTCTGGAAAAAGCGAGCGTTTTTCATCAGCACAAAAACTATTTTCTGATCCTGATCATCGTCCTGAGTATCATCTATATCGTCGATGAGCTCGCATCCAGCGTCAGAGGTGTCGTCGAGACACAGACGATCTGTGACCTGTTCAATACGACGTTCGGGACCGATGCGTACAACAACGCTTCCGGTACACTGGGACTGGTAACGACCGGTGCATACCTGATCTATCTGGTATCCCCGTTCTACAAGTCTCTTGCGGACAAGTTCGGAAGAAGGATCTTCCTCATCATCAATACTCTGGGAATGGGTGTGGGCATGCTGGTATGCATCATATCCAAGAGCGTTCCTCTCTACATCCTGGGCACTGTCATCATGACGTTCTTCACGCCGAATGACATGCAGGTCATCTACATCATGGAATGTGCACCGAAAGAGCACCGTGCGAAACTCTGTTCCATCACCAAGGGTCTGGCACTGATCTCTGTCTCTCTGCTTGGACTGTTCGTCAAACTGTTCGTAAATGACGCCGTTCCTAGCACCTGGAGAAACGTCTTCATCATTCCGATCATCCTGGCTTTCATCATCGGATTTGCAGCGATCTATTTCGTACAGGAGACTCCGGTCTTCACTCAGAAGCGTCTGCAGTATCTGAAGGCTTCGGAAGAAGAGAGAAAGGCAGCGGAAGAAGCGGAAAAGAAGGCTGCCGAAGAAGAAAAGAAGAACAGCATCTCTGTCATGGGAGCTTTCAAGTATATCTTTACGCACAGACAGACGAGAGCGATCGCGATCGTCGCACTGATCATGGCATTCTCTACCGGCTATACCGGCAAGTATCAGCCGATGATGGAAGCAGGCAAATACAACGGTGCTCTGACTTCCAATGCGATCAGTATCATTCTGATGTTCTATCCGGTCATCAACGGTATCTTCACGATGGTCGGCGGTTTCCTGACCGACTCTCTCGGACGTAAGAAATCCGCTCTGATCCTCGGTCTGTGGGCAGCGATCGGTCTGGCAGTATTCGCCTATGGCTGTATCCATCCGCTCAATCCTTGGCTCGTCGGTTTCGCATACGGTATCTCCATTGCGGGACTCTGGTCCATTTCCGATATGATCTACTTCGTCATCACCTCTGAATCGACACCGACAGAGATCCGCGCATCCGTCGTCGGATCCATGCAGCTGGTCGGTATGGTCGGTACCGGTCTGAATATGGTCTACAACAACGTCGTTACGATGGTTGCAGGTTCTCTGAATCTGCCGTTCGTCCTGACGGTCGCCTATCTGCCGCTGCTGACTCTGTCTCTGATCATCATGATGCTGACGGTAAAAGAGACGAAGGACGTTGATCTGGATAACGTTCAGGTGAATTAAGAATGATCTGGTTTCTTATCATTCTGATCGTGATCCTGCTGCTGGCATTGGCGGTAGGTTACTATATCTTCAACTCGGTCTTTCTGTATAATGACCAGATGAAGGGAGACAAGGAAAGTGCGATCGACCCGTCTTCCATCGATTCCGATACGGATATGATGCGTCCGACGGCAGCCAGATACTACGCCTTCCGTGCTCCTTATATCGATGAATTCGAAAAACTGGATCTGAAGGAACTGACAGTCCGTTCCTTCGACAATCTGACCCTGTACGGATATCTTCTGGAAGGAGATCCGAAAGAGGTCGTGATCTGTGTACACGGATACAAGTCCTCGATGCAGGAAGACTTTGCGGACCGTCTCGAGATCTATCGCAAGAGAGGTTCTACCGTATTGCTTCTCAACGACCGGGCACACGGCAAGTCTGAAGGGACCTATCTCGGTTTCTCTGAACATGACCGCCGCGATGTGGCCAAGTGGGTCGATCTGATCAATGAGATGTACGACGATCCGAAGATCTATCTCCATGGGGTATCCATGGGCGGAGCGACGGTCATCCACTGTTCCAATATGAAACTGAAGAACGTCTGCGGTATCATCGATGACTGCGGATTCGATTCGATCATCGGGATCTCCAAACATCTGATGAACGATATCTATCACATGCCGTATTTCCCGTTCGGCTATCTGGCATGGCTCTGGTCGATCATCATCACCGGCATCAGTTTCAATACTTCCATGGGAGAAGAATGTGTGAAGGATACGGATGTACCGATCCTGTTCATCCACGGCAAGGAAGACAACTATGTGCCTTGCGAGATGTCGAAGAAGATGTATGAAGCCTGCGTATCGCCGAAGGAACTGCATCTGATCGACGGCTGCGGACATGCGGCTGCCTATATGATGGCGACAGAAGAATATACAGCAGCGGTAAACAGACTGCTTGACGGAGAATTCAAATGAAGTATCTCGGTGTAGATTATTATCCCGAACAGTGGGGAATGGACCTGGTCGATCAGGATCTGAACGATATCGTCGAACTCGGTGCGAATGCGATCCGTATCGGCGATTTTGCCTGGGACCGTTTTGAACCGGAAGAGGGGAAATACGATTTCTCCTTCTTTGATGAAGTCATCGAGAAGGCAAAGAAACGCGGTCTGCATATCCTGATGTGCGTTCCGACGGCGACCGTTCCTTCCTGGCTGTATCACAGGTATCCCGAGATCATGAACGTGAACGAATACGGGTACGCACAGCCGTTCGGTGCCCGTCGCGGTCACTGTTTCAACAATGACATCTATCTGGAGAAAGCGACGAAGCTGGCAGAGAAGATGGCGGAACATTATCGCGATGAAGAAGCCATCATCGCCTGGCAGGTAGACAACGAGATCGGACATGAAGGTTCCGATATGTGCTGGTGCGAGACCTGTCACAGGAAGTTCATCTCCTATCTGAAAGGAAGATATCAGGATATCGATGAACTGAATCAGAGATGGGGCACTTCCTTCTGGACACATACCTACGGATCGTTCGAAGAGATCCCGTTACCGAAGCCGTCCTTTACGGCACAGAATCCGTCTCTTCGCCTGGAATGGGAGAGGTTCCGCAGTCATTCGGCAGCGGACTTCATCGGAAAGATGGCGGATGCGATAAGAAGATACGATAAGAAACATCCGGTCACGCACGATTTTGAAGGCGGAACGATCGACAAACATTTCTCACCGTTCGAGATCGCGAAGAAACTGGATTTCGTCTCCTACAACAACTATCCGGTCTGGGGAGGTCAGCCTGCGCCGATGTCGGACAGCGATCTGGCCTTCTCCGTCGATTTTGCGAGAGGTTTCCGCAGAGAGAAGATCTGGGTCACGGAAGCCATCATGGGCCAGCAGGGACATAACGATATCGGTTATGCGCCGAAACCGGATGAGGCCAAGAGATGGGCTCTGTCTTCTCTGGATCACGGCGTGGAATCTCTGTTCTTCTTCCGTTACCGCGGTTTCACCAAGGGTGCGGAACAGTTCTGTTTCGGTATCCTGGATGCGGACAATGTGAAGAGAAGGAAGTATTATGAGACGCAGTCCTTCTTCAAGGAAGCGTCACAGAGAGATATTGAATATCCGAAATCCGATGTCTGTATGGTGTATGACTATGACTCCAAGTCTTCCATGCGGATCCAGAGGCAGTCGGATGTCTTCAATTATGAGAAGGAATGTCAGAAACTCTATGCGCAGCTCTATCGCAGAGGACTGAACTGCGATATCATCGATTCTTCCGAAGACTTCGGGATGTATTCTACAGTCATTCTGCCGTATATGATCGTCATGGATGACGGATTCAAGGAGCGTCTGAAGAAGTACGTGAAAGAAGGCGGAACGGTCGTCATGACAGCCAGGACAGCCTGGAAGGATATCGACAACAATCTCGTCTTCAACGAAAGGATGCCTGTGGGTCTGACGGATCTGACCGGTTCCATGGTGGAGGAACACGAATCGCTGCTCAGCGGACAGAAGAGTTCCTGTGCCTGCGGAGATCTGGAAGGATACGGAACGGTCTTCGAGGAACTGCTGACAGTGACCGATGCGGAAGTCCTGGTCGACTGGAAAGACAATCCGTTCGGGAAATATGCGGCAGCGACGCGCAATCGCTACGGAAAGGGAAGGTGTTACTACCTCGGTACTTCCTTCGATGAGAAGACGCTGGACCGTTTATTCGATGACATACTGAAAAAAGCCTGAACGGCTTTTTTCTTTTACAGTAACGGACTTTCAATAAAGTGCAGATTCAGATCCTTCAGTTCTTCCAGACAGGCTTCCGTGAGATCCCGTGCCCGGATCAGATCCTTTGGATCGTGGGCATCGACACCTACGACACAGGTGATCGGATACTGGGAAGCGATCTTCCAGAATTCCCTGTGCGGGTAGTAGAAGCGTTCTCCCTGCGGGAAAGGCATCTTGCCTCTGACGGAACCGCGGATATTGACTTCCAGAGGGATATTCTTTTCGACAGCTTTTGCGGCGATCAGGTGTGCCGCTTTTTCACAGGCTTCTGAGAATTCCGTCTGTCGGTTCATGAAGACATCCGGGTGAGCCAGATAGGTGAAGAGTCCGGTATCCAGTGCTTCACATACGGATTTCGCATAGGCCATGATCTCCTCTTCGGTATTCTGTTTGAAGTAACTCGTCTGTTTTCCCAGAGGATCGGAGAAATGCTGACCGAGCAGGAGATATTCCACTCTGTCTTTCAGTTCTTTTCTCTCGTCATGACAGTAGTCGTAGTATTCGCTTTCCAGTCCGAGATGGATCTCGATCCTGTCCTTATACTTTTCTTTCAGTTCCAGGACGCAGGAAATGTAGTCATCCAGCTGTTCCCAGTCCATGTGGGAGCGTTCGCTCGGATAGTCGCGGTA
>CADCRE010000178.1 GCA_902803785.1 uncultured Erysipelotrichaceae bacterium
ATCGAAAAGAGAAAGACGAAACTCGGTGAAGAAGAGATCACCAGAGATATCCCGAACGTTCAGGAAGGCGCATGCCGCAACCTGGATTCCAGAGGTATCGTCATGGTCGGTGCGGAAGTCAAGGAGGGTGACATCCTTGTAGGTAAGGTCACTCCGAAAGGACAGTCCGACGCTTCGCCGGAAGAAAAACTGTTATTAGCGATCTTCGGTGAGAAATCACACGAAGTCAGAGATAATTCACTCAGAGTTCCGCACGGCGGTGCCGGTATCGTTCAGTCGGTCAGAGTCTTCAAGAGATCTGACGGATACGATCTCGGTCCGGGCGTGACAGAAGTCATCAAGGTCTATGTCGTTCAGAAACGTAAGATCTCTGAAGGCGACAAGATGGCCGGAAGACACGGAAACAAGGGTGTCATATCCAAGATCCTGCCGATCGAAGATATGCCGTTCATGCCGGACGGCACACCGGTTGACATCATGCTGAACCCGTTCGGTGTTCCTTCACGTATGAACATCGGTCAGGTCCTGGAGATCCATCTGGGTATGGCTGCCAAGGCTTTGAGTGAGAAGACGGGCAAACCGGTCAAATTTGCGACTCCGGTCTTCGACGGTATCACCAACGAAGAACTGACGGAGATCATGAAGGAAGCTCAGACATCCATGGATGGCAAGATCGTCCTTCGTGACGGCAAGACCGGTGAACCTTATGACGAAAGGATCGCCGTCGGTGTCATGTACATGATCAAGCTGGCCCACATGGTCGATGATAAGCTGCATGCCCGTGCGACAGGTCCGTATTCCCTGGTAACTCAGCAGCCGTTAGGCGGTAAAGCACAGAACGGTGGTCAGAGATTCGGTGAAATGGAAGTCTGGGCTCTGGAGGCGTATGGCGCTGCTCATACTCTGGAAGAGATCCTGACGGTCAAATCCGATGATATCAACGGACGTACAAAGACTTACGATGCGATCATCAAGGGCCGCAGGATCCCGGAACCGGGTATTCCTGAATCCTTCAATGTCCTGAAGAACGAACTGCAGGCCCTGGCACTGGATGTCAGGATGCTGGATGCGGACGGAAATGAAGTCAGCATCTCCCGTTCCGATGAAGATGAACGCGATGTCGAGAGAGCTTCTGACGCAACTGTCGTTGAAGATACAGAAGGTCTCGAAGTCAGAGATTCCCTGGATGATGACACACTGGAAGCTGTTATGGGCTTCTATGATAGTGATGAGGAGGTATAGACATGGCAAAGAACAAGTTTGAAGCGATCAAAGTCAGTTTAGCCTCTCCGGAACGTATTCTGGAATGGTCCCACGGTGAAGTCACAAAGCCGGAGACTATCAACTACCGCAGCCAGAAGCCGGAACGCGACGGTCTGTTCTGTGAACGGATCTTCGGTCCGACGAAGGACTGGGAATGTTACTGCGGAAAGTATAAGAAAGTCCGTTACAAAGGCGTCGTCTGTGACCGATGCGGTGTCGAGATCACCAAGTCATCCGTCAGAAGAGAGCGTATGGGACACATCTCCCTGGCAGCTCCGGTCGCTCATATCTGGTATCTGAAGGGTATCCCTTCCAGAATGGGTCTGGTGCTCAACGTCTCTCCGAAGATCCTGGAAGAAGTCGTATACTTCGTGACCTGGATCGTCACTGACCCGGGTGACCGTTCCAAGACCGGTCTGGAATACAAGCAGGCTTTGTCCGAGATGGAAGTAAGAAATTACGAAGCTCTCTACGGCAAGGATGCGTTCAAGGCCCAGACAGGTGCGGAAGCGATCAAGACTCTGCTCGAACAGGTCGATGTCGTAAAAGAAAAACAGGCGATCACCAAGGAGCTGGAAAAGGCTCAGGGTGACAAGCGCAAGAAACTGATCAAGAGATTGGAGACGATCAACGCCTTCGTCGATTCCGGAAACAAGCCGGAATGGATGGTGCTGACAGTACTGCCGGTCATCCCGCCTGATCTCAGGCCGATGCTGCAGCTGGACGGCGGACGTTTCGCTACCTCCGATCTGAACGATCTCTACAGAAGAGTCATCACCCGTAACAACCGTCTGAAGAAACTTCTGGAGATCGGCACTCCTAGCATCATCGTTCAGAACGAAAAACGTATGCTGCAGGAAGCAGTCGACGCTCTGATCGACAACGGCAGAAGAGGAAACCCGGTCAAGGGTTCCGCAAACAGGCCGCTGAAATCTCTGTCTCATTCCTTAAAGGGTAAGCAGGGTCGATTCAGACAGAACCTCTTAGGTAAGCGTGTCGACTTCTCAGGAAGATCGGTTATTGCGGTCGGTCCGGATCTCAAGATGTACCAGTGCGGTATCCCAAGAGAGATGGCCATTCAGTTATACAAACCGTTCGTCATCAACGAACTGGTCAATCAGAAGATCGCTCAGTCCAGCAAGTTTGCAGAGAAGATGATCGAGAAATTCGATCCGCTGATCTGGAATGTCCTGGAAGAGATCATGGATAATCATCCGGTATTCCTGAACCGTGCTCCGACACTTCACCGTCTGGGTATCCAGGCGTTCAAGCCGAAGCTCGTTGAAGGTAGAGCGATCCGTCTGCATCCGTTGGTATGTACGGCATTCAACGCCGACTTCGACGGTGACCAGATGGCTGTCCACCTCCCTCTGTCCGAAGAGGCGAGAGCGGAAGCAGAGATCCTGATGATGGCTTCCAACAACATCCTTGGTCCGAAGGATGGCAAACCGATCGTTACTCCTTCTCAGGATATGGTCCTCGGTAACTTCTATCTGAACATGGAAGAGACCGCAGAGGAATTCTATGAGAAAGCAGACGCACTTGACGCCTTAGGTGACAAGGAAGGCGCTGCGATGTGGAGAAAGTTCGGTGACAATGAAGGCCACGTCTACAAGGATTTCAATGAAGCTCTGATGGCTTATCAGAACAAGGAAGTCCATCTGCATACCCGTGTCGCTCTGCCGGCAGCATCCCTGCACAAGACCGATTTCACGGAAAAGCAGAACAACATGTATCTGGTTACGACCATCGGTAAACTGATCTTCAATGATAAGTTCCCGAAGGATTTCCCGTACATCAACGATGTACAGGGCGATTCCCTGAAGAAGACCAACGAAAAGAATTTCGTGGAATTCGGAACTGATATCAAGAAGTATATCAAGGGTCTGAAGATCGCTCCGGAATTCACGAAGAAGAACCTGTCCAAGGTCATCGCGGAAGTCTTCGCGAGATACAAGACAGAAGGTTCCTCCGATGTCCTGGATGCGATCAAGGATCTGGGATTCGAATACTCGACAGTTGCGGGTATGACGATCTCCCTGGCAGATATCAACGTTGCGCCGCACAAGCAGAAGTTCGTCGAAGAAGCAAAGGCGAAAGCCGATGTCCTGCAGAACCTGCTGAAGAGAGGTCAGCTGACTCTCCCTGAATGGGAAAAGCACTTCTCCAAGCTGTGGGCTGATACGACGAATGCGATCGGTGATGACGTCATGGATAACCTGCCGAGAAAGTCACCGATCAACATGTCTTCCGTTTCCGGTGCCCGTGGTAACAAGTCCAACTTTACCCAGCTGGCCGGAATGCGTGGTCTGATGGGTAGACCGACACAGTCGAAATCCAAGAAGGAATACCAGCCTTCGATCATCGAAGTCCCGATCTATTCTTCCTTCCGTGAAGGTCTGAACGTATCCGAGTTCTTTATCTCCACCCACGGTGTGCGTAAAGGATTGACCGATACCGCTCTGAAGACAGCCGAGTCAGGCTATCTGACCAGAAGACTGGTCGATGTCGCTCAGGATGTCATGATCATGGAAGAAGATTGTCATACCGACCAGGGATACTACGTCACGGATATCGTCGATCAGAAGGATAACTCCACGATCGAGAAATTCTATGACCGTATCGTCGGCCGTTACTCCAAGGAAGAGATCGCGGATCCTGAAACAGGCGAGATCATCATCGGTGAAGACGAATTCATCGATGAAGCTGTCGCTGACAAGATCATCGCTGCCGGTATCAAGGGCATGAACATCCGTAACTCCTTCACCTGCAAGTGCAAGGACGGTATCTGCCGCAAGTGTTACGGA
>CADCRE010000179.1 GCA_902803785.1 uncultured Erysipelotrichaceae bacterium
ATAAACTCGATGATCTGGCGAAGGAGATGATCGATCGCTTTCGGGTCAAGACAGCAGGAAGACATCAGCTGGTCAGAAACCTGTCCGGCGGAAACCAGCAGAAGATCGCCTTAGCCAAAGTGCTCGCTTTGAATACTGATATCATCATCTTCGATGAACCGACCCGAGGTATCGATGTCGGTGTGAAACAGGAGATATACCGTCTGATGAACGAATTGATCGCCAACGGCGTTTCGATCATTATGATCTCATCCGAAATGGAAGAGTTGCTGGGTATGTCTGACCGCATCGTCGTCCTGCATGAAGGCAGAAAGATGGGGGAAGTCAAAAAAGCAGATTTCAATCAGCACAGAGTCCTGGAAATGGCGTCAGGAATCACACAGGAGTAGAAACATGAACAATAAAGATGTTGTGAACACATTGCAGAAAGCCGCCAAGAATAACATGCCTTGGCTTATCCTGCTGGTCATCTCGGTGATCTTCTCGTTTTTTTCACCGCATTTCTTTACGATACAGAACATTATCAATATCCTGAATCAGAACGCTTTCGTCATCGTCTGTGCCATCGGCATCACCTTTGTTATGATGTCGGGTCAGATCGACCTTTCCGTAGGCCATCAGATGGCTACGATCGGTATCCTGATCGCTCTTTTGAACAGGGATTATAATATCGGAACGGTGCCGATGATCGTCCTCGCAATCGTCCTCGGTGTCCTTCTGAATGAGCTGAATATGATCCTTTCGATCAAACTGGGCATTGGCCTGCTGATGGTCACGACAGCAACTTCAATGCTCTATCAGGGTATAAGCTACACCATATCCGGTTCCAAAGCCATTTCGAATTTCCCTGATGAATTCAAATTCATCGGACAGGGAAATCTGCCCGGAACCAAGTTTCCGCTGGCTATCGTTCTTATGCTGGTGTTTGCCATAACGATGGAACTGTTTCTGACAAAGACATATTGGGGAAGACACATATATGCTTTGGGCGGAAACGAAGACGCTTCCCGTCTGGCGGGCATCGATGTCAACAAGACAAAACTGATGATCGGTGCGATCGCGGGAGTCTTTGTCGGTATCTCTACAGTGATGCTGATCTCAAGACTTGGTTCAGTCAACAGCAGTACCGGTCCGGGAACTGAATTCACTGTCATCACCGGTATCCTGCTTGGCGGCGTTTCGGTGAGAGGCGGAGAAGGAAGACTCAGCGGTGTCGTAGCCGGCATCCTGATCATGGCCATTCTGGGCAACGGCATGCAGCTGGCAGGATTCGGTATCTATCTGCAGTATGTCGTCAAGGGTATCATCATGCTGGCGGCGATCGGCTTCGATGTCTATCAGCTTTCTCACCAGAAAGTCATCGATGAAAAACTTTAATCAGGTTTATAGGAACGACGTTCCTGTAAATAAAGAAAAGAAGGAGAGGAAAATGAAAAAATTACTGAAAGTCTTGCTTGTTGTTCTGATGGTTGTTTCATTGGCTGCCTGCAATTCGGGTGGTTCAGGAAACAATGAGTCTGAAGGCGAAACAGAAAAGCAGAATTATCTCGCTATCGTTTGGCCTACGACACAGATCGAGTTCTTTGACTGGGCTGCCAATGTCTTCAAAAAACAGGCTGAAGATTTAGGTTGGAAAGCCGAGATCACCAGCTATGAATTCGATACGACGACTCAGATCCAGCAGATGGAGAACTTTGCTACGATGGGCGTTACTCACATCATTTCCTATGCCGGCGAACCGGATGCATTGAATGATGTCTGCAAGCGTCTGCGTGAACAGGGGATCGTTATGAGCTTCTTCGCAACTGCTCCGTCTGATATTGACGCATACGATAACGTCGCTGTTGCCAATCAGTACACGATCGGTCAGGCTATGGCAGAAAATGCGGTCGACTGGGTCAATGAAAAGTATCCTGATGCAGCTGATGGTTCGATCAAGGCTGTTATGTTCACTCTGCCGACAACAGAAGATGATGTTCAGAGAGACAATGGCGTCAGAGATACTCTGGCAAAATGCTCAAAGATCGAAGTTGTTAAAGAATATGAATTGGATAACGATTACAACACTACGCTTCCTGGTATGGTCGATACAATGATGCTGGAGCACCCGGATGTTCAGGTCGTTATCTGCCACTTTGCTTCAATGTCCCTACAGGCTGACGAAAGACTGCTCACTTACGATCAGATCGACAGAGAGAACTTCGGTATCTTCTCCGGCGATATCGATACGATGCTCGGTGAAAGAATGCTGAAGACAGCTCAGGGCGAAGGCCTCATCAGAGCGACCGGAACTTATGATCCTGACGGCGTATCCAAGCAGTTCGACCTCTGCCGCGGTGTATATAACGATCAGCTGAACGATCTGAAGCAGTACGAATACTACGTAACCAAATTCAATACTGAGACGATCCAGGAATACATGGACACTCATTAAAGAAGAATCGTATATGAAATCGACTCTCGCCGAATGGCGGGAGTCTTTTTTATATTGATATATAAATAACAACGAAAACAGAAACCCTTAAACAAGGGTTTTTCTGATGGGTTATACCGGATTTCGGTCCGATTTTCAGATCAAATAGGAGGAATTCATCGAAAAATACAAAAAAATCTATAAATAAACATTAAAAACCGTTCGTAAATCTGTTTTTAGACTCTTTGTTATATAGCGCTCAAAGTACTATACAGACATAAGGAGGACAGAAGAATGAAGAACACATTCAAAAGAATACTCTTATCCGCACTCAGCACATTATTGATCGTCAATATGATCCCGGGCGCTATCTACGCCGACGAGATCGAAGCAGAAGTAAGCGAAGCTGTTCAGGAGAACATCCAGGCTTCTGAAGAAATGAAGGAAGAGATTCCGACTGAGATCGCAGTAGAAGCGAAAAAGGAAGAAGCTCCGGCAGCGACACAGGAAGCAGTTTCCGTTGAAGAAAAGAAGGAAGAAGCTCCTGCAGTCAAAGAAGAAAAGAAAGAGGAAGTCAAGGCTGAAGAAAAGGCTGTTGTCGAAACCAACGAAGCAGCAAAGGCTGAAGTCATTGAAGAAGCAGTGATCGAAGAGGTCGCACCGAAACCGGAAAAGATCAAAGTCACCGTCAAGTTCGTCGACATCATGAACACCAACGGCACGACCAAGACCGGCAGTGCATCTTCAACGCTCTCCGCAAACTCACATACCTGGAGGATCTTAGCGGCCAAATTCAACAATCAGGTCACATACAAAGACTTCTCGGTAAAAGGCACAAAGTACCACTTCACAGGCAATTGGGCCTACGAAGACGGAACGCTCGTAAGCATCCCGATGGAACTGCACTACGATGATTTCAATGAAGAAACGACCATCTATGTTCATCCGATCTACGAAATCATCGAAGCAGCGAAATTGAACTACTACAAGATCGACAGGATCTCTACCGGTTCCGGTTCCTGGGCAAATACAGCAGGATCCTTCACCACATACACCAACGAACTGAGAACTCCAGATGCGAAGGCACACTACCAGTTCATGTACTGGCAGGATGCAGAAACAGGCAAGATCTACTACGCAGGAGATAAGTACTCCATCAAGGCATCAGAGATCGGCGAAGGCAAAACAAAAGAAGTGAAGCTCTATGCGATGTGGCAGCCATCCGTGACCGTTCGCTATCACGGTATCGACGGTTCGATCGTCTCCACCAACGAAGCATACGAAGACCTGAACGCCTACGGATATAACGCACCGGAAGAAAGCGGCTGCACATTCCTGGGCTGGAGCGATGCAGAAGGAAACATGATCGCAAACGATACAGTCTACACTTTACCGGCTCTGACCTGCGATCCGGTCCAGCAGAAGATCGTTGACCTGTATGCAGTCTACTCAACATCTTATGAAGTACATCATTACACACAGGAACTGGACGGAAGCTATTCCTTAAAAGAAACAGAACATTTCGATGACATCATCGTCAACACACAGGTAAACGCAAACGCAAAGGAATACGAAGGATTCTCCTTCGATGAGAACAGCCAGATGAGTGCAACTGCAAAAGCAGGTCTCGTCCTGGATCTCTACTACAACAGAAACAGCTACGAAGTCTCTTACGAATATGAAAACGCTCCGGAAAACGCACCGGCATTACCGGAAACCAAGAGCTATCTCTTCGGAGCAGATGTAAAGATCGAAGAAGATGCAGTCCTGGAAGGTTACAGCTTCTCAGGCTGGAACGCTGAAGATTTCCAGATGCCTTCCAACAACGTGATCGTAAAAGGTTCCTTCGAGATCAACACCTACACTGTCAGATTCCTGAACGATGACGGTACCGTCCTCGAACTGGATGAGAAAGTCGAATACGGAACTATGGCTTCCTACGAGGGTAAAGAGCCGGTCAAGGCAAGCGACGGAAGATACAGTTACACATTCAAGGGCTGGTCTAAAGAACTCAGCGAAGTGAAGGAAGACCAGGAATACATCGCACAGTACGATGCAGAGATGATTCCGGTAGTCGTTGAAGACAAGACAGACAATACGACCCCGGTCGCACCGGTCGCACCTACACCGGCCAGCACTCCGAAGCAGGCAGATGTGCAGATCGTCGACACTCCGACTCCAACAGCTGAACCGGAAGTGAAGATCGAGGAACAGGAAGCTGTCGCTGAGATCGTCATCGAAGAGACGGCAGTACCGAAGGCAGAATACAAGTCCTGGGCATTATACAATCTGCTCGCCATGATCGTAACGATCCTGACCGGCCTGTTCATGGGGATCAGCTTCTTCAGAAAGAAAGATGAAAACGAAGAAGAAGAGAACGAAGACGAAGAAGAAAACAAGAACGGACGCAAGTGGTCCAAGTTCCTGGGAATCATCCCGATGGTCGTCTCCGTGATCGCCTTCATCCTTACCGAAGATATGAGAAACGCAATGGTACTCATTGACAGATACACACTGATGATGGTCATCATCGCCCTGATCAACCTGGTCCTGGCATTCATCACCAGAAACAAGAAAGAAAACAAGGAGGAAGAAGAAAACCTGGAACTGGCAGAAGTATAAAAAAACAAAGACAAGAGACAAGACGAAAGGTGATCGTAAAGATCACCTTTTTCTACAGTTGCAGAGAAGCTGATATACTGTAATACACTATAAGCTTTACATCAAGGAGCGTTCCTGAGGTGTTAGAACGGTGTAACGTTTTGTATTTTAAGTGTGGAGCAGATATATGAAGAGATCATTAAAGAATATAACACTTGTGATAATGGTGCTGCATGTTATGACAAGCGTCATCAACGTCAATCATACAAAGACCGTAAAAGCCGAGGATGAGCAGTCATACAATAACGTCGGACAGCTGAAGATCGGAACTTATATCGAAGCGGGGGAAGTCATACGCCCGGGTGAAGGTTCAAATCAGGCCTACTATATCAAAACATGGTAAAATAAAAATTAGAGTCAGTTACATTTACGGAGGATAAGTATATGAAGTGCCAGTATTGTGGAAAGGAAATTCCTGATAACGCAAAATTCTGCGGTTATTGCGGCAAACAGCAGGATCTGACTGTTAAAACAACGATCGCGGAGAAAAAAACACCCGCAGTCAGTATCGATCTGAAGAAGATCGTGACGGTACTCTGCGTGTTGGCGGTGATCGTATTGGGAGTTGTCCTGTTTTTGAACCGGAGAGTCCGTATCGATCCGAACAAGTTTTTGACGGTCGAGATGGAAGAAGGAAGGCTCAACGGTGACGGTGCCGCAAGATTCAATATCGATTACGGTTATATGACGGAGAAGATCGACACAGATGAGCTCGCAGACAGAGCGCTGGAGCTGATCGAAAGATCTTCTGACAGTCCGTTCCATATTTACGATCGAAACAGACTGGCCGATCCGAGTTATTACATCAGCTGGACGACAGCAGACCGTACCGACGGTTTAAAGAACGGCGATGAGATCAAAGTCAGTTTCTTCCCCGGACAGTTCTGGTATGACTACGGGATGGAAGACGCCGAGTGGGACGATGTTCAGAAACTCCTTGAGATCAAAATGGCCGAGGATACGACATATAAGGTATCCGGTCTGGAAGAAGGAGAGATCATTGAGTTTGTGGTCCCTGACATCGCAGATCACGTCGTATGTCAGGGTATCGAAGGTTCAGGCTGCGTCGAGTTTGACGACAAACTGCCGAGCGAAGTCAATATCGATAACACCTATTATATGAAGAGTACCTATACGGGTTACTATGATGTCATTCAGAATAACCAGTATCTTGGATCTTACCGCTTCTATTTCTCTGACAATTCCGGTTCACTGTCTGAAGGCGATACCTATCATGTGATCGGGATGCCTGATCAGACACTGAAAGACAATCTTGCGAAAGAGAAAAAGGTCCCTGCTGTCTATGACCAGGAATTAAAGGCCGGAAGGTTTGCTCGGTATATCAATTCCCTGTCCGAGATCACAGAAAGCGATCTCGACGACCTGGCATCGCTGTTCTATTATTATACAAATTCAAATATAACGGCCGTTTATAAAGCCACACTCAAGCCGACAGAAGTCGCATCGGGCAATCAGAACTTCTGTCTCCTGGTCGTTTTTGAAAGAGGCGGTTACGAGTACGCTGCGAGGGTCCACGATCTTGTTCGTGGCGGAGACGGTTCGTTGATGAGCGATGACATAGACGGTGGATACTATCTTTCCGGAGACCAGCCACAGGCAGAACAGGTAGCTTCTTTTTACCCTCAATACAATATAGAGTTCTTTAAAAACTACGATGCACCGGTAATGGACGGAAGTATCGGAACAGTTGTCTCCCTGGTTGAAAAACTCAGGATCAGAGAAAAGCCGTCGACATCCGCCAGGGAAGTCGGATATGCGGAAAAGAACAAGACCTATCTCGTATACAGCACCACAGAGGCAGAGGGATATACCTGGCTGGAGATCGGTGACGGTATGTATATCGCTTCCAAGGAAGGCGAATGGACGACGTTTAAAAAGAATTAGGGGAGGAAGTTATGAACAATAAAAACAGTAATTCTTATTTGGGCCTGATCGCTGCGGCACTGTCGATGCTGCTGCTGTTTACTCCGTGGATGTCTTTAGATGCCAAAGGCGTCAAGGATAAGGAGACTCTCAACTATATCAAGGAATATCTGGAAGAAGGCGCAGAAGACGCGTTAGAGGATGTTGTTGACAGCGCAGAATATTACGGCCTGACCATCAACAGAAAAGATCTGAACAAGTCTGTCAAAGCGATCTCCGATCTGAAACTGAGCGCAAGCGAAAGCAACCATCTCGCCAAGACATTTGGATCTTTCCTGGGGAAACTGATCAACGCCTTCAAGAAGGAAGCGAAAGAATGGAATTATGATATAACGCAGGCGACTGAATACAAAACAGTCCAGAGCATCAGAGGCGCTCTGAACGCATATCACATCCTGTATATCCTGCATTGGATCTCCTTCTTCGCTTTGGTCGCATCCGTCGTGATCGACAAGTATAAAGGCTTGAGGATCCCGTTCCTCGTCACGAAAGTGATCCTGTTCATCGTCACGCTGACTCTGACTTCAAGACTGAACGAAACGATCAGTTCGTTTACGAATTCGCTGTACTACTATTTTTATGATACTTCCAGTTTCAAGGTCAATGTCAGTGTCACGTTCTGGGCGATCCTTTCCCTGCTCCTGGCGATCCCTTCCATACTTGATCTCTCCGGTGTGAAGATCGGAAACAACGCCAAACTCTCCTCAGCTGTCGCTGCAGCCGGAGATCTGGTGAAGACAGGAATGGACAAGATCCCGACGGAAGCGATCACTCAGAAGGTCTCTTCCGTTACCAAGAGTGTCTCCCAGACATTGAAAGGCAATGACTGGATCTGCCCTGAGTGCGGCAATCGGAATAAAGAAGACGCAAGTTTCTGCTTCTCCTGCGGGAAAGCAAAGCCGGGCGTGATCAAATGCAAGAACTGCGGCAAGATCCTGAAGCCGGGAGCCAAGTTCTGTCCGGATTGCGGAACGGCAGTAGAGCCTGTACAGGAAAAGACTGATGAAAGTCAGAAGGAGGAATAGATATGGGATTTTTTGATGATATGAGCAAGAAGCTGGCGGAAGCCGGCAATACTGCGGTCGCAAAGACGAAGGAGTTTACGGAAACAGCGAAACTCAACAGCGCTATTACCGCTGAAGAAGGAAAGATCAAAGACTTCTACACCAGTCTGGGCAAAGCCTTCTATGAAGCCGGAAACGAAAACAACGATGAACGCTTCGCAAAATACTTTGAAGCGATCGCTTCCAGCGAAGAACTGATCAGACGTTACAGGGAACAGATCAGAGCGATCAAGGGCACAGAAGTATGTCCGAACTGCGGAGCAGAGATCGAAAGTGGTTCTGCGTTCTGCAGCTCATGTGGTGCCAAACTTCCGGAGAAACCGATCGAACCGGTCAAGGAACAGCTGACATGTCCGAACTGTCATGAGCCTGTAGAAGAAGGAAGCAGGTTCTGTACCAATTGCGGACAGCCTCTCGAGCCACGGGAAGCTCAGGAAACACAGGAAACTGCGGAATAGTCATCTGTTGCCATAGTGAAACAAAAAAGCCTTTGAATAAAGGCTTTTTTGTATACGAAGTATTAGTGATATCAATGCGTCCCAATATCCTTTTTCGGAACGCGGATCTCTGAAGAAACGATCGCTTCTTTCGGACAGACCAGAACGCAAAGATGACAGCCGACACACCGCTTCGGATCCAGCTGCGGATGTCCGTCAACGAAACGGATCGCCTGATGTCCTCCGTCCATACAGGAGACGTAGCAGCGTTCACATCCGACGCATCTCTCTCTGATGAATCTCGGATAGATGATATAGGAACGGTCAAGACTTTCGACAGGAACGACATTGTCGAGTGCGGTATAACAGAGATCTTTGATCGAAGCGATATCGTTTTTCATCATGTAGAGGACGGCTCCGTCTTTCAGTTCGTCGATCAGTCGGTATCCGTACTGCATGACTGCCGTCGTGACTTGAACGGTGCCTGCGCCTAAGGCGATGAATTCCAGGGCGTCCTTCCAGGTCTCGATCCCGCCCATGGCGGAGATGTGATGTCCTTTGAGATTTTCGTCTTTTCCGAGTTCTGCGATGAAGCGAAGGGCGATCGGTTTGACGGCTTTTCCGGAGTATCCGCCGATCGATGCGTGAAAGGTCTCATTGGTCGGATCGACTTCGACTTCGATCAGACTCTTGATCGTATTGATGGCAGCGACACCGTCTGCCCCTCCGCGGATCGCCGCGTCGGCGCTCTCCTCGATGTGGGTGACGTTTGGCGTCAGCTTGGCGATGAAAGGGATCTTCGTGTGTTCTCTGACGACTCTGGTGTAACGTTCCACCAGTTCCGGGATCTGTCCGACATCGCTGCCGGTGTTTTCCGCGGTCATGTTCGGGCAGGAGAAATTGAGTTCCAGGGCATCGACACCGGCATCATTCATGACATCGGTCAGATACGCCCACTCTTCTTCGTTCCTTCCCATGATCGAGACCATCAGGAACTTGTCTGGATAGTCTTTCTTCAGACGTTTGAATGTTTCGATATTCTCTTTCAATTCATAATCGGAAAGCTGTTCGATGTTCTTGAAACCGATGATCCGGTGATTGTCGCCGCGAACGGCAGAGAAACGAGGAGACGCTTCGATGATATCCATCAGGCAGACTGTCTTGAAGGCTGCTCCTGCCCAACCCATATCGAAGGCACGGGCACAGGTCTCGTAATTGGAAGCTACGATGGAAGAGGACAGAAGGAAGGGATTCTCCAAAGGGATACCGCAGAAATCCGTCTTAAGGCGACTGTAATCCAGTTCGATCTTTTCCTGTTTCTCTCGTTTCAGTGAAGTCAGGATGTCTTTGATACGGACATGTTCCGGACAGGCATCTTCACATCTTGCGTCGCAATCCGTGCAGGGAAGCGTTCCGCTCAGCTTGTTTTCAGCAACTTCCCTGTTGTCGAAATAAAGGTTCCTCAGGATCTTGTGAGGTTCCAATAGACCACAGGCTTTTGAGCACTTTCCGTGGTGACATAACAGACAATCAAAATCGATCATGGTTTCTGTCCTTTCTTTGACGGTGAAGTTCAGGAATATCGGTTGACCTTGGTCAGATAGAAAATCAATGGATGAATATCAGTGAGATGATCTTGAACAGCAGATAGAAGACGTGGATGACGACAATGGCAAAACAGATCAGTCCGAGCGTATAGAAACGTCCGTTCTGTGTCTTGTCCCAGATCAGCTGCAGCAAAGGATTGCCGTAAGGATCGCGCAGGAACATGAAGTTCTTGTTGAATATCCTGTCTACGGCATACATGATCCCGATCAGGACCAGGATCTTGGGGATGGATGCCAGAACGCCGGAATAACCGAGCGGGATCTCATTGCAGACGAAGCGGGCGACGATGTAGGCGATGATCAGTCCGTGATAGAGGAACTGATGGATCGTATAGAAATTCCACACAGGCAGCGGTGTCGTCGTCGGAACGAGGACAGCCATGATGGCGGCCGGCAGGAAGAGGATCAGCAGCATCTGCAGGAAGAAGGAACCGTCATACCAGATCGAATCCAGGACGATGAAGTAGGCACCGAAGCTGCAGACTTCCAGAGGCAGATAATCGGTGAAGACGACATCGGATCTTCTGAGGACGAACATCTTGATGACATCGCTGAGGATGAGGATCGCACCCAAAGATCTCATCAGGATCACTCTTGTCGAGAGTTCGGCGTTTTTATAAGCCAGGGTATACAGGACCGTCAGGACGACAGTGAACGTGAGCCACAGAAAATGGCCCGGTTTGAACTGTCCGTATCCCAAACCTTCGGGGATATTGTCTTTATGCGTCCAGAAATGCTTCATGATGGTTACAATCTCATTATATATTCTTTTCAGGAGTCCTGACGACAAAGGGAAAAGAGAAACAGACACAGTCGAAAACGTAAACTTCAAGGGATGAAGTTCATAATATAATTAATAGTAATAACAGGGGACAAGGAGAGAGTATATGGCTGAAGTATCTGACCGTTACACCAAAACGACCTACAGAATCATGGAGGCTTTACTTGAAGTCGACCAACTGGATGATGCGCTGGCGGAAAGCTTGCAGATCATCGTAAGGGAACTTCATTCGACGGCGGGAGCGATCTGGTATCTGGATGAGAAGACGGATAAACTGCATCCGATCTTTCATATCGGTCCGGCGGATATCTCAAACATCTCCGTCGAAAACGGGGTAGGGATCGAAGGACTGGTGACCAAGACCGGAAAGTCGATCATGATCGAGGATGCGGAAAACGATCCGCGTTTTGAACCGACCGTCTTTGACGATTACGGACTGAAGACGAAGACCCTGATCTGCGTTCCTTTGAACAACTTGAAAGAAACGATCGGCTGTGTGCTGATCGTCAATAAAGAAGACGGCGAAAGCTACAACGAAGAAGAGCGGAAACTGTGCGAACACATGGCTTCTCTGGCAGCGATCACCATCGATGAGAAAGGACTGATCGTCGAAACGGGCGAGACCAAGAAGGTCCTGGCGTCCTTAAAGAACGTCACCAAGGAGTTCCCGTCCGGTGACGGCGTCCTGCAGGTACTGAAGGGGATCAATCTGGAGATCTATGAGAATGAATTCGTCGTCGTGCTCGGTGAATCTGGATGCGGAAAGTCGACCATGATGAACATTATCGGCGGGATGGATTATCTGACAGACGGTCAGCTGCTGATCGAAGGAAAGGATTTCTCCAAGCCGACCGACCATGAACTGACGGCATTCCGGAGACAGTATGTGGGGTTCATTTTCCAGTCCTACAATCTGATGCCCAACCTGTCGGCAGTAGAGAATGTGGAATTCATCTCCGAACTCGTCGACGATCCGATGCCTCCGGAAACAGCGATCAAACTGGTCGGCCTGGAAGAAAGAGCGGATAACTATCCGTCACAGCTTTCCGGCGGACAGCAGCAGCGTGTATCCATCGCCCGGGCGATCGTAAAGAATCCGAAACTGATCCTGGCAGATGAACCGACTGCCGCCTTGGATCTTTCCACCAGTATTGAAGTACTGAATGTGATCGAAGATATCGTCAAAGAAAAAGGGACTACGGTCATGATGGTCACACATAACCCGGAGATCGGAAAGATGGCCGACCGTGTCATTAAACTGCGATCCGGAAAGATCGCATCCATAAAGCGAAATATCCATCCGTTACATGCGAAGGAGCTGTCCTGGTAAATGAAGAAGACACAGCTGAAAGACCTGTTACGGAATATCAAAGGTCAGCTGATCTCGTGGCTGTCGATCGTTGTGATCGCAATGATGGCGATCACGGCCTTTTTGGGTGTCCGTTTTTCTTCGAAATCCCTTTATGATGATGCGAACAAGATCTACGGAGAGACGAATTACAGAGACATCGAACTGTATTCGACAGTCCTCTTCGATGAAAACGATGAAAAAGAGATACGCAAAGTCGAAAGCGTAAAAGATGCGGAGGGGATCTACAGCGTCAGTCTTTCCTTGAACTTCCGCAATGATTCAAAAGCGGTCGATGTCGTATCGCTGACCGAAAGGATCAATATACCTGCGGTCTTTTCCGGCAGACTGCCGCAGAATAGAAACGAATGTGCGATCGAGGAAGATATCGCACTGGGGATCGGTGCAGGAATAGGAGATATCGTGACGATCGAAGATCCGAACGACTTCCTTCTGAATAAATCATTCACCGTTGTCGGCATCGTCTGTCATCCGGACAATCTGGCTTCCGAAGGTCAGGTCCCCGGAAACCGCTATGTCATCGTCACCAAGGACGCCATCAACAAGGAGACCTTCCTTGACTGTTATACAAAGATCGAAGTCCTGTTGAAAGACATCGGAAACAGCGACCGCTATCTGAAGGGATATCAGGACACAGTATCCGATCATCTCAATGATTTTGAAGAACTCAGTGAAAAGAGCAGCAAGGCCAAGGTCGAAAAGTACCAGAAGGTCATCGATGAATATCAGGAAAAACTGGACGAAGCCTGGGCAAAGCTGGAAGAAGCCAGGAAGCAGCTGGATGACGGACAGAGCCAGATCGATGAGAACCGAAACAAACTGGACGATTATAAAAAAGAGCTGGATAGCGGAAAACAGAAACTGGCGGATGCGAAAAAACAGCTGGATGAGGCGACTCCGCAGATCGAAGCCGCTCAGGCAAAACTGGCGGAAACCAAGGCAAAACTGGATGAGGCGAAAAAGACTCTGGAGGTGACATACAGACAGCTGTTGATCGCCAGAAGGATCGCCAGTCAGAAAGCACCGGAAGGGATCGACTGGGAGACCAACGAAAACTTCGATGTGGACGATCCGAACCTGACCCTGAAGAAGTTCCCGCTGACCAAGGATTTCTCGATCGACCTGACCGAAGAGATCCGGCCGCAGATCTATGCGGGATTAAGGACTTTGAATACGCAACAGATGCTGGAATTCTATCTGAGTTCCGGGGGCACTCTGTTTGAACTGGTCAACCTGGAAGATGATGAGATCCTGAGGGAAGTCCTGATCGAAAAACTGTATGCGAAAGACGGTTCCGGAAACTATGTGATCAGTGACAGCTTTTTAAGATCGCTGATCGGAAAGTATCCTTCTTCCTGGGGCATCGGTAACGATACGAGCAGTGAAGAGATCCGCAGTATCCTGAAAGACCGTCTCAACGATGTTGAGATCAGCAGAGCGATGGAACTGATGAACAATCTCGGGGCCAATATCCGGGACGTCGGCGACAATGTCGAAGGTTTCATCGAAAACAAGGTAAACGCCCTTTCCTATGAACAGCTGAAGAGACTTCTTCCGAACGGGTATCTCGATCAGGCAAAGGAAGATTACGGATACTATCAGGAGTGGATGCGGGAAGAGGATCCCGACAATATGATGGGCGAGGAAGAATTCCTCAGAAATCAAGTCGCCGATACCATCAGAGAATACAATGTCATCTATCAGGTGGCAGACAAGGTGCTGGATCTGTCTAACGATCAGACAGCCTTGATGGAACTGTTGGAAAACTACGGAGGCAGGAAGAATACGATCCGGAAAGCCTTGAGAAGCGCAGTCATCGACAAGGTCAGGAATATGAGTATCGCCGAGATGACGGAGAAGCCGCTCAACGAATACGGAGATGAGATGGAATCCTATGCGGAGATCGTCTTCAGCGACTATTACTATTTTGATAATTACCAGGACGACAACGGGGAAATGTATTACGGCGTCGATCAGTATCCCGAAGATCAGAAAGTTTCAGAGATCGAAGCCCTGAACAAAGACCTGGAGACCAACGTCAACAGGATGGATGACGGCACGCTGTTAAGGATCTATGAGAGGATCTGCGGTGACGATCTCAGCGCGATCGTTTCGGCGATCGACAGCGCCAATGATCAGGGAGAGACGAGAGAACGTCTGAATATCAAGACCGGTGACCGGATGATCTCCTATGCGTTAACGATGCTGGGACAGGGTTTTGACCTGAGCAAGGAAAAGGAAGATGAGGCTCTCACCAACATCAATAAAGCTGCGAAGAAATGGGAAGAAGGCCATGAAGAATATCTGAACGGATTAAAGCAGTACCGTGCAGGAAAGGCGGAATTCGACTCCAAATACAGCGAATACCTGAAGGGTCTGAAAGAATACGAAGACGGACTGGCTGTCTATAACAGCAGTCTTGCGGAATACAACAACGGCCTGAGACAGCTCAAGGAAGCGGAAGATCAGATCGCTGAAAAAGAAAAGGAATACGCCGATGGACTTGCGGAATACAACAAGGGACTGGAAGAACTGGAACGTTACAGATCCATGATCGACCATCCGACCCGCGGAAAGTGGGTTGCCCTGAGTCCGATGCAGAGCGCATCCTATCTGGGGATCGATTCGATCGCCAACAGCTTCTCCAGCATCTCATCGACATTCTCGCTGCTGTTCGTCTTCGTCGGTGCACTGGTCATCTACGCGACGGTAGGCAAGATCATCGAGGAACAGCGGACTCTGGTCGGAACGACGAAGGCTTTGGGTTTCTTCAATTCGGAAGTCTTCAAAAAATACCTCGGTTTCGGTGTTTCAGCGACATTGCTGGGAACGCTGCTTGGGATCATCATCGGTTCCGTTGTTCTGCAGAAAGTCCTTTTGAATCAGGCGATGTCTTTCTTCCATCTGGGAGAAGGGGTCCTTCATTTCGGAAAGACGGATGTTGCGATCGTCATCGCACTGGCTCTGATCCTGTCGGCTTCCTCTGTATTCCTTGCCTGCTTCCGGATGATCGGGACCCCGGTCAAGGATCTGATGCAGCCGGAGACGCCGAAAGGCAGAAAGAAAAAGAACAGGAACCACAGAGGTTCCCTGTATTCCAGGCTGATCGTTAGGAACATCCTCAGCGATCCAAAGCGGATCATCGTCACTATCGTCTCTATCGCCGGGTGCTGTGCACTCCTGGTGATCGGCTTTACGGTCAGACATGCGATCTCCGCATCTTCAACGAAACAGTTTGAAGAACTGATGACATACGACTTCCATGTCGATTACAGCACGAAAGGAAATGAAAACGTCGAGGCTGAGATCGAAGAGGTGCTTGATAGATATGGCGTCACTTACACTGATGTAGCCTATATCAATCAACCTTATGTGGCGGAAGGAAGGATGCTTCTGACAAGACTTCTGGTGGCTGAGAAGGACCAGATCGGCAATTTCTACCATCTGAACGATCCGGATACCGGAAAGCCGCTGGATCTGAAGGATGGGATCTATGTCAGTAAGAAAAAGGCCGAAAAGCACAGTCTCGCGCCGGGAGAGACGATCCACTTCCTGGACGGCGATTACGATGATCGCAGCAATCCTGTCACCGGTTTCTATGAGTGCTACGCAAACAACGTGACCTTCATGACCGCACGGGCATATCGCGATACGTTCGGAAAAGAGGTACAGAAGAGCCGTTATCTGGTCATCAGTAAGGGAGCAGATGAAGAGACGATGAAGAAGGATCTTCTGAACATCGTCGGTGTGAGCGGTGTCGCTCCGTCAAATGAAGAAAGAGCTCAGTCGGAAAGCTTCGTATCCATCGCCAATTACGTCCTGATCCTGCTGACGGTCATGGCTGCAGTCATGGCATACTTCATCATCTTCAACCTGACCAATACCTACATCTCCCAAAGAAGGAGAGAACTGACGGTCATGAGGATCAACGGATTTACGGTGAATGAGGTCAGGAACTACGTTTCGAGAGAGATGTATCTGACCAGCGTCCTGGGCATCCTGTTCGGCTGGCTGGCGGGGGCTGCATTGGGACGTCACATCACGATCATGCTGGAGAATGAAGCGGTGTTCGAACGCGGTATCTATCTGCCGGGCTGGCTCATAGCCGCAGCCGTTACGATGCTGTTCACGATCGTCATAAACAAGCTTTCTCTGAGAAAAGTAAAAGATCTGAAACTGACAGATATCTGAGAAACAGAAAGACTCGTCTTAAGACGAGTCTTTTCATACTGTGATGGGTTTGATTGGAAAGGAGAACTTCAGAAACGGTTCCCGCACTTCGGACAGTAGTCAAAGTCCTCCGCGGTCTCGTATCCGCAATAGATACATTTTTTATATTGCTGTCCCTTCCTGATCCGGTTCAGATCCGTTTCCCTGATCTCGATCTGTTCTCCTCCGGCGATCGCTTCTCCGACAGACGGATCCAGTTCATAGACCGTGTGACAGCAGGATGTCTCGACATAGTATCTCTTGTTCCAGCGCCATACCGGAATGAAAAACAGATACAGTACTGTACATACCATAAATATCTGATAGCGGCCGTATGCTCCGCAGGAATCGCAGGTCATCACTCCGCCGTCATATTCAAGATCTTCTCTTCTGTCTGTAATACTGATCGCAAAAAACATATCTGTATCTATTATATTTCAGAAATCTCAAAGAAAAAGGACTACTGTCCTTCTTCTTCGTTTTCTTCCAAGTGATGGAAGTGACGGTGACACTTTCTTTCCGGCAGGATCTTCGTCAGGAGTGAAGAGAGTTCTTCCTTTTCTTCCTGAGTAAGATTGCCGAAGAGTTTTTCCAGCTGTTCCGTTCTTTCGTCCTGAAGCTCGCTGATCCTTGCGTATCCGAGATCGCTCAGAGAAAGCAGGGTAGCTCTCTTGTCTTCCGGATCGACTTCTCTCTTGAGATAGCCGTCTTCCTCCAGTTTTGCGATGAATTCGGACATCGAGGAAGGATTGATGCGGGTCCGTTCGATGAGATCTTTCTGACGGACGCCTCCTTCAAACGAGGAGATCATAAACAGGATGTGTTCTCTGGCCATCGGCGGACGTCTGTCGGGAGAATCGTGACCTCTTCTTTCTTCCATAGGTCCGTGCATCCTTTCATCTCTATCCGGTCTTTTCATCATTCTTTCCAGTCTCATAAGCTGATGGAACAGTTTTTCTTCGATCGTTCTTTCTTTCATTATTCCTACCTCCTTTACTTCGGTAACCGAAGTAAATATAACACAGGGTTTGAGGATATGTCAATATATTTCGGTAACCAAAATAAAAACGTTGCCGACAGGATCGACAACGAAGGGAAACGGATCGTAAGACTTCAGTCTTTCGGATCGTTCTGCGAAAGATCGCGAGGGATCCCAAGGATCCCTGAAGTATCGGGGTTGTATCTGAGGCGATCCTTTCTTTCCCCCAGCCCTTCATTCAGGCCTGTGACATAAGCCTGATAGAGAGTCTTGACGTCGACATCATATCGTTTGGAGAGTTCTTCGAGGATATCGACCGGGATCGTCATGTCGTTGCGGTCATCATAGAGCCCGTAGTGTCTGCCGAGATCGTAGGCCTCTTCTTCGATCCCTTTCGGATCGGCGCTGTCTGCCCAGGAGGACATCATCTTCCGGCGTCTGAACACAGACAGGGAGTTATAGAGGAAACCGATCAGAAGAGCTACGCCCAGCGCAAAGGCACACATGGCCGTTGCGGCAAAAGACGAAGGCAACTGATCGGTGAGATGATAGAGGTCCTGCCAGCCACCGTATTCTTCACCGACCATGACGACCGAAGTCATGTATACTGCGGCGTAGAGAAAGAACGGAGCGAGGCAGATGATCGAATCGACGAAGGAAAAACGGAAGTCGGATTCGACCGACAGGAACAGGATGAGCGCCATGATCGGACAGACCAGATGGAGCCAGAAATTCATTCCTCCCAAAGCCATCTCTTTTCCCTGTGTCGGCAGGATAAATAGGAAGGCGAAAGTCATGGTCAGTGTGGTACAGATCGCCCCGCTGTACTGGATCATTCCGACCCATTTCGGAAAACAGAAGCGTTTGACCCGTATGCCTTCGACGGCGTAAGGGATCAGGAAGGCGGCTCCGATCGCCGAAAGCGTATTGGAGTTGGTGGTGAAATACTTGAACAGGGAATAGCCCGAATCGGCCTGTTGGTAATAATAGGTTTCAAGCAGTCCGATAGCTACAGCGTAGAAAGTACAGATACAGACGACGATGGCAGAGACAAGGGCGGTAACGCTCCTTCTCTTATAGAGCGATACCATCATCTTCCGTCCGGAAGTGACATCGTCATCGATCGTCTCGATGTTTTTGGAATTGTATTTGCGCAAGGTCGGTCCCAGATATACGGAACGGTCAAAGCCGAGGATCGGGAAGAAGACCTGAGGCAGGAAATTGAGATAGAGGGCGAAGACTGCACTCTTTCGGAAAGACATAGCCAGTTTCCATCTTGCGATGAACGAAAGGAAGACCGAAAGCAGCAGGACTCCGAAACAGAAATAGCCCTGGATCCCCATCGCCAGAAGATGATCGTTTTTCGGATACAGGAGAAGGAAGAAGGCCTTCAGGAAGACGACAAGAAATCCGGAGATCCCGTTCCACGCAATGGAAAAGAGAGTGTAATCGTTCACTCCCGGGATAAGCGCAAGAAACGGACTCCTTCCTGCTTTCTTGAAGATCCCCCACATTCCCAGCATCGTCAGAAGATCGGAAAGAACGATGATCGCGATCTGAAAGAAAGGGGCTCCATGATGTATCAACTCCGCATAAAAATACGTGTTCATGATCCAATCTCATCATAACATATTTTCTGTTTGGCAATATTTGTCTGAAATGTAAGGATAGGATCGATATATTTCTCTGATCATACAATAAACAAAGCAGACCTTTACGTCTGCTTTGCTTGGTGATTCCATTGTTGGTATGATCCATAGGATCAATTCAGATCGCTTCGATATCGAAATAGAAAACGAAGCTGTCTCCTTCCAGAGAATAGTCTTCCACCTCTTCCGATGATACTTCTTCTCCGTTTACGATCAGATCGACCGGATCGTTGAAGAAATAACCGGGAGCGGCCTTGACCTTGGCGAAGACCGTATAAGTCTTTCCTGTTTCAAACCTGACATCGGAATAGTATTCAAGGGTATTGTATGTCTTCCAGTAGGCTTCCGGCCGTTCGACACCGTTGACGGTCACTGTATCGATATAATACTTGTCACTGACCGGAACGATCTCGGGAACAGGGGGCTGATCGAGGCCGGATGGATCTTTACACGTGATGAAAGTTCCCGCCGCGGGAGCGATCACCGTCAGTTCGACGGTCTCCAGAACTTCTCCTGAACGTTCGTATCCTTCCAAAACAGTTTCTTCTGTCAGATTCACTTCTTCTTTCATGGGATGACCTCCGGATCTCTTCATTTCTATTCTGTCAGTATTTGCGTATGCCTGCAAGCGTGTATTTACGGAGGGTATCTTAGAGTATAATGAAATCAATTAACGGATGATGAACGGCCGACCCGACCTTCGTCCGTGGGAGGGACAAAGAATGCTGATAATGATACTGGTGACGCTCGTATCCTTCATTCCTTCACTGCTGATGTTTCTGTTTTTGCGAAACAATCGCAAAGACGATGAGACATATCGCAAGGACTGCAACGAGCTGCTGTTCAAGGGTGTACTGATCTGCGGACTGGTGATGCTGTTCGGTGCTATGCTGCGGATACCTTGGAATATTCTCGGGATCGCCAAAGACAACAAGCTGCTCGATCGGGCTTTTGTATGTTATGTGGTCAATGCACTCTGTGAAGAGATGGCCAAATTCCTATACGCAAGAAAGTATATCGTCAAAGACAAGACAAAGACATCCCGGCTGGATATCATTTCCTATCTGGTGATCTCAGCGATCAGCTTTGCGTTGCTGGAAGACATCATCTATGCCTTTTCCACAAGTATCGGTCAGATCATCGTCAGAGGCGTGCTGATGGGCCATGTGCCGGAACAGCTGCTGATGGGAGAACTGTACGGCAGATCGATCGCCGAAAAGAAACCGGGTCTGAAAGTCCTGGCTTTCCTGCTCCCGATCCTCATCCACGGTTCCTATAACTTCCTCTTGACAGACGGATTGCCTGAGTGGGCTGCGTTCGTGGTCGTCACGCTCGTAATAGTCGAGACGGTATTCATGATCTGTATGATCTTCCGCATCAAAAAGAAGAGGAACGATCCGGCCTATACCGAACCTGTCTATATGAAATAAGGAAACAAAGAGATCGGAAACGGTCTCTTTTCAAATGTCAGAGTCGAAAAAGCGTAAATATATTCAACAGAGACCGTGACAAGTATAATAAAGAAAAAGTCAGGAAGAAACAATATGAAAGACAGGATCAAAGATTATATCGAAGTTCACCGCGAACAGATGATAGAGACTCTGGTCGAACTCATCGAAACACCAAGCCCGGACAGAGAACCGAGCATTGCCCAGGAAGTCGTGAAGAGGAAACTCGAAGAACTCGGATATGTGACCGAGACGTTCGAAATGGATGAGAGAGTGAAACAGTGTCCGGACTACTGCGATCCCGGTTTTGAATATCCGGAAGGTGTCTGTAATCTGGTTGGGACCAGAAAGGGAAAGAAAGCGGATAAGACACTGATTCTGTACGGACACATCGATACGGAAGGAAGGGATTATTTCGGTGACTTTGAAGATCCGTTCCGGGTATCGAGAGAAAACGGAAGGATCAGCGGACTGGGCGCCTGCGACGACAAAGGCGGGATCGCCATGATGATCGAAGCGTTAAGGATAGCTCACGCCTTGAAAGGGGATCTTGATCAGAATATTACCGTACTGTCACTGATCGGAAAACACGGGGGCAGTTTCGGGACACTTTCAGCGATGATGAAGGGATATCACGGCAATGATGCGATCTACATCCATCCTGCGGAGACCGGTCACGGTTTTCAGGAGATCAAGAATATCTCTCTGGGCATCCTTGATATGAAACTGACCGTCTACGGGGAAGTCGGCTTATTGCACGATGATCTCGATCCGGGAGAGAACACCAACATAGCGATGGCGAAGGCGATCGCTGTCATCGAAGAGTTGAATCAAAAGATGAGGAGAGAAGAGACCTTTGACTTTGGATCGTTCAAGGGACAGTCGTCTTTCCTGTTGAATGTCGGATCGGTACGTTCTTCGGGAGGTCCCGGGACGGTATGTGAAAAAGCGGAGTGTCTGATGCGCTGCCGATTCTTTTATCCTTATACAGTCGATGGGATATTTGACCTCGTTGCCTCGGCTCTCAATGAGAGATTCGAAGGAAGATATCTTCTGGAGAAGGGAACGTTCCGGGCGGAACCGGCCATGGTGGAGAATGATGATCCTTTTGTAAGATTCATCGAAGGATGTATCAACAATATCGACGGTACCGAAGAATTCATCCATCAGTATCACGGAGGAAGCGATATCCGATTCCCGATCCTGTACGGTTCAAGCCGCTGTGTCGGGATCGGTCCGTACTGCGAACTTCCTGAGAAAGGAAGCGGGACGATGGAATGGATCGATGAAGAAGATTATCTGAAGGGGATCGCTATCCTGAGCAAGATCCTGATCGATTACAATACAGAGATCAAATAATAAAGAACCATCGGAAGATGGTTCTTTCAGTTGCGATGTTATATGATCAGTCGGCAGCGATCTCGAACATGTCTCTCGGGAATTTGGAGAGCGACACCGCTCCGTCTTCCGTGACCAGGATCATATCTTCGATACGCATATACATGATGCCGTAATAGATCATCTTCGGTTCACTGCAGAATATCATGCCCGGTTTGAGGACATAATCGACACCGTTGTTTACCAGAGGGTGTTCGTGACAGTCGATACCGATCTGATGGCCGAGTCCGCCGGAATTGCGGAAGCGCAGATAATCCTGATAACCGAATTCCGATACACCTTCCAGGACGTAACCGTAGAGCTGGTTGATGTTGGTCTCATACGGCTTGATCTTGGAGATCATATTGAGCTGACCGTTGTGGAGGGCCCGATATCCTTCTTTGACGATCTCGGGGGCTTTTCCGTAATACAGAGATCTGCCCCAGTCGGAACAGTATCCTTTGTGCATGAAGCCGATATCGAAGGCGATGCCGGTACCTTTGGTCAGAGTCTGTTCCCGATCGTAATCAAAGGGGATCTCGACAGGCATCTGGTTCTTTCTTTTGAAGCCGATGGTCGGCGGGAAGGAGAAATCATCGATCCCGTGTGCGAAGCCATACTGCATCAGGCAGTCTTCCGCTTCCCGCATGGTCATTCCTTCTCTGAAATTGTTTACGACATGCATGACGGCTTCGTCGGTGAATTCCGCCAGCCAGGTCATATGCTTGATCTCGTTTTCGTCTTTGATGCAGCGGATGTCGTCCCAGATCTCTTCCGCCAGCTGTGTTTCGATGGAAGGGTCGATGGCATTCAGTGTTTCAACGAGCCACTTGTTCTGATCGGATCCGATTCCGATCTTTTTTCCTTTTACGATCGGAGCCAGTGTATCCTCCATCTGGTCCATATAAGAGACGACGACGTGACATCCCGGGAATTTGTCTTTGTTGCGAGGGATGGTGACGATCGTCAGTTCGCCTTCCTTATCTAAATAGGCGACAGCTTCCGGGATCTCATAAGCGGTGCAGTAGTCCGGCATATTTTTCATGCAGGAACGCTGCCAGAAGAATTCGGTGGTCTCACTGATGTATTGCAGGTTCGCTCCGGTCCCGAACAGGAGACCGTCCAGACCGCTTTCCAACAGGGCCTGAGTACATTTTTGTCTTCTTTGACTGAGCATGATCTTCCTCCTGATTAAATAAAGGATAACACAAAGATTTTAAAAATGAAAATAATTTTCATTATAATGTAAATAAAAATGTAAATAAATGTAAATTATGTTGCAAATCATGAAAAAAAATATTATGATAGGCAATATAAATGGGAACACAAAGGAGATCTGAATGCTGAAGTATATTGGAAAAAGGCTGCTCTTAGGAATCTTTACGATGTTCGTACTGATCACCGTCGTCTTTTTCGGCATGAAAGCCATGCCGGGAAGCCCGTTCTCCCGTGATAATAAGGCCATCCCCGCGGAAACGCTGAGAGCCCTGGAAGAAAAGTACGGTCTGGACAAACCGGTGACGGAACAGTATGTAGTCTATCTGAAGAACGTTGTCAGAGGCGATTTCGGTATCTCTATCTCCAAGAAGGGACAGCAGGTATCTGAGATCATCAAGCTTCGTATGCCGGTCACCGCAAAGCTGGGCATCATGGCATTCGTTTTCTCGGTAGTCATGGGTATCGTGCTCGGTGTACTTTCCGCTTTGACCAAGAAACAATGGGTCAATTCCGTAATCACCGTATTTACGACGATCGGTGTATCGGTCCCGGGCTTCCTTCTGTCGTTGCTGATGATGGTCCTGCTGGCAGTGAAACTGAAACTGCTGCCGGTCGTGGGACTGAATACGCCGCAGAGCTACATCATGCCTGTGCTGGCCCTGTCGTTCAGCCCGGTATCATCGATCACCAGGCTGACCCGCTCCTCTTTGAGAGATGTCATGTCCAGTGACTATATCACTCTGGCCCGTTCCAAGGGAACGAAGGAATTCTGGGTCGTCGTCAAACACGGTCTGAAGAACGCCCTCCTGCCGGTCGTCACCTATGCGGGTCCGCTGTTTGCGGGAATGATCACCGGATCTCTTACGACCGAAACGCTGTTTTCGATCCCGGGCATCGGTAAGGAATTCACCAACTCCATCTCGAACCGTGACTATACGCTGACGATGGGTCTTACGATCCTGCTCGGCGCTCTGGTCATCGTCATGGCACTGGTATCCGACCTGGTCGCGGCAATGATCGATCCGCGTATCAAGGTAGATAAATAGGAAGGAGGCAGACATGTCGGAAAGAATAACGAATGAAATGTTTGAACTGCTTCCGGAAAACGAGAAGAACTCCGAGTTTATCGCGATGGAATCCAAGACGTTCCTGAAGGACGCCTGGAGCAGATACAAAAAGAATAAGCTTGCCATGGTCGGCCTGGCCTTCCTGGCAGTCATGGTGGTACTGTCGATCGCAGTACCGATGCTGTCGAAATACGGTTTTGAATCTCAGAACATCGAGATTAAAAATGCACTTCCTTCCCTGGAACATCCGTTCGGTACGGATAAGCTGGGAAGAGATATCTTTGTGAGAGTCATGTACGGAGGACGTATCTCACTGGCGATCGCTTTCTCCAGTGCCTTCATCTGTCTGATCATCGGTATCCTCTACGGAGGAGTCGCCGGTTATGTGGGCGGAAAGGTCGATATGATCATGATGCGTTTCGTCGACATCCTCGACTCCGTTCCGACTCTGCTGTATGTCATCCTGATCCTGATGATCTTCGGAAACACGATCCCGGCAATGCTGCTGGCGATCTGCTTCACATCCTGGATCGGTATGGCAAGACAGGTCAGACAGCAGGTCCGTTCCATCAAGGAAATGGAATATGCACTGGCTGCTACCGTCATCGGTGCGAGCCATACGCGCATCCTGCTGAAACACCTCGTCGTGAATGCGATCGGTCCGATCATCGTCAACCTGACGACCATGGTACCGAGTGCGATCTTTACGGAAAGCTTCCTCAGTTTCGTCGGTATCGGTCTGGATCCGTCCATTCCGTCCTGGGGAAAACTGGCGAACGACTGCCGTGACCTGTTCTTCACATTCCCGATCCAGATCGTCTGGGTCATCGCTGCGATCTCGCTCACGTGTCTGTCTCTGAACTTCATCGGTGACGGCATCGGAGAAGCGTTCCAGACCAAGAAGAGATAAGGAGGGAAGCATGTCATTACTGAAAGTTGAAAATCTGACCACTTCCTTCAATACTCCGCAAGGCAAGGTCCAGGCCGTTCGTGACGTATCGTTCGAACTGAATGAAGGTGAAGTTCTGGGTATCGTAGGTGAATCCGGTTCCGGAAAATCCCAGATGATGTATACGATCATGGGACTTCTGGCAGACAACGGTGTCATCGAGTCCGGAAAGATCACCTTTGACGGAGAGGATATCTCTCTGTTGAGCTACAAAGATAAAAAAGAATATGACGCGATGATGCTGAACATCCGCGGCAACAAGATCTCGATGATCTTCCAGGATCCGATGACGTTCCTGAATCCGGTCCTGAAGATCGAGACACAGCTGGTGGAACCGCTTCTGAACCATACGGATATGACCAGAGAACAGGCCAGAGAGAG
>CADCRE010000180.1 GCA_902803785.1 uncultured Erysipelotrichaceae bacterium
ATCGAAGCCATCTGATCTTCTTCCGGTCGAAGAACGAACTGGATGACCTCCTCTACCGACAGCTGCAGAGTCACTACGAGCGGACCATCACGATCGACAGGAGATACGATGACGATGTGATCGAAGACTACCGTTCCTGCGTCCTGGCTCTCAAGCTGATCCGGGGGATCGCTCACCGAAAAGGAGCGGAGATCTCCGATATGAACGAACTTGAAGACAATGACATCTTCTACCGCTATGCAGGAAAGATGAAATAGGAGATCTCAATGGATATCGAAAAAACGAGAAGATACTATGACAGTCTGACGGATGACGATCTCTGCGACTGTGACAGCTGCCGCAATTTCAGAATGCAGATCAGGGAAACCTATCCCCGGATCGCCGAATATCTGGATACTTTAGGCATCGATATCGCAAAGCCGTTCGAGACCTGGTCCATTGAATTGGAAAACGGTGAACTCCTCTATCCGGAAACGATGTATCTGATCCTGGGGGAGCCTTCCGGTTCCTTTCCTGTTCAGATCGATGACATCGATGTCCACCTGACGGATTCCCATCCCTATGTGGATATGGACGATCCGCACTTCGTGATCGAACTGTCCTCCTTCCGTCTGAAGGATCTAAGGATAAAGTAAAAAGCTCCGAGGAGCTTTTTTCAATGTTTCTGATAGGAATTCTTCAGTTTTCCGGCAGCCACATAGACATTGATGGCCAGACCGATCGCCGTGATCAGTCCTGCCAGTGTCATCGGGGAAAATCCCGAGCTGATGATAGATGAGACGCCGCTGACCAGATTGGAAAGGACGGAAAAGAAGGAACACAGCCATGCGGGACCGGCAAACCTCGCGTTGCGGGAAGCCAGTAATGACGTGACTCCTTCCGCCAGATTGGCCAGCGCCGATACCATCATTCCAATCCCTCCGGAAACGATCGCCATCAGATCTCTCTTGTTTCCGCTGAGGAGTAGCGCCTGATGTTCGACTCTGGTATCACGGATCCCGATGCCTAAGGAGATCAGAGCTCCGATCACGATGATCGGACCGACGATCACCAGTATCTTTTTCGCTTTCTTTTCGTTCATAGTATTACCCGACCATCATCATAAGGAACGTGACAGCCATTCCTACCGCCATGCAGCAGAAATGGGAAGTTCCGTCGATCCCCGGCAGGATCGACATGATCACCAGGGAAGCGAGCGGACGGACCAGTGAAGGCAAAGCTGAAGCGCCGTAGTAATACAGGACGACCAGGAAGTAGGCTCCCAGAAGTCCGCAGATAGCTCCGGAAGCGCCGATCGATTCCGTATAGTCGTCATGATTGGCATGACGGATAAACAGGGATAAAAGGCGTCCCAGGATCATGGATACGAAATAGATCACCAGCATCTTCACAGAGCCGAAGTAGCCTTCCACGAAGGTACCGACATTGACTAATGACGACATGTTGAAGAACAGATGCAGGATCTCTATATGGGTAAATGCACCGCTGAGGATACGGTAGTATTCCCTGCGGTTGAAGACATTATGATAGGACGTTCCCAGATATCCGGGATCCAGTCTGTCCATCTTGATCAGGGCGAAGACCGCCACATTGAGGAATAAAAGGATATACGTTACCATACCTACATTATAGGAAAAAACTTTCATTTTGTCAGTCTTCATTTCCCGGGAAAATACATAAAGTTTGCAAAATCACGTAAATAAGCCTAAAATAGTGATTACGGTTTATATGTTTACCTTAAACGAAGCGCATTTTGCCCTGACAGAGACCTACAAGGAATATAAGAAAGAGATCCTGAAACAGGTGCTCACATATCTCTCTACCACGATCCTGTCTGCCTTTATCCTGTATATCGGCATCTTTTGTATGCCGAAATTCATCTATGCATACGCGAAGCCGACCCAGGTGAACGAGTTCGAAGAAGTGAAGTCCATCCAAAGACTGTCTTCCTATTCCGACAATCTCCTTCAGGCATTCGAACAGGAAGAGCCCGATCTGGAAGGTCTCCTTCCGGAACCGGTCTACCATTCCGACAGTAACTGGTATCTGTATTCCGGTTACTATACCAAATGGTCCACTCCCGGAAGCAAGGTCTGGGCACACGCCAGAGACCTCTACTACCGCGGACTGATCCACGGAGCGGATACCGATTATCAGTGTACCTTCTTTGCGCAGATGTGGTTCTATGACATCTACGGGTTCAATTCTTCCGGCAACGGTCCTTCCGGAAACGGCGACACCTTTGCGATGAGAGTCTATGAGACCGCCGTCTACTACGACGAAAACGGAGAACTCCATCACCTCTTCAAGATCGACGATCATCCGGAGACGATGGGCATCGTATCCATCAGCGCAGGCAATCCGCATGTGTTGTGTGTCGATGAAGTCGACTACCGTAACGACACGATCACGATCTCCGACGGAAACGTCATGGGATCGGGAGAAGTCCGTCTGCGTGTGACCTACTCCATGTCGGAATTCTACCGCGTCAATCCGGGAAGATACGTCTTCGTCAATCCGACGGATGAACTCCTGGAGATGCTGAAAAACAGATAAGCCTGACAAAGGCTTTTTTGTTATACTGATGATATGTACTATCTGATCAAAGAAACACTTGTCGAAACAGAAGGAACCCCGCAGGAGGTCCCTTTCGTCACGTTATTTACTCAGGATGAATGGGAACAAAACAAATCTTCCTTTTCTTTCTTCCAGGATCTGGATGAAGAACGGAAAGATCTCTATTCTACCCACGCAAACGTCCGTCAGGATTGTCTGGCCGGTTCGTTCTCCATCGTGAACCGCAAAGATCTCACCAAAGACGATCAGTCCTTCTCTTTTGCGCTGAACGATCACTGTGTCGTCTTCGTGGATGACAGCGGCTACGTAAAGGAAGCCCTTACCCGTATCCATGCCACCAAGAAGTGGCAGGATCCCGGTCTGGACCGCTTCTTCTATGACTTCCTGGACGATATCGTCAAAGACGATCTGCGGATCATGGAAAAATACGAGATGGAACTGGAAGTGATGGAAGATACCGTAGACGGTTCTCAGATCAACGAACGTCTCAACACCATACGCAGTGAAGTCCGCAGGTTCTTTATCCACTACCAACAGCTGCTCGATGTCGCACAGGAACTGGAAGAGAACGAGAACGGCTTCTTCGAGGAAGACCGTCTGCGCTATTTCCGTTCCTATATCAGCCGTCTGGATCGGATGCTGAACATCTCATCCTATCTCAGAGACTATGTCATCCAGATCGAAGACATGAACCAGGACAGGATCTCCATCCGTCAGAACGAGATCATGACGATCCTGACGGTCGTCACGACGATCTTCATGCCTCTGACCCTCATCGCCGGATGGTACGGAATGAACTTCCGCTACATGCCGGAACTGAATCAGTACTATGCCTATCCGATCCTGATCCTGATCTGTATCCTGATCGTCGTTGTTCTCTTGCATTTCTTCAAAAGAAAAAAATGGCTTTAAAGCCATTTTTATTTTATGATCTTCTCGATCTCTCCCCTTTCGGGCATGGAACGCAGTGCTCCTTTTCGTGTGGTGACGATGGAAGCTGCCGCATTGGCATATCTCAGCATCTCTTTGAGATCATCTTCCTTCAGATCCTCCAGACCGTGTTCCAGGACATATCCCAGCATACATCCGCAGAAGGTATCTCCGGCTCCTGTAGTATCCACTGTCTTATCCGAAAGGAAGGCAGGAGCTTCGATACGTATATCCTTATAGTAGGCTCTTGAGCCTTCTTTCCCCATCGTCAATGCGATCAGTCTGATCTGCGGATACTGTTTCCTTAATTCCGCGATCCCCTCTTCATAGTCTTCTTTTCCCGTGAACCAGACCAGTTCATTGTCGGCGATCTTCAGGATATGACATCTTTGAAGCAGATAATCGATCTGTATATGGGCTTCCTTCAGATCATCCCATAAGGCTTCCCGCAGATTGGGATCCAGACTGATCAGGCATCCGTTCTTTTCCGCCAGAGACAGGGCCTTCTTCGTTGCGGATCGGACCGGTTCTTCACTCATGGAAAGAGAACCTACATGAAAGATCCTGACGGAAGGAAACAGACGTTCGTCTACCTCTTCTTCTCTCAGCATCACATCGGCTCCCGGTTTGCGGTAGAAAGAGAAATCCCGGTCTCCGTCTGCCGTCTTGTGTACGAGTGCCAGAGTAGTCGGTATATGTTCATCTTCAAGAAGATGATCCGTATCGATCTTCTGTTCCTGCAGAGCTTCTTTCAGCTGTCTGCCGAAACCGTCCTTTCCGACCTTTCCGATGAAGGAAGTACGATATCCCAGTTTTCCCAGCATCGCCAGCACATTGGCAGGAGCTCCTCCCGGATTGGCTTCATACAGAGGATTCCCCTGATCGGATACTCCGTATTGGATCAGATCGATCAGTACTTCGCCTAACGCCAGGACATCGATATCTCGTTTCATCCTTTCACCTCCTGAAAACTTCTATCTCAATTATATTCAATTCCTTCATTAAAAAAGCAAGCCTCAGGGACTTGCGTATAGAACAGGCAGATCTGCCTGTGATCAGGAGTCAGCGATCATTCATCCTTTCTTGGATCATTGTCTTTTCCTCCTGTATCCATGATAGCACAGATCGTCTCTTTCAGCCAATCATCCAGATACCCGTCCGCCTTCTCTTTCGTATCCGCAGGAACCCCGTAGAAAGCTTCCGCGATACTTCCCGCCATCGCAGCGATCGTATCCGAATCTCCCCCGATGGAGATCGCATTGCGGATACAGTCTTCGAAAGATACCGATTCCAGAAAACACTCGATCGCTTCCGGAACGGAACCCTGACAGGTCTCATCGAATGTGTAATCGGGACGGATCTCATCCAATGTCCGATCCAAGGGATAGAACCTTTCTTTGACGTAATTTCGGATCTCATCTTTCGACTTTTGGATCCTCGCCAGATAGATACAGGCCGTGATCGCTTCCGCTCCCTTGATGCCTTCCGGATGATTGTGGGTCACTGCAGCACAGCGCTTCGCCAGTTCCAAAGCTTCCTCCAGAGAATCCGCATACCGGGCGCAGGCCGAAGTCCGCATCCCCGATCCGTTCCCATAGGAACCGTAAGGTTCAGTCAGACCGTTCAGAAGCCACTTGCGGAACCTTCCGCCGTAACCCCTTCTCGGATACCTCTTTCCCAGTTCATGCATCCAGAAGACAGCCTGATCCTCCAGATCCGTATATCCGTTCTTTTTCGATTCCGACAGCGCTTTTCCGATCGCAACGGTCATCACCGTGTCATCCGTAAAAGTA
>CADCRE010000181.1 GCA_902803785.1 uncultured Erysipelotrichaceae bacterium
AAAGCCTATAATGGCGGATACGCTATCGGTGCTTTCAATGTCAACAACATGGAGATCATCCAGGGCATCACCGAAGCAGCCAAGGAGTGCAACGCTCCTGTCATCCTTCAGGTTTCCAAAGGCGCAAGAGCCTATGCGAACAGGACTTATCTTAAGAAACTGGTCGAAGCAGCTGTCATCGAGACCGGTCTGCCGATCGTATTGCATCTTGACCACGGTGATTCCTTCGAGACCTGCAAGTCCTGCATCGACGACGGATTCACTTCTGTCATGATCGACGCTTCTTCCAAGCCGTTCGAAGAGAATATCGCTATCACCAAGCAGGTCGTTGAATACGCACACGCTCACGGCGTCGTCGTAGAAGCTGAATTAGGTACCCTCGCAGGTGTCGAAGACGAAGTCGCCGTCTCTGCAGAAGATTCTTCCTACACGAGACCGGAAGATGTCGAAGAATTCGTCAGAAGGACGGGATGCGATTCCCTGGCTATCGCCATCGGTACATCCCACGGTGCTTACAAGTTCAAACCGGAACAGTGCACCAGAAACGAAGAAGGTATCCTGGTACCTCCACCACTCAGATTCGACATCCTTGAAGAAGTCTCCAAGAGACTCCCAGGCTTCCCGATCGTCCTCCACGGTTCTTCTTCCGTTCCGCAGGAATACGTCAAGATGATCAACGAGCACGGCGGAAACATGCCGGATGCTGTAGGCGTTCCTGAGTCACAGCTCAGAGAAGCTTCCAAGATGGCTGTCTGCAAGATCAACATCGACTCCGACCTGCGTCTGGCTATGACCGGAACGATCCGTAAGTTCTTCGATGAACACCCTGAAAAGTTCGATCCGAGAGAATATCTCAAGCCGGCAAGAAACAACATCAAGGAACTCGTCAAGCACAAGATCGTCGATGTCCTCGGCTGCGACAACAAGATCTAAACAGTAAAATGAAAGCATCGTACGCAAGGTACGATGCTTTTTTAATGTTTCTTCAGTCCAGGATCTTTACCGATTCGATCACCGGCTGCTGATCGTAGGCGATGGTTCCGTTGTTGTCGGTCGGTTTCGCATCGGCGGCGATCTTCTTTGCGATCTCATATCCTTCGATCACTCTTCCGAATGCCGCATATTCCCCGTTGAGCCAGGATCCGTCTCCTACCATGATAAAGAACTGTGAAGTGGCGGAATCCTTATCTTTCACTCTGGCCATGGAGATGACACCTTCTTCGTGTTTGATGTCGTTCTCAAAACCGTTGGAGGAGAATTCTCCGTAGATCGGTCTTACCGTACCGGTCAGATCGCCTCCGCCCTGGATCATGAATCCGTCGATGATCCGATGGAACCGGTTGCCGTCATAGAAGCCTTCTCTGGCCAATGTGACGAAGTTCTCTACCGTGACCGGAGCCTTGTCCGGATACAGTTCCAGCTTCATGGTCCCGTAATCCTTTACCGTGATCTCGGCGTAGATCTTCCTTGTATCTTCTTCCTTTTTCTGTGCGCATCCGCTCATCAGAAACAGGATCGTCAGCAGGATCCCCAGCTTTTTCATCGCTTGGTCTCCTCGATCAGACAGACCGCTTCCGCCATGGCTCCTTCTCCCTTGCCGATGAAGCCCATGCCTTCGGCACAGGTCGCCTTCACGTTGATCCGGGAAACGTCACAGTGCAGGTGCTCGGCGATGTTCTGACGCATGGTGTCGATATAAGGTACCATCTTAGGCTTTTCGATCACGATCAGAGAATCGATATTGACGACTTCGTAGCCGTTTTCTTTCAGCATCTCAAAGGTCCTGTCGAGCAGTTTCAGGGAAGAGATCCCTTTATACTGGGGATCCTTATCCGAAAAATGCGTTCCGATATCCTTTAAGCCCATCGCTCCGATCAGGGATTCGATGATCGCATGTAAGAGCACGTCCGCATCCGAATGTCCCAGCAGTCCCTTCTCATAGGGGATCTTCACTCCCCCGATGATCAGGTCTCTGCCCTCGACCAGGCGATGGATATCCTTTGACTGTCCGATCCTCATACTCTGACCTCCCTGATATCGTCGACGATCCTGTCGTAGTGTTCTTCCAGTGTCTCTCTGTCCTGATGGCCGTTTGCGACCAGGACGCAGTCGATGCCCATGGCCCTTGCGGTCTCCAGATCATGCAGTGTATCGCCGATCATCAGACATTCCTTCGGATCCTTGTCTGCGATCCATTTGAGGGCGATATCGACCTTCGATCCCGCATAGATGTTGTCGATACCGAGGACCTCGTCAAAATACTGAGCGATCCCCAGTTCATCCAGCTGTTTCTTCAGTTCGACCAGACTGGAGGCGCTCAGAAGGATATTCTTCAGTCCCTTTCGGTGATTCTCTTCCAGGATCTCTTTGACCCCGTCGAATACGCGATATTCGTTTCGCAGTTCCCTGTACCAGCTGAACCAGTACTGACCGACTTCTTCATAGGGATTGACGTTCCAGTCGAACCCGACCAGTTCGTAGTAACGTTTGACCGGGAAGGTGAACAGTTTCAGATACTCTTCCCTGTTTAACGGGGGACGGTCGAGATGAAAATGTTCGATCGTCTTGTTTTCTGCCTTGACGCAGACGTCCACATCGTCCAGGATCGTTCCGTTGAAATCATATACCAGATATTTCATATACCCATTATACAAAAAAAGACTCATTTCTGAGTCTCAGTAATCTTCACTGTCAGATACCAGATCCTGATCTTCTTCCTCTGTCTCTTCATCAGAGTCGAGTTCGATCGCGGAAAGATCCACATGTGATTCATCGAACTTGCGGCGTTCGATCAGATCCCACTTGTTGTCCTTCAATGAGGCGAAGCGGGAATCGAGGGTCATGTCCGAATAGAACTGAGCCACTCTGTCATTAGATGCACCATAGAGTTTGGATACTTCTTCCCACAGCTTGTTGAACTGTACTGCGCGTTTCTTTCTGCATAGGATGTCATAAGCGATATCCGTCATCGATTTTGCACTGGCCATAAAAAATTTTACTACTCCTGTTTACTGCTCCTGATAATTAATTGTGATCATCTTTTCTTCATCGTTTACGATGTAGCGCATTACTAATATATCACCATTGATATAAAAATCAACCACTTTTACATCAAATTTCAGAATACCCTCTTCCGTCGTGATCTTCGCATAGTTTTCATCCCGCAGGTGAAGTTCCAGAAGGTGGTCTTCGGCCTGGCGGAAGAAACAGATCCCCTCGTCGTAGACGCACATCTCACAGTTGCAGTTGTGGTTGTCTACATAAGTAAAACAGTTTCTGCTTTCGATCTCGTTGATGATGACGGTATCCTGAAGCGAACCTGAAGGATCGCTCAGTGTTACTGTAACGCTCATAGTAATATATTTAACGCAAACCTGTCTTTCTGTCAATAAACGGTGATAAAATGAATGAGATGAATTTGAAAGACAGGAAAGTGCTGGTCATCGGTCTGGCAAGATCGGGGATGGCGGCCATCAGATTATTGAATGAATTCGGCGCAAGGATCACCCTTTCGGAGCGAAAGGAGCCGAAGCAGGAAGAGAGAGAATATCTCGAGTCGATCGGCGTAGAGATCCGTGACCAGGATATGAGTGTTTTCGAGGGCGATTATGACCTTGTGATCAAGAACCCAGGCGTTCCTCCGGTCTCGAATATCGTGAAACGCCTGCAGGAAAGACAGATCCCGATCATTACGGAGATCGAACTGGCCTATCAGCTGTGCAAGCCTCAGCACTACATCGCCATCACCGGAACCAACGGAAAGACGACGACCACTACGATCGTATATGAACTGCTGAAGAAGGCATTCAAGGATAAGGCTCTGGTCGGAGGCAATATCGGGACTCCGCTCTGTGAACTGGCTTTGCAGTATGACCTGATCCATCAGGAAGGTTATTATATCTCTCTGGAGATCTCCAATCACCAGCTCGTAGACATCGATCGCTTCGAACCGGAGATCGCCGTGATCACCAATCTGACTCCCGATCATCTGGAGACGATGGGATCGTTAGACGCCTACTACCGGTCCAAGACGGAAGTCTATCGCAATATGAAGGATGAGGATCTCTTCTTATACAATGCGGACGATCCGATCCTCGAAGAATATGCGGAACGCTATCCGATCCGCTGTGAAAAGAAGACGTTCTCCCTGGAAAAGGAAGATACGGACTGTTATCTCAAAGATGGCTGGATCCTGCTCGATCAGGAAAAGATCCTGCCGCTGTCAAAGATCCATCTCGTCGGAAAACACAATCAGCAGAACGTCATGATCGCGGTCATGGCGGCCAAGCGTCTGGGGATCGCCAACGAAGATATCGCAGAGACGATCGACGGATTCAAGGGTGTGGAACACCGCATCGAGTTCGTTCGCGAACTGGACGGCGTCCGTTACTACAACGACTCGAAAGGGACGAATACGGATGCGACGATCACGGCCTTGAAGTCCTTTGACAAGGGAGTCATCCTTCTGGTCGGAGGATATGAAAAAGGTCTCGATATGACGGAGATGTGCAAACACCTCGGCTGTGTCAAGAAGATCGTCGGCTACGGCGCTGCCGGACCGAGGATCGCACACGATCTGGTCGAAGATCCGATCGTCGTAGAAGATCTTCCTCAGGCAGTAAACGAAGCCAGAAAGATCGCAGTCGCAGGAGATGTCATCCTTCTGTCGCCGACGACTTCCAGTTTCGACCAGTATTCCGGATACGAAGAAAGAGGCAGACATTTCAAGGAGATCGTGAATTCCTTATGAAGAACGGTTATCTGGGGATCTATGATTCCGGGATCGGCGGTCTGACGGTCGTAAAGGCCGTACAGGAGGCTTTTCCGAATGAGAAGATCGTCTTCCTTGCGGACAGCAAACACATGCCATACGGCTCGAAAACGCCCGAAGAGATCGTTTCCTATTCTCTTGAGAACGTTTCGATCCTGTCACGTTATCCTTTAAAAGCCGTACTGATCGCCTGCAACACATCAGATTCCATCGCAAGGGAAGTTCTGCAGGAGCGCTGTTCCCTTCCGATCATCGGTGTGATCTCACCGGCTGCGAAAAAGGCCGTCTCGCTCAGTCAGAACAGGCGGATCGCTGTAATGGCGACACAGGCCACCTGTGCTTCCGGAGCCTATGTGAAGGCCGTCTCGGGATATGACGAGGAAGCGGAAGTCATCTCTGTCCCCTGCCCTGCACTGGTGCCTCTGATCGAAGAAGGGCGTTTTCTTCATCCGGATGAAGAACTCGATACTGTCCTGTCATCCTATCTCGATCAGGTGAAAGAAAGCGGCGCAGACACCCTCATCCTGGGCTGTACACACTATGATGTCCTGATCCCGCATGTAAAAAGGATCCTCCCGGGGATCCATACGGTATCTTCCTCCCGCTGTTTCCTGGACGATCTTAAAGAACTCGTCTCATCGGAAACAGACGATACGGAAGAAAAAGAGATCTTCCTGTGTACATCGGATGCGGAAGACTTCCGGAAGACCGCAGAGCTGATGCTTCCGGGGATCCGATTCCAACGCGTATAAAAAAGTGGATATCCAATGATATCCACTTTCTTTTTTAGTAATTCTCGGATCTGACTTCGAAGTATGATTTCGGATGAGCGCAGACCGGGCACATCTCCGGTGCTTTCGGACCGACGATGATATGTCCGCAGTTGCGGCATTCCCAGATCTTGACTTCCGACTTCGCGAAGACTTCCTGCATCTCTACATTGTGCAAGAGAGCTCTGTATCTTTCTTCGTGATGTTTCTCGATCGCTCCGACCATACGGAAACGGACAGCCAGTTCAGGGAAACCTTCTTCCTCAGCGGTCTTGGCGAAATCCTCATACATATCTGTCCATTCGTAGTT
>CADCRE010000182.1 GCA_902803785.1 uncultured Erysipelotrichaceae bacterium
ATCGATGTTATAAGGAGAGTAAGATCGGAACTTAAGAAATACGGGCTTTTCATAAACGGAAAAAAGACGCAGATCCTGCATGATGGCCAGCGAAAGAAGATCACCGGCATCGTTGTGAATGACAAAGCGAACGTCCCGATCGAATACCGTAAAAAGATTCGGCAGGAGATATACTACATCAGGAAGTTTGGCGTTGAGGCGCATCTCCGCAATATAAAGCACAATGGATCTACGGAACGGTATCTGCGCAGCCTTCTTGGTAGGATAGAGTATGCGATGTCGATAAACCGTAATAAAGAGTTTGAAGAATATAGAGATCTAATATTATCTCAAATAAATAATCAATGAGTGATTAGAACAATATATCTAAAGGCACCGCATACAACAGGGTATAACAGCCCTGTTTTTGTATAATAAAGATAATAGATCTGTAAGGAGTGCATCAATGCTGGTAGATATCACTTTGAAGATCACACCGGATATGGTCAAAGATGTGCAGGGGAATCAGAATAAAGTTCTGATCGGACATCTGGGAACTCATTTTGATGTGATGGATAAAGAATTCCCTTTGGGATACACCAGAAGGAAAGCGATCGTTTTTGACGTTTCTTCTGTAAACGATAGGGATATCGATGTTTCGGATATCGATCTCGATCGGGTAGAGAAAGATATGTTCGTAGGGTTCTGTACCGGGTTTATCGAGAAAGAAGGATATGGGACGATGTGCTATCGCAAGGAACATCCCCAACTGTCCGATGAACTGATCGAAGAACTGGTAAAAAGAGAGATCTCCATCATCGGGATCGACTTTGCCGGAGTCAGAAGATGGAAGGAACATACACCGAAGGACCAGTACTGTGCCGATCACGGCGTGTTCATCATCGAGAACCTCTGCAATCTCCATTCAGTCATCGGTGACTGTATCATCAATACCTATCCGATGAACTATGAGGGGGTGACCGGGCTTCCGTGCAGAGTTATCGCAGAGAAGTGATATCAGAAGGAGTAAAACATGAAGATCAATTGGATAGAAGGATATTCGATCAGAATAAAAGATGAGAACGGTCAGATCGTGATATCCGCAAACAGGGAAGGTCTCCTTTCTCTTGCGGATCAGCTTGTTCAACTTGCGGAAGGAGATCCGGGAGAACATATCCATTACGATGAATACAATTCTGTGGAAGAAGGTTCGAGAGAACTGATCATCGAAAGGATCGGATAGGACTTTTTCACAATCGGAAACGGAAATCATGTATAGTATGTTTGAGGAACGAAATGATCTTTGTCGTAGAAGATGAACAGTCGATCAGGGAACTGATCGTATATACACTAAAGGTATCCGGATTCGAAGCTCTGGCTTTGAAGAATCACGATGAGCTTTTTTCCGCATTGAAAGAAGAAACTCCGGAACTGATCCTCTTGGATATCATGCTTCCGGGGAAGAGCGGGATGGAGATCCTGAAGGAACTGAAGGAAAGTGATGAATACAAAGATATACCTGTCATCATGGAGACAGCCAAGGGAAGTGAGTTCGATCGGGTGATCGGACTGGATTCCGGAGCGGACGACTATCTTGCGAAACCTTTCGGGATGATGGAGATGGTCTCCAGAGTGAAAGCAGTCTTACGCCGAAGCGGCAGAGGACAGATCGATCATACGATCCGATACAGAGAGATGGAGATCGACCGATCAAAGTATACAGTTAAAGTGGAAGAGAAACAGATCGATCTGACACCGAAGGAGTTCGATCTTTTGCTTTGTCTGGCAGAGAATCCCGGGATCGTATTCACCAGGGAACAGCTGCTTGAAAAGATCTGGGGACTCGACTATCTTGGGGAATCCAGGACGATCGATGTCCATATCAATACATTGAGGAATAAACTGGGTATGTTTGGGAAGAATATCGTGACGATACATGGGGTCGGCTATTCCCTGAAAGAGGAGAATGATGGCTAAGAAGGTATTTCAAAGCATCCTTTCCGTTGCGGTCATGGTCCTTTTGATTACGACCTTTTTTATTGTGAACGAGATGTATCGCAGCTTTACGAATTCCCAGCTGGAAGTTTTACACGGAGAAGCCAGAGTCATCGCCTACGGTATCAACAAGGACGGACTGCAGTTCATCGATCAGCTGGATGATGCGGACTACCGTATCACGATCATCAACGATCAGGGCAATGTCATCTACGACAACATCGATAATGACATCAATACGATGGACAATCATCTCGACAGAGAAGAAGTCCGCAAGGCGTTTGCGGAAGGGTATGGAAGCAGTATCCGTAAATCCACCACATTGATGGAACGGGCCATATATACCGCCATCCTTTTGTCGGATGGAAATGTCGTCCGTCTTTCCAGCACCTATCCGTCTGTCTATCACTTCCTGACTTTGATCTCGCAGCCGCTTCTTCTGGTGATCCTGTTCATCATCCTGGTGTCGCTGTATATCGCCTATAAACTTGCGAACCGCATCGTAAAGCCTTTGAACGAGATCGATGCGGATATGCCTGACAATGTTCCATACAACGAGATCCGTCCGATCATGGAGAAACTGTCGGCACAGAAGAAACGGATCGAGAACGATGAAGAGACCCTGAAACGGAGACGTCAGGAGTTCGAGACGATCACTTCGAAGATGAACGAAGGGATGGTCTTACTCAATGACGAGATGGCGGTCATCGAGATCAATGCCAGCGCGGAAACGATTTTGGGAGAAGAAGATCTGATCGGTAAGAAGATCACCGAGACGGAACATTACGCCAAGCTTGCCTCCCTTTTTGAAGATGCCCTGTTAGGACACAGGAGTTCGAAGAAGGTCAGGATCAACGATAAGAGATACGATGCGGAAGTCAGCCCGGTCAAGATGGACGGAGGAGTCGTCGGCATCGTCCTTTTCCTGTTTGACGATTCGTTCAAGGAATCCGCAGAAGTAATGCGAAAAGAGTTCGCATCGAACGTCTCTCATGAGCTTAAGACGCCGTTACAGGCGATCTCCGGTTATTCCGAACTGTTGAAGAGCGGTATCGTGAGAGAAGAGGATCAGGAAGACTTCGCAAACAAGATCTACCTGGAATCACAGCGTATGATGAAGCTGATTGAAGATATCATCAAGCTGTCCCATCTGGATAATGAGGACCTGCAGATCCGAAAGGAAAAGATCGATCTGAACGAACTGTGTGCAGATGCGATCGAAACGGTAAAGAAAGACAGGATCGAAGATGTCGAAGTGATCTATAAAGGGGAGCCTGCGATGGTCTACGGAAACAGGGAACTGATCGAAAGTATCGTCTTCAATCTGTGTGAGAATGCGATCCGATACAATGTAGAGAACGGCAAGGTCTTCGTCACCGTATCCAGTGAAGAGGATTCTTCCGTACTGGAAGTCAAGGATACCGGGATCGGGATCGATCCCAAGGATCATGAACGGATCTATGAGAGGTTCTACCGTGTGGACAAGGGACGTTCCAAGAATACCGGAGGTACGGGACTGGGACTTTCCATCGTAAAACATGCGTGTATCCTGAACAATGCGGAGATCAGTCTGGAATCGAGACCGGGAAAGGGAAGTACGTTCCGGGTCAGCTTCCCGAAAGCATAATTTACAAATTCTTTACACGAACTTGACGGTGTATTGAGGTCTTTCCGATAAGGTAGATTCGGGAGGATCTATCTATGAGTCAGATCGAGATCATAGAACACCTTCTGGAGCTTGTCGCAGGCATCGGCGTCTATCTGATCGCCTTCAAGATGATCAGCGGCAATCTGGAAGCAGTCAGTTCAGAAAAATTAAAACAGACATTTGCGAAGATATCCGATAACAAGATCATCGGACTTTTTATCGGTATCGTCGCTACCGTATTGATACAGAGTTCCAGTGCTGTAACGGTCATGACGATCGGTTTCGTCAATGCGGGCATCCTGTCTTTGACACAGGCTGCGACGATCGTGTTCGGCGGAGAGATCGGAACGACTGTCAGCGGTCAGATCGTAGCTTTGGGACTGTTCAGTTCCGATTCCGTGAACCTGAACATCCTGTTCTCTTCCTTTGCGGGACTCGGCGTGATCCTTTCTTCCGTTGCGAAGAAAGACAATCTGAAAAAGACGGGCGAGATCATCTCCGGTTTCGGTATCCTGTTTATCGGCCTGGGACTGATGTCTTCCTCGATGCGGTCCTTTGCGGAACTCGACAGTCTGAAGATGTTCCTGTCTTCCCTGAACAGTGTGGTCCTTCTGATGGTCGCAGGTGCGATCATCACGGCGATCATCCATTCATCCGCCGCGATGACTTCGATCGCCATCACGATGGTATCAGCCGGTCTCATCAGCCTGGAACAGGGTATCTACATCACCCTCGGTGCGAACGTAGGGACCTGTTTTACCGGCATGATGGCTGCGATGTCCAGCAGCACCAACTCCAAGAGGACAGCCGTCATTCAGCTGATCTTCAATACGGGAGGTGCTCTGCTGATCCTGGTGATCGATACGCTGATCAAGCTGGTCAGTACCGGATCCATCGGTATGACCTTTGAGAACCTGTTTCCGGGATCACCGCATTTCCAGCTGGCAATGTTCCATACGATCTTCAATATCGCATCCGTCCTGATCGCACTTCCGTTCACCGGTCTCTTCGTCTCTCTTTCGAAGAAGATCGTTCCGGGAAGCGATGTGGATGAGGAAAGTGAGAGATTCTACTATGTCGATGAAAACATGCTGAAGACACCGGTCATCGCCGTGTCTCAGGTCAAGAAAGAGATCATGAACATGGCAGATATCGCGATCCGCAACTTCAATACTTCCATCGACGCATTCGTCGATATGAGTACAGATAAGAAGGAAGTATTCGCAAACAATGAAAAGGAACTGAACTTCTTAAACAAGAATCTCGTCGAATTCATCGTGAAGCTGACCGGTTCCAGCAACATCAGTAAGAAAGACTATCTCTATCTGAGTTCCACATACAAGGCGATCGCCGATATCGAACGGATCGGTGACTACAGTGAAAACATCATGGAGTATGCGGATATCCTGAGGACCTTCGATGAAAAACTGTCCGAAGATGCCAAGCAGGAGATCCGGGAGATGACCGATCTGATCGATCATCTTTACGATCTGACCATGGATGCCTATGAGAACGGAAACAGAGAGAGTTTCAAAGAATCCATGAAGGTAGAGGATCAGATCGACGATCTGACGCAGAAGATGGCAGACAACCACATCATGAGACTGAACCGGAAGCAGTGCAGTGCGGAAGTGGGAGCTCAGTTCGTAAAACTGGCGAGCGATGTGGAAAGGATCGGCGACCATCTGATCAACCTCATCGACAAAAACTACGAGGTATCACATTAGAAGGGAGGGCCTTTCATGTATCGTTTGATTTGGGATCATATCAATAAACTGGATATCAAAAGAAGACAGAAACATCGGCTCTTCATTGCGGCGAATGTCATATTGTATATGATGATCGGCTTACTGGTGTGGTATCTGTTCGGTCTGAAGACATTCGGAAGCAGTATCTCCTGGTTCATCTGTATCATCGGTTATCCGACGGTACTGCTGGGATTCGCCGGAAGCATCTTCGCACTGTTCAAGCTGGATCAGTGAACAAAAGATCCGTGAGGGTCTTTTCGTATGGTCAGCTGTTTTCTTCCGCTTCCTGTGCGAGATACTGAGCCGGTGTCAGACGGTAGTATTTCTTGAATGCCCGATAGAAACTCGGGAGATCGCTGTAGCCAAGGGAGACGGAGATGTCTTCCATGGATAGCGATTTTTCTTTCAGCAGGAGCGAATGGCTGGAACCGGATGTCGATTCGGTCGGCGAACTGAATCAGCCGAAACCGGAACTGACGACTGCCTATGCAGCCTGTTCGATGAGACTTCTGGCAGAAATGCTGAAGCAGATCGGAAAGGATGATCTTGCCGGGAAATGTGAGAACTTCTCCGAAGGTGCCGTCAAAGCCTACAGTCACTACTTTGTCAAAGACGGGAAGCCGATCACGAATCGCATGGCCAATTATGTCCGTCCTTTAGCTCTCGGATTATTGAATGAGGATGATGAAAAGTCATTTGCGAAGGAACTCAACGAGATAGCGGTCAGACGAAACTATACGGTAGGGACGGGTTTCCTGTCGACATCGTTCGTATTGGGTGTACTGACGAGATACGGATATGTGGATACCGCCTACAGGATGATGGAGAACACGAAGGCTCCGGGCTGACTCGCAATAGTCGAAGGAGGTGCCACTAGTATCTGGGAGACCTACATCATGTATGACGAAGACGGTCATCCCATTGGACATTCCATGAACCATTACTCACCTGGCGCGGTCTGCGCATGGCTCTTTGATACTGTCTGCGGGATCCGTATCATCGGCAAGAACTGTTTCCTGGTAAGACCGATCCCCGGTGGGACATTTGACTCACGCAAAAGCCGAGTATCTCAGTCCGTACGGGCGGATCGTTTCCGGCTGGGAAAAAGAAAAAGACGGGATCGTCTTTCATGTCACGATCCCATCCAACTGCCATGCCCGGATCGAACTTCCGGATGGCACTGTTTGTGAAGAGAAAAGCGGGGAATACCGCTACCTTATCAGCGAGTGAACTGATTCTGTTCCAGAAAAGCGAGTGCTTCCCGATCGGGGTAGATATATTCAGAAGCGTCCGCTTTTTTATTTGTGTGAGAGATCTTCGACTGTCTTTTGCGATATTCGTCAGGACTCATCCCAAAGACTTCCCGGAATGCGGAGGTCATGTATTTGAGTTCGGAGAAACCACTGTTCCCCGCAACTTCGGAAAGGGTCAATGACGGATCCAGGATCAGACGGACCGCGCAGCCCAGTCTCTTTTCTTTCAGATACTCCTGAAAAGTCATTCCGAAGTGTTCGGATATGAAATGGGAAAGATGGGTGACAGTGATCCCTTCGTTTCCGGCGATATCGGACAGACGGATCTGATCCTGATAGTTGCTGTCGATGTAGTTGGCGATGCGGTCGATCCGATGATTGTGTTTCTTCCGTTTGGAATACTCCGAATCGCTGAGTTTCTCTGTTTTCATGGAACCGTAGAGAAGAGAAAGGATCAAAGAGAGATCGGAGATGCATCGAAGTTCATAGAGATCTTCGGAAGAGAAGTAGGTCCTCCCGAGATGCAAGATCAGTTCGGTAAAAGTTTTGTAGTCCTTTTCCGAAAGGCATCTTTTCGGGTCGTTGTCCAGAAAAACGGTATTGCGGACCGCATGAAAGTAGTCACGAAGGAAATGGTTGGAGAACTGAACGATGAGAAAGGTGATCGGTACGCCATAGGAGATGATCTCGTGGCTCTCATAGGCGTTGATCAGGATGGAATCGCCTTTCTTCAGTTCGTATCCGTGATTGCGGATCCGGACAGTTCCTTCTCCCGAGATCACAAAAAGCAGTTCCGTATCATGATGCATATGCAGGGAACGCATGCGGATGGCATTGAGGAAGACGCGCATGTCCCGGATCTTGTCGTGTTCGATTATCTCGTATTCGATCATCTTCTTCATTATAACAAAATCGCAAGATTGTCGTTCAGAAAACACAGGATCGTCATTTCTTTTTCCGAAGGGTATTTCTTACAATATAAGTGAAAACAAAGGAGCACATCATATGTATTGTATCGGTATTGACCTGGGCACATCGGCTGTCAAGCTGCTGCTGACAGATGAAAAGGGGAAGATCCTGAATTCCGTATCAAAGGAATATCCTTTGTCTTTTCCGCATTCAGGCTGGTCGGAACAGAGACCGCAGGACTGGTGGAACGCAGTCAGGGAAGGGATGAAGGAACTGACCGAACATTTCGAACGCAGACAGATCAGAGGGATCGGCTGCGGCGGACAGATGCACGGTCTGGTCATCCTGGATGAGAACGATGAGGTGATCCGACCGGCGATTCTGTGGAATGACGGCAGGACACAGAAACAGACAGATTGGCTCAATGAAGTGATCGGCAAAGAAAAGCTTTCCGAATACACTGCGAATATCGCTTTTGCGGGATTCACGGCTCCGAAGATCCTTTGGGTCAAAGAGAATGAACCGGAGAACTTCGCAAGGATCAGAAAGATCATGTTGCCGAAAGACTATATCAACTATCTTCTGACCGGCGCCTTCTCTACAGACTATTCCGATGCCTCGGGCATGCTTCTGCTAGACGTGAAAAACAAGTGCTGGTCCAAAGAGATGATGGAGATCTGCGGTGTCCGCAGGGATCAGCTTCCGGATCTGTATGAGAGTTACGAGAAGACCGGAACGGTAAGAAAAGAGATTGCGGAAGAATTCGGCCTTTCCGATGACGTCATCGTCGTGGCGGGTGCAGGTGATAATGCGGCTGCGGCGATTGGAACGGGAACGGTGAAAGATGGATCCTGCAATATCTCATTAGGAACCAGCGGAACGATCTTCATCGCTTGTGATGAGTATAAAGGCAACAGGAACAATGCGATCCATAACTTTGCTCACGCGAATGGCAAGTATCATCTGATGGGATGCATGCTGAGCGCCGCTTCCTGCAACAAGTGGTTCGCCAAGGAGATCCTGAAACGGGGAGACTACGATGTGATGCAGGCACAGATCAGTGACGATATGCTGGGCAACAACGATATCTACTTCCTGCCTTATCTGATGGGAGAACGTTCTCCGATCAATGATACGGATGCCAGAGGGATGTTCATCGGAATGGCGATGCACAATACGCAGACCGACATGTATCAGGCCGTTCTGGAAGGTGTCGCCTTTGCGATAAGAGATTCCCTGGAAGTCGCAAAGGATCTCGGTATCAGGATCGAAGAGAGCTGTATCTGCGGAGGCGGAGGAAAGTCGGAACTGTGGCGTA
>CADCRE010000183.1 GCA_902803785.1 uncultured Erysipelotrichaceae bacterium
CCTGAGTTTCCGCAATCTCCTGTTCCTCATCCAGTCCTTTCTGTTTGGGGAGGTCGATCTGTTTCAGAGCCTTCTGTTTCGTTTCATCCTGCTGTTTCGGGTCGTGATGTACGGTTTCAGCCTTCTTGTTCTGGCATTTCCTTTTCTGGAGCCGGTATATCTGATCGGACTGACCCTGATGGAGAAAATACTATCTTTCCATCTCAGGATCCGGGGCAGTCCCTCCCCGTGGACGTTCCTTTTTCTGTGCCTTCTTCCCCGTTTTGATTCTCGAATGAAAGATATCTTCTTTTCGTTCGCGTTCATCCTGCTTCTGCTCAGCCCGATGAACCATCCCTTCGCTAACGTCACCTTCGTCGATGTCGGCCAGGGAGATGCGATCGCCATACGCAAGGGGATGGGGTACAGCTGCATCCTGATCGACACCGGTTCGAGATTCAACTACACGAAACTGAAGAAGTTCCTGTTTTCACAGGGGATCTACCGGATCGATCTTCTGATCGTCACGCATGACGATGAAGATCACAACGGGAATGTGGACAGACTTCAGGAGGATTTTTCGGTCGGAAGGATCATAACAGAAGGAGAAGACCTCAGATCCGGGGAACTGTTTCTGAAATATTACGACCTGGGTGTATTCGATAACGACAACGACAATTCGCTGGTCTATTCCCTGGATGCGGACGGGATCGGGTTCCTGTTTACGGGAGATATGTCGGTAACGGCGGAAGATGTCTTCGTTCGTCGCTACTGTCCGTGTACCTTTGATGTTTTAAAGGTGGCCCACCACGGTTCGGATACCTCTTCGAGCGATCTTTTCATCTCTTCGATCTCTCCGAGATACGGGATCATCTCCACATCCGGAAAGTACGGTCATCCCAAGGGATCCGTGATGGATACCCTGAAAAAGTACCGCGTGGAGACCTTCAATACGAAAGAAGACGGAAACATCTCCTTCTATTTCCTGAGAACCTTCTGCTTCATCAAAACAGGGGAGGGCGAATTTGTTATAATGAAGGGGAAATGATCTATCTGATTCAGGGACAGGAAGAATACTTTATCCGACAGAAGATCGCCGAACTGGCGGATCCTTCCAAGGGTGAAGTCGTCCGCTTTAACGGAAATGACAAGAACTGGTCGATCGAGGAGATGCTGGAAGCATGTGACGGCAACTCTCTGTTTTCGGAACATACGACAGTACTGGTCGATCAGCCTTTTTTTCTGTTGCGAAAGACGGACGATAAATATCTCGAAGGGCTCTATCGCTACCTGGAAAAGCCCCTGTATGAGACAGATCTGATCTTCTATACTTACGAAAACAATTTCAACAGTAAACTGAAGGCTTACAAGAAAGTGGCGGAGAATGCGCAGGTCCTGACTTTGAATTCCTATGATTTCAAGAATTTCGCTCCCTATGCCCGCCAGCAGATCTCGGAAGCGCAGATCTCGATCTCTCCGGATGCGATCAGCCGCCTGATCAGTGTCTGTTACCGGAATGCGACTCTCTTCCATCAGAACCTGGAGATCCTGAAACTGTATCCGGGACGCATCGATGCGGATCTGATCGACAAGATCTGTACCCCGTCCCATGACGGCGATTCCTTCGACATGGTGAACGCTCTGACGGCAGGGGATGTGTCCAAAGCGATCTCTTTCTTCCGCAAAGTGAACGAACACAGCGACAGTATCGTCCCTTCGATCCACCAGCTGGCTTCGCAGCTTCGTTTCCTGTATTTCGTCTCCTGGCTGCAGTCGCAGGGTAAAAGCAGGAACGAGATCCTAGAGATCACCAAGGTCAAGGACTACAGACTCAAGATGGCGATGCAGACGCTGACCAAGATCCGTCGGGAACAGATCATGGAACTGCTCGCAAAGCTTTCTGATCTGGACGTAAAACTGAAAAGTGACAGTTCCATTCCGGAAGACATGCGTTTTGAACTGTTTATCATGGAACTTGTCAGGAAAGGAATACATGAAGTCGATTAAACAGCTATACAAGATCGGATACGGTCCTTCCAGTTCTCATACCATCGCACCTTATCGGATGGCCTGTGCCTATAGGAACTCCTATCCGGGTTGCGATCGCTATGAAGTGATCCTGGGCGGATCACTGGCTTTGACCGCAAAAGGTCACGGTACGATCGATATCATACGCAAGGCTTTGGAATGTGAGAAAGTCTCTTTTACTTTGGATCACGATACTGCCGAAAACGTCATGGATCTGACGGGATATCGCGGAGAAGAAAAGAAAGAGACCTGGCACGGACTTTCTCTCGGGGGAGGGGATGTGTCGATCCGGGAATACGATATCGGCGATGACCGGGAAGTCTATCCGGAGACCGGTTTTTCACAGATCCGTTCTTTCGTTGAAGAAAGAAAGATCGATCTGACGGATTATGCCTATGAAAAGGAACCGGATCTCAGGGGCTATCTCAAGGAATGTCTGGAAGTCATGTTTCAGACGGTGAAACGGGGACTGGAGAGCGAAGGACTGCTGAACGAAGATCTGAAATACTATCGGGTCGCCGGAAAACTGTACAGGAAGGCAAAAGATGACCGCGATCGGCTCGTGGCCTATTCCTATGCGGCATGTGAAGA
>CADCRE010000184.1 GCA_902803785.1 uncultured Erysipelotrichaceae bacterium
ATGAAACGAAACAGAAGGCTCTGAAACAGATCGACCTCCCCAAACAGAAAGGACTGGATGAGGAACAGGAGATTGCGGAAACTCAGGTCCAGATCGAGAAAGGAGAAGACATTCAGAAGGATGGGGATCAGGATCGATTCGTTATGAAAGAGCGAATGATTCAAAAGACAGACGGAAAGGATCTGTATCGATACCTTGAAACAGCGGTCATACCCTTTTTGATCGCAGAAGATCTCGATCAAAAGAAACAGATATTTGAATTGCCAGGAAAAACAGAGAGAAAACAGAACGATCAGTACCAGACAAAGAGTATCAGACCGTTTCCTGATCTCTTTCAAAACGTAATAAGACGCAAGCCCGTAGCTGATCCCTTCCAGGCCGCCTGAAGTATACTGCCCGTAAAGAAAACCCAGAAGTGCGGAACGGACCGGATCCGAGCGTTCACAGATCTTTTCATACAGGTATCTTCGCAAAGGGAAGGAAGCGATCACCCGACCGGAATCGTGGAGATAGCGGATATTCTTCTTGAGATCCGAGCGTTCTTCGATCGACGATCCGCCCTTTTCAAACAGCAGGATATCTCCCGGATGCAGTTCCGTTTCGGATTCGATCTTCACTTTATAGAACAGTTTATCCGCAATATAGATCTTCCCTTTCGGATGATCGACGATCCCGAACGGAAGCAGATCGGAATGTATCGTACTGTTCAGAGAGACGATCAGAATGAATAAAAGGCAGAGCGGGATACTTTTTCTCTGTCGGAAAAAGAGATATACGAGGAGAAACAGAAGGACCCACCAGTGAGGAAAGAAACAGAACAGGACGATACAAAGGGAGGACCTAAAGAGAGATGAATTCCTTGATCCGTTCATATTTGACCTGTCCGATACCGGATACCTTCATCAGTTCTTCCATCGTTCGAAATCCGCCGTGTTCTTCCCGATAGGCAATGATCCTTTCCGCCAGAGCTGTTCCGATCCCGGGAAGAAGGATCAGTTCCTCGATCGGTGCCGAGTTGATCGAGATGAGTCGGGTCTCTCTGATCTCCGGGATCACCAGGATCTGTGTATGAAACAGTTCCTGCTGTAACGGGACGCCGGAAAGATCGGCATTTTCTTTCGGTCCGGCCTGTTCAAGAAGGTCTGCGATACAGGAACCCTTCTCCATATAAAAGACTCCGGGATTCTCGACCTCCCCTTTCACCTCCACTTTCAGAAGGGCCTCTTCCTTGATATCGTCACTGCGGATATCCACGGTCTCAAACAGGATCAGTGAGATCACGGACAGGATCATGAGGAACTTTCTCAACATCTAAAAGATCTCCACGTTCAGGGTACAGCTGTGGACTTCACCGAGAAAATAGACGGGGTATTCCCCTTTGACGTTCGGATTGACCTGTGAATAATCGACGGTCACCGTTTCATTCGTCTCAACCGCATTCCGCACTGCTTCGATGATCGTCGAGATCTCCGTCTCTGCAGGAAAAGAATATTTCGACTGTCTGAGTTTCAGATACGGTTCGTTTAAAACGGATACCGGTTCCTTCGGACTCTGTGCCGTTTCTTTCTCAGGCTGTTTCAGATAGACGGGAACTTCCTTGATGATGACCGTTTCATGTTCGATCACTTCCTTTTCTTTCACGGTATAAGGAAAACAAATCGTCCTGTCATTGACGATCACTACGATCGTATCGTTCTCTTTCCGATAATGAAGATCGGGTTCCTTTGCGGAAAGGATCCCGAAGTATTCAAAGAAACGGAATTCCTCGTCTTCATCGAGGATGAGGTCTTTCTTTTGATAAATGAACGCATGTTTATCCAATGATAACGGATATGGGATACGTTCGTCGGAAGTCTGTTTCAGGATCTGATAGGCGATGAGATCCAGAAACAGCAGGATCAGGATGAGAAACAGCATTCTAGACATAAAAAAATGAGTAGTCCTCCTACTCATGATTCGTTTCGATGTGTTTGATTCCTAGCTGATCTTCAGGATCTTGACATCATACGGCGATTCGACGTTGACCGTACAGACATCGTTGACTCTGTGGTCCAGGATCGCTTCTGCGAGCGGTGTCACGTTCGACAGCATGCCGTTGAGCGGGTCTGCTTCGACGGAACCGACGATCTTGTATACCAGCTTGTTGTTGGTATCAAGTTCCTGGATCTCGACGGTCGAACCGATACGGACGAAGCTCGTCTTTCTCTTTGAAGCGGTGATGACTTCCGCATTCTTGATCTGGTGTTCCAGTTCCTTGATCCTGGCTTCGACTCTCGCCTGATGGTCTCTGGCAGCATCATAGTCCGCGTTTTCGGAAAGGTCACCCTGAGCTCTGGCGGCCTTCAGTTCTTCGATGACTTCGTTTCTTGTGACATGTATCAGCGTTTCCAGTTCATTCTTAAGGTCATTCAGACCTTCTTCAGTGACATAGAATTTTTCTTCCATAGTTCCCTCCAAGTATCAGATTATAACATCTTTTCGTTGATAATACTATTGATTTTCGTCTTCAGCAGGTCGATCGCGACGGTGTTCTCTTTTCCCTGCGGGATGATGATGTCCGCATATTGTTTCGTCGGTTCGATGAACTGGTCGTGCATCGGCTTGACGGTATTCAGATACTGGCTGGTGATCGATTCGACTGTTCTGGCACGTTCCGCAACGTCACGTTTCAGACGGCGAATGAATCTGACGTCCGCAGCCGTATCGACGAAGATCTTGATGTCTTCCAGTTCCCGGATCTCCGGATTGTACAGGGCGAAGAGCCCTTCGATGATCAGGACATCGCTCGGATGGACGATCTCGGTGTTCTGGGAACGGTTGTGGACGGTGTAGTCATAAGTCGGCTTTTCGATTGTCTTTCCGTCGATCAGATCGTGGATGTGTGTGATCATCAGATCGAAATCAAAGGCGAGCGGATGGTCGTAGTTGGTCTTGGCTCTCTCTTCCATCGGCAGATCGGACTGGTCCTTGTAGTAGTCGTCTTCCTTGATGATGTTGATGGAATTGGTGTAGCGGAATCCTTCGATCAGGATGTTGGCGATCGAAGATTTTCCGGAACAGGTCCCTCCGGCGATCCCGATCACGACAGGTCTTTCAAGTCTCATTTGATAATCTCCTTTTAATCCATGCAGGCCAGATAGTAGTGTTCGATATTGTAGGCGTGTTCCGCTTCGGTGCGCGCAAAGACCGTACCGCCGTTGCACAGATCGGCACAGAAGAAGAAGTACCCTTCCGTCGTATCCGGATGAAGTGCGGCGTAAAGCGAGATCTTGCTCGGGGCGCAGACCGGTCCGGGCGGAAGTCCCTGATTGGTATAGGTGTTGTACGGATGATCCTTCCAGGTGTAATCGGTAGATTCTCCGAAGGAGTAGCATTCTTCCGCAGTCAGTTCGAAGGCGTAACAGGAAGTGACAGAGGAAGCCAGAACTTCCGGTGCGTTGTAGCGGTCTACGAAGACACCTGATACCAGAGTCGCATCGGAACTGTTTCCGGTCTCGCCCTGAACGATAGAAGCCAGGGTAAAGACTTCATTGACGGTGAACGGAGAAGCCGCAAAGTCCTCTTTGTATTCGGTGTAGATCTCCATCGTCCGGTCGAGGAACTTGCGGGTGATCTCGTCACAGGTCGAGAATTCAAAGAATTCGTAGGTATCCGGGAAGAGGTAGCCTTCCAGGTAGTATCTGACATCCGGATCGAAGATCTCTTCGGTCAGGAAAGGATATTCCTTCATATAGGAACGGATGACGCTTTCGTCGTTCCAGTAGGCGAAGATCTCTTCTTCGCTGACGGTCGTGTTCTCGCCGATGATCCGGGCGTAATCCTTGATGTAGCCTCCCTCATTGAAGGAAAGGGTCACGGTATCCTGATGGGCGTTGGCCGGATCGGAGAGGAAGGCCATGATCTCTTCCAGAGTGATGTCGCGAGTATTCCCGGTCTCATCCGTGATCTTGTGCGGGATCTCGAAATAGCCCGCCACAAAAGAATAGCCCGTGAAGACCCGGTTGTAGTAATAGGCTGCGCCCGCATTGCGGATGATACCTTCCGCTTCCAGCTTCTCCAGTGTGGATCGGCCATAGGCACCTTCGTCGACGATGAATACCGTCGTTTCGCAGGCTGACTGCCCTTCTGCACAGACTTCTCCGTTCAGGAAGGCCTTCGTCGGCTTAAGGGAACTGCGGATATACAGATAAGCTCCTCCCAGGAGTCCGAAGATCATTATAAGGACCCCCAGGATCGCGATCAGGATCTTATTCTTCTTCTTCATATGCGGATACGACCTCGCTGACCAGGTTCATCTCTTCTTCGTCTTCGACCGGATAGAGATTCCCTTCATCATCGTAGATGAGCGGATACAGTTCGTCTTCCTTTCCTTCTTCATAGACGACGACATAGTTCTTTTCGTTCATCTCGAAGGTCATGTAGATCTTCATTTCGATCTCTTTTCCGTTGTCCGTGATATAAATCGTGTTTTCTTTCATAACGGTCTCTTTTCTATTCTTAACGAAATAGACTCTCCTTGAAGGGAGAGTACTATTCTTTGATCATAAGTGCTTTACCGGATCATAAAAGGCATATCTACTTTGTCTCTAGATAATACTTGACAAGTTCCTCGATGATTTCGTAGCGTTCTACCTGCTGGATGAGATTGCGGGCATTTTTATGAGATGAGATATAGGCAGGATCATTGCTGATCAGATAACCGGAGATCTGATTGACAGGATTGTAGCCTCTGTCTTCCAATGCCTCGGAGACCTCCTTAAGAAGCTGTTTCATATTTTCTCTTTTGATCTCTTCCGAAGTAAACAGCATCGTTCTGGAAATATTATTTGCCATAAAACACCTCCTTATAATCAATTATACACTAAGTAGATATCTTATTTCAGCAGTTTTTCGACTTCACTCAGGATCATGTCGGGATCGGCGTTGCTGCCGCCGCCCTGCGCCAGATCCGGACGTCCGCCGCCCTTTCCGTTTGCCAGAGCGCAGGCCTTGGAGATGATCGTTCCGCAGACGATGCCGGCATCCTGAGCGGCCTTTCCGGCTGCTGCAGCCATGGAGAGACGCTCTCCGTTGGAGTTGATGACGAAGACGAAACCGCCGTTGAGCTTATTGCGGATCCCGGAGACATAGTCCTTGAGGTTTCCGGAATACTGATCGAGCTTGAGAAGCAGGTATTTATAGCTTCCGTTGTCTTTCGCATTGCGGATCAGGGAATTGGCTTCTTCATTGAGGAGTTTTTCCTTGATGGCCTTGAGTTCCTTGTTCAGCGCCGCATTCTCGTTCTTCAACTGAAGGATGCGGTCATCGATCATGTCGATATTCTTGAGATTGAGGTTCTCTTTGATGCGGTCGAGACGGTCCTGATAGTCCTTGAAGCCTTCATAGGAACGCATCTGGGTCATGGATTCGATCCTGCGGATGCCGGAACCGATGGATTCTTC
>CADCRE010000185.1 GCA_902803785.1 uncultured Erysipelotrichaceae bacterium
CCCGTAACAGCCGTTGAGATAATCTTCGCTGTCGCGGACTTCGGAATGATAGTTCACCGTGATCTCGCAGGCTTCTCCCGTTTTGAATTCCACGATCCCGTACTCCATGAAGAGGACCCTGTCGTTCTCCTTCAGGATGAGATTGTCGTATCCTTCTCTATTGTCCTGATAAAAACGGTAGGCTGAATCGTAAGAGGAAAACTCCTCGTTCAGTCCCGCGGAACGATCGTAGACGGTATAGGTCTCCCCTTCCGCGCAGACCGGGAAGCTTCCCAGTATCAGCAGAACGGCCATCATGAAAAAGACCCATGTTTTTCTCATAACTCTATTGTACATGAATTCAAAAAAAGGTCCATCGGACCTCTAGTATGTTTCGACATCGGTCTGTTTCAGGACCACGATCTCATATAACTGGCCGGTAAAGCCGGAGATACAGGTCTGAAGCGTCAGTGTCTTGTCTTCCGTCGTCAGTTCGACGCCGGTATCGTAGAGACGCACTTTCTTCAAGGCGTCGAGATATCTTTGATGGTAGGTTGCATCGGCCGTACCGGTGTAGTCGTCATAGGCGTAATCGAAGCGCCAGTACTGACAGTTGTCCCAGTAGTAGTCGTCGGTCGAATCGAATTCATAGACCGCTGCGACCACGTAGTGACGGATCTCATGTTCGAGGACGACAGTCACGTTCGCATTCTCCGCATATCCTTCCTCCTTCAAAAAGACTTCCAGAGGGGTGAAGGCTTTGGAGCGGGTCGGATCGTTCCATTCCGAGAAATGGTGTCCGTAGACGATCAGGTTCTGATCCGCAAGCTCATTGCGGTAATCCAGGAATACGGAACCGCCGTGATCGTTGTAGTCGTACTCTCCGGTCTTCCAGTAGGTCCAGATATAGACGTCATATCCGGTATAGCCCGTCGGATCGGTCACCAGGGAACCGTCTTCGTTGTAGAAGGTATACATCGTGCCGTCTTTTTTGAAGCAGGATTTCGCCTGTACGAAAGATTCCTGAAGCAGGCCGGAATCGAAGATCAGTTCTCCGACGTAGTCTTCGTTGATCTGCTTGTTCGAATCGAAGAGTTCACGGTATTCCGCATACTTCGGATCGACCGCTTCATTTTCCTTATTTGGAAGGATCGAAGGGAGAACGATCGGATCTCCGTTGGGATCGACCGGATTGGAATGGATCAGGTAGGCTAAAAGAGCGCCCAGGATCAGGGTGACGATGGTCAGGGTAAGGATCAGGATCTGCTTGGTCTTCTTTTTCATCGTTTGTCTATAAAACAGGCGTAGTATTCATCGTAGGTGATGCCTTTCTGAACGACATCGTTCGCTGTCTCGATACCCAGATAGCGGATCTGCCAGGGTTCTCCCTGATAGCCGGTGATCTCGGTCTTGTCTTCCGGATAGCGGATGATGAAACCGTATTTATGGCAGTTCTCTTTCAGCCAGACAGATGCCTCCGTCAGATAGAAATCATCCAGAGAATAGCCCGGTTCACTCACGTCCAGACAAAGTCCGCTCTGATGTTCGGAATGTCCCGGTCTGGCGGAGTAGGTATCGACGACCTCTTTCGGATCGGTCTCCAGATAGCGGTTGTATATGACGTACTGAGTATTATAGGAGCGGTAGGCAGAAAGGACTTTCAGATCATAGCCGAGGTCCTTCGCATCCGCATACAGGCGTTCATAGGCTTCGTAGACCTCTTTGCGCAGTTTTCCTCTGCCTAAAGCAGGATCCACGTCGACCAGATCGTCCGGTTCATAATCGGACGGAAGCTGATAGTACTTGTTCACAAGGATGAGGTTCCCCTTGGACAGGTCAGTCACTTCCACACCTTCGTAGAGTTCCCGATAGCGGTTCGTATTGACGGTCTCGAGGACGTCCCGGACCGTATCGTATTCCTTCAGATATTTCAGGTACAGTTCTTCCCTGGCGGGGATATAGAACTCGCTTTCATAGAGTTCCTTGTATAAAGGAAGATCCGCATCGTTCAGGATCCCTTTATTGACGAGTTCCACCATCTTGTCGGGATCGAGCTTTCCGTCATATCTGAGATAGTCTTCCAGTTTCTCTTCCCTGAAGTCTTCTCTCATTACATAGTACAGCGCACGGTCGTCGAATTCCTGAAGGAACCGTTCCTGAAGTGCTTCGGAAAGGGTCTCGATATAGGCCGCATCTTCTTCGCTGTAGCCGAGGTCCTTAAGCTGATCGGCCGTCGACTTCTGACAGCCGCACAGACTCAGACAGAGTAACAGGATGAGAACGATCCTCATCTGGGAGCTCCCAGAGACAGTACGGAGATCGCCAGGATCAGGACGATCATCGCGATAATGATCACTTTTCTTATCATTTTCTGTAGTTATCCAGTATCGTCGTATCAAAAGAATAGGTCTTCTTCGCTCTTCTCGCATAGCGTTTCAGAGCGTTGTCGATCAGTTCATCACATTCTTCCGTAAAACTGATCCCGTTCTCCTTCCAGAGATAGAAAGCCAGGGATCCCGGGATCGTGTTGATCTCATTGCAGTAGACGGTCCCGTCCGCATTGTCGATCATGAAGTCGATACGGACGCAGCCGTAGGAATTCAAGACACGGAAGACCTTCAGTGCAGTCTCTTCGATCGTCTTCTGCTGAAGATCGGTCAGTTCTGCCGGGACCTTGCGGACGGTAGAGGCCATTCCCTTGGAAGCAGTCTTGCTTCCGGAGACCTTCGCACCGAGCTTCTTGGAGCCTTTGGAACCGTTCGGATTGTATTTCTTGTCGAAATCGAGGAAGCCGTTGGTGACCTCTTCGATGGCACTGCATCTCGCCTCTTCATTGGTACCGATCACGGAGACGTTGACCTCCTTGAGATCGGCGATCATATGTTCGACGACGACCTTGAAGTCGTATTTGAGACATTCTTCCACCTTCTCCCGGAATTCCTTCTGGGTACGGATCACTTCGATACCGATGGAACTGCCCAGGTTCGCCGGTTTGGCGATCAGAGGAAGGCCGATCTTCTTGGCTTTCTCCAGATATTCTTTGTAGTTCTCTTCGAAATCGCTGCCGTAGACCACGAAATAATCGACCATCGGGATCCCTTCGCTGGCGAAGATATCCTTCATGACGGCCTTGTCCTGACCGACGGATCCGCCCAGTACGTCACAGGACGTGAACGGGATATCCAGCATCTGCAGGTAACCGGCCAGAGAACCGTCTTCCACGTTGGTCCCATGTACGACCGGGAAGGCCACGTCGATCGGCTGCGGTTTATGGAAAAGGCCGCCGACCTGTTTCACATAGACGCGGTTTCCGTCCTTATATAAAGAGACTTTCTTCAGTACGGAAGCGGGATCTTTCAGAAAACCGGAATAGTTGGCCAGATCGAAAAGCTCTTCTCCGATATAGAACTCATTCTCTCTCGAGATATAGATCGGAAGCACTTCGTACTTTTCCCTGTCCAGGGCATGCAGGACCTGATTGGCACTGATACAGCTTATCTCATGTTCGGTGGATCTTCCGCCGAAGAATACTGCGACATTGATTTTCATAACAACCTCATTCTATCATCTTTCTTTTTATACATTGAACGCATCCGGCAGGTCGTTCTCCAGCAGGATCGTATCTTTCACGGAACAGTTTCTGTAGATATAGGCGAAAGCTTCGCGGACATCGCGGAAGACCCTGATCCGATCGGGATCGAATCCGCTGTCTTCCAGACCTTTCCGGATCGGTTCGGTCTGTTTCTCCCCTACCAGCAGGACTTCATCTGTCCTGTCCTTCATGTAGGCACCGAATTCCCGGTTGATCTCTTCCTGTTTCGTTCCCAGATCGATCATGCCCGGTGTGACGATGATACGCTTGCCCGGCATCATCGAAAGCACGTCGAGTGCCATATGAGAACCGACCGGATTGGAGTTGAACGCATCGTCGATGAAGGTGAATCCGTTGATCTTCTTCATCTCCAGACGGTGTTCCACCTGACGGATCCCCTTGACCTTCTTGACGATCTGTTTGACATCCATCCCCATCTCTTTGGCGACCGCGATGCCTAACAGAACATTTGTGACGTTGTGTTCCCCCAGGAGCGAACAGACGAATTTATGTTTCCTGCCGTCGATCTTCACAGTGAAGGAACTTCCTTCCCGGGAGTATTCGACATCTTCCGCCCGATAGTCCGCATTCTCGTTGTGGACACCGACGGTGACGACCTTGCAGTGATTCTTCAGCTGATAGTTCGCGATATATTCGTTATCGATATTCAGGAAGGCAACGCCGTCTTCCGGAAGCAGTTCCGCTTCCTGCATCTTCTCATGGATGATCCTGTCGAGAGAACCGAAGGTCGCAAGGTGCTGAGGACCGATCGAAGTGACGACACCGTACTTCGGCTTGACGAAATCCATCAGATAGGTGATGTCCGAGACCTTGTCGGCACCCATCTCACAGACGAAGACTTCATGGATCGGTTTGAGCTGTTCCCGGACGGTACGGGTGATCCCCATCGGCGTATTGTAGGAAGCCGGAGTGATCAGGGTGTATCTTTCATCGGAGATGATGTCGTTGATGATGTTTTTTGTGGATGTCTTTCCATAGGATCCGGTGATCCCGATCTTAAGCAGACGGTCCATCTGTCCCAGGATGGAACGGGCTTCGTTCTCATAGTGTTTCTTGATGGCTTCTTCCATCGGAGCGGTCAAGACCGCCATCGGATAGATCATCAGATAAGGCATCGCAAGGGAAAGGATGCCGGTGAGGAAGACGGGAAAGATCTGAACACAGGCGAAGAAAAACAGTACCAGAAGGATCGAAAGGACGGCGATCTGCCTCTTTACTCTGGCTGTCAGTACAAGTTCCTTGATATATTTTCTGCCCTGTTCCTTGCGGATCTGATAGATCGCATAGGCCAGCGTGATCAGAAGGCACAGGATATCGCCGTGCCGGCGCAAGAGGATTCCCGCCAATAATACAATGACCGCAAAGACCAGCGTATTGCGGAAACGCCAGTTCTTCCGGTCGAAGAGCCACTTGGAATAGCGGTAAAGCTCATAGCGGTTCTGCTGAAACATCTGCAGGGCATGCTTGCAGTTGACGAAGGAAGATGCACCGAAGATCACAAGGCACATCAGGACATAGAAAAAAGGCAGGCTTTTCATTGATAATCGCTCCTCAGAAAGGCATCCAGCACCAGAAGAAAGCGCTGTGCCTGATGGATATAGGCATAATGGTCATCGTTCTCGAAGATCACCAATGCCGCATCGGGCATCAGTTTCTCCATCATCTTCCCCTTCTCGACCGGTGTGGCATCGTCGTTCTCTCCGAATACCAGCAGCGTCTCCGCCTTGATCGAAGGAAGCAGATCCTTCAGATCTTCATTGACGACCTTGACGAAAGTCTGACGCATGACACCGCTGCTGTTGCGGTAGTCTTCGCTTCCCGCATTCTTCGTGAGACTGTCCCTATACTTTTCAAACGGTTTCAGACTCAGGATCTTCTTGCCCAGTTTGTAGGAATAGACCTTCGCATAGTAATCCAGGCCTCTCCTGTCCCTTATCCCGGCGGCGCCGGTCAGGACCATCTTGTAGGCTCCGTATCGGTACGCATAGCGCAAGGCGACTCGGCAGCCGAAGGAATGAGCGATGAAGATCGGATCGGAGATATTCATCTGAAGGCAGAATTCATGCAGGAATTCCGCATAATCGTTGGTATCCCAGGGCTCCGGCGGTAAAGATGACTGACCGAATCCCGGAAAATCGAGATTGTATACAATAAAATGGCTTTTCAGTCCTTCCCCTATAAAAGCCATCATTCCCGTATTCTGACCCCAGCCATGAAGCAGGACGACGTCTCTGCCATGGCTGCCGTATTTTTCATAGTGGAGCTTCACTCCCCTGATGTCTGCAGTGCTCATGTTTCAATTATACTCTTTTTGGATGCCTTTTTCTTTGATGCTTTCTTCATCTTCTTGTCGGTATAGATACGGAAGACTACACCGTCTTTCATATTCTCTCCGGTCACCGTATATCCATAGGTCTCCGTGACCTTCTTGACGATCGAAAGGCCAAGGCCGAACTTGCCCTTGTTTCCCTTCTCATACGGCTTGAACAGTTTGTCCAGACGGTCCTTTTCGATATTCTCGCCGTCGTTGAACACTTCCAGAAGATTGTCCTTCAGAGTGATGCGTAC
>CADCRE010000186.1 GCA_902803785.1 uncultured Erysipelotrichaceae bacterium
CATTCACGGGTTCGAATCCCGTACTTGTCACCACTCCTGGTTCCCTAGCTCAGTTGGTAGAGCATCTGACTCTTAATCAGAGGGTCTGGGGTTCGAGCCCCCAGGGAATCACCATCAAGAACAATAAGTCCGAAAGGACTTTTTTGTTTCATATGTGTAAATTGTCTTTATTTCCGGTACTTTTTCATACTTTGATCATCTAAAAACCATTCATAATGAATCTTCCTGCAGAAATGTCAGAAACACAGAAATCAGCAAATCTTTTGATAGACTCAGAATTCTTTCTTTTCCATGGCCCGCAGCGATAGGCAGTACAGGACAAACGCGATCAAAAGATACATGATCAGTATTGCTGCTGCAAGTGCGATGGCAGGCATCCTTAAAAAGATGTTTCCAAAAGCGATCAGACCGCTTTGAAGGCCCTGTATCCGTTTTACCGCAAACACCAGGATGAACGCGATCCCGTAGATCAGAAGCATCGCCGTCCGGCTCTTCTCGACTCCGTACTTCAGCTCGATGAAGATCATTAGAGACATCATCAGCGAGATGATCAGCGCAAAAGATGCACCGAAGGACAGCTGGGAGATCAGATCGACAGAAGCGCCTTTGACAGCCGAAGCCAGGAAATAGATGACCAGTCCAAGCAAGCAGCCCATGGTTTCCATCGCAAACGAATAGAGGAACTTCTCTTTCACATAGTCATTTCTGCTTACGGGCAGGCACATCAGAAAGGACATCCCGTTATCGTTTGAATCATAGCTGATCGTTCCGATCGCCAATATGCCCAACAACATCCCCGTATAGCCGATGATAAAAGCTCCATCCATCGCAAAAGCCATGAATATCGACATGAACAGGAATAATAAAAGATTGCGACGATTGGAAAAATTCAGATAGAGATCTTTTATGAACAAACCCTTCATTTCTTATTTCCTCCTGTCATGATCAGGATCAGATCATCGATATTGCCATTCTCGATGATGAGATCGGGATGATTCTCCTCATAGTATTCTTTTTCATCGGTAAACAGGGAATAACCGAACTTTTCTTTTTTATAGGCCAGGATGTGATCCTTTTCCAGTTTTTCGAACGTCTCTTCATCTGCTTTGATGACACCGTATTTATCCAACAATTCATCGGTCTGTTCATGCAGAAGCAGTCTTCCTTCATCGATCAGGTAGATGTCATCGCAAAGCCCTTCGAGATCGGAAGAGATATGCGAAGAGATCAGTAAAGACGCTTCTTCGTCCTTTGCCAGATAATCGCGCAGGATATCAAGAACTTCGTTTCTTGCCTCGACATCGAGTCCGGAAGTCGGCTCATCCATGATCAGCAGCTTTGCTTGATGGCACAAGGCGGCGATCACCTTGAGCTTCGCTTTCATGCCGCTGGAAAACTCTTTGATCGGCTTATCAAAAGGAAGGCCCATATCCCTGCACAAAGTGACGAACATGTCTTCATCGAAGACGTGATACATGTTTTTCAGGATGTCTTTCACGGCATCGACGATCAGATAACCTGAAAATCCGGAATCCGATAAAGCGATGCCCAGCTTCTGCTTATCTTCCGCCGTAAGCATGCCGACATCCTTGCCGAAGACCTTCACGCTTCCTTCGTCCGGCCTGATCAGGCCCAGGATCGCTTTCAAAGTCGTGGACTTGCCGGCACCGTTTTTACCGACCAGTCCGCTGACCCTTCCTTTGGGAAGATCGAAAGAAAGATCCAGGGAAAAATCCTTATATTTCTTTTTAAGTCCGTTGATCTGTATCATCGTAATCCTCCAGGATGATCTCGAAGATCTCCTTCAGTTCTTCTTTCTTCAGTCCGGCAGAAAATGCCTTGGAAACAGTGAGCGAAAGGTCGTCTTCGATCGTCTTTCTTCTCGCTTCCGCTGCCAGCTGGCTGTCTGCCGCGTTCACAAAAGTCCCTTTTCCGTGGACCGTCGTGACAAGACCCTCTTCTTCCAGATAGTCATAAGCCTTCTTGACTGTCAAAGAAGAGATCCTCAACTCGGCTGCCATGCTCCTGACGGAAGGAAGGACATCACCGTCCTTAAGTTCGCCGGATATGATCTGTGCTTTGATCTGGTTCACGACCTGTTCATAGATCGGTACCATTGAAGAGTTTCGGATGATTATGCGCATATATCAAACCTCGATCTTATGATAGAACAGTATATAACTGTTGTCAACTGTTATATACTGTTTACTGATGAATATTTTATTAGTATTGAATGTTCAATAGAAACAAAATGAACATAGCCGTAAAACTGTCGTATGAAAAAGGCACCTGATTCCAAAAGTGCCTGTAAATACTTGATTATTTCATGTATCCCCATCTGACTCTTAATCAGAGGGTCTGGGGTTCGAGCCCCCAGGGAATCACCACTGAATACGATAAGTCCGAAAGGACTTTTTTTTGATGCCTATATGATTTGAACTGTGTTATACAAAAAACCTTTCTATTTCATATTTTAAAACACTACAATATAGAATTTTCACAAATGAAATGATTCAGATCCGGTTGTCATATTCGCCTGAAGATCGCCGAATTATCCAAGCCGCAAGTCCTTCGATTACTGTTTTGGTTTGATCATATGTCGATCTCTTACTCTAAAACAATGTACAGATCCATGCCGCAAGTGCAGATATTCCGGGAAAGATTACAAACAGTTTCAACAGCTGGCTCTTGAGATTGAAACCGTATCTTCTTCCCGTAAGTGCGCTTTCCGTCTCCGGATAGTAATACTGGAAGAAATGAAACTTCATCAGGAGGAAATAGTCAAAACACACCATATCGTAGATCTTGTAGACCGTGAAGATCAGTAAGAAACGCAAGAAGAAGTTCCGGAATGTGAAGTGATTTCTGAGACCGTCCCAAACAGATATCACGCCAACGCCCAGGATCACCGCTATACTCATGATCATAAGCGTCCAGCCTATGATCCTGGCACCGTAAAAGAGTTCTCTGTCTCTTTCCCCGATCAACGCTCTAGCTTCTTTCGGTGCGGATGAAAAGAATTCCTTCTTCTGAACGAACGCTACAGCTGAGATCAACAGGACTGTGATCGCCAAACAGAATATGATCGCAAGAAATACCGTCAGTAACATATCATCCTTCATATATACCGTTTCTCTTCATTCTTTTTCAGGATCGAATCGAAGTCTGTATTCGCAGGCTCTTGCGCCCTCCGACACCGCCGAATTCCGATCATAACGGATGTGTCTGAAACCTTGTGAATACTCCTTGTCCATGTGACAGATACACAAGACCGCTTTCTCATTTCCCAGTTCCCTGGCCAGTTCATGATAGGGACATGACAGGATATCCACACCGTACATCTTCGGCGGTTCAGATACCAGGATCCTTTTGTATCCATGTTTTTCATCGCTTGCTTTTTTCATTACGCCGTTTGCATATCTCCAGACAAGACGGTCTGCACCGGGAATTCCTGTAAGGATATGAATGATCCGCGCAAAGCGTTTTCCCATAGACTCCCCGTAACGATTCAATAGGGACTCCGCATCTTCCCCGTATTCTTTCAAGGTCCGATAAAGCGCAACTGCCGGGATCGTCATAGCACCTTTATGTTTTTTTAATTCCGGCCGTAGAGCCAGGATACGGCAGTATTCCATCCCGGAATCATTCCATATCTTTCTTGCCTTATCTTCACCGATGGATCCCGAAAGCATTTTACGAAACCCTCTGTAAAACCATTGCCGGTCAAGCGGATTCATTTGTTTCTTCCTTTCACCATGGAGATCCTCCTATTCATCCTGATCATGCAGAAATAAAACCTATAGTTAGTATTAACTAACTTATATGATACATCAATTCCTTTGTTTATGATACTGTTACCGTACCCGCATAACGGGGCGACTTTTCCTGCGTTATAAAACATCAGCGAAACCTGCGTCACGAAAGATAAGGGATCCAAAAAAGTCCCTGAGGGACTATTTTTCATGAGATACGATCCTGTTGAGCCTGTGAGCGATCCATAGGGTCACGATCTTTTCCGGAGTGAAAGGCAGCCATAGGAATGTGAGATAGGCGGAAGCGATCGCCGTCAGGAAGGCCATCCTCCATCTCATTCCGAGAAAGACGCAGACATAGGCCCAACCGTTGGTGATGAACCAGGCGACCGCAAAGCACAGAAGGAACCTAACAGCCGGTCTCATGAGAACTCCTGATACCGTGCCGGATCGGCACCCAGGTCACCTTCGCGAAGAGCGCATAGATCGCGATCGGAAGATAGGTCGCCAGAAACAGCGGATAGGTAAAGGTATATAAGATCTTCTGAGAAGTAGAGGCATCGATCCTGTTCCATTCGACGACTGTCGTCAGAAGCCCGGTCAGGTATGTGACCATGTAGGCATTGAGGAGACCCCACAGGATCGAACGGGTGTAAGGAACGATATCCCTTCCCAGACAGATCAGGGTCAGGAAGGTGATGAGTTTTGTTAAGAGTGAAATGACAGACAGTCCGTAGGCAGACAGTATCGTGTTCAACATGTCGTAACAGGAGAAGTCTCCCTCAATGATCCCTTTCAGAAGCGACGGTGTATATTTTCCTATGACCTGAAGATATCCCTTTGCCCAGCGGATCCTCTGATAGAAGGACTGTTTCAGTGAAACGGGCTGTTCATCATATACGACCGCCTTGTCGCAATAGGCGATGCGGTGATGGCGGCAGGCCTGATCGACGCTGAGTTCGATGTCTTCCGTCAGGGTGTGATAGTCCCATTCCGGGATCAGTTCCCGATCGAACAGGAATCCTGTTCCGTTGATGGCACAGCTGAGTCCCAACAGGTAGCGGGCATTGTTCAGGAAACGGTCTTTCTTCAACAGGAACAGCGAGTAACCGGCCGAGATCCAGTTTTGACCGTAGTTCTTGGAAGAGATGTATGATGCGATGATGCGGTTCCCTTCGCAATAGGAACGGTTCATCTGTTCCAGATAGTCTTCCTTCAACAGATTGTCCGCATCGATGACGATACAGGCATCGAAAGCTTTCCCATAGTCCCTGCCGATCCGATACAGGAGTTCTTCCAGAGCGTGACCCTTTCCCACGAGATCGGGATCG
>CADCRE010000187.1 GCA_902803785.1 uncultured Erysipelotrichaceae bacterium
GTTGGTCAGAGTCTGAGCCAGCAGCTTCGAATTCTTCGTCTTGCGGATCAGATCGAATATTTCCTGTGTATAGTTTCTTTCTTCGATTTTTTCTTCCATGATCTTGTTTTCCATATCTGCCCCTTTCTAGATCCATTTCCTGAATCTTCTGATGTATATATTCTTCATGATCTGTGCCGTCAGCATATAGACGATCATCAGTGCTGCGAGCCAGATCAGATAGCTGTACGGCAATGGATTCATATCGAATATCTTTGCGATATCCGTGAAACCGATGACCAGTGTGACGATCACGACTGCCAGTGTCGACAGGATCAGTTCTCTTCCCGGCTTTCCGGAAAGGAACGGAAGTTTATGTGTACGTATGGTATGGATGACCAGTGTCTGCGAGATGACTCCGAAGACGAACCAGCCGCACTGGAAGTATCCCGCCTGTTCCGGAGTCCTGAATCCGAAAATGAACCACAGGACCGCAAAGCACAGGATATCCAATAAGGTCGAAGTCAGACCGAAGTAGAACATGAACTGTTTCAGGGAAGCGGTATCCCATTCCATCGGTTTTTCGATGTATTCTTTTTCGACGTTGTCATACGGCATACCGAACTGGGCGAAATCGTTGAGGATGTTCTGGACCAGGATGTGGACCGGCTTCAGCGGCAGGAACGGCAGAGCCAGAGATGCGATCAGGACCGAGATCATGTTTCCAAAATTGCCGGAGATCGCCATCTTGAGATACTTGTTCATATTGGCGAAAGTCCTTCTTCCTTCGATAACACCTTCATCCAATACATTGAGGTCCTTTTCCAGCAGGATGATATCTGCGACTTCCTTGGCGATATCGACTGCCGTATCGACAGAGATACCGACGTCCGCCTGTTTCAGAGGAGGCGCATCGTTGATACCGTCACCCATATATCCTACGACGTGGCCGAGTTCCTGATAGGTCTCTACGATCCTCTTCTTCTGCAGAGGATTGAGCTTTGCGAAGATCTGTGCCTTCTTGCAGGCGCTCTTGAGCTGACCGTCGTTCATCATCTCCACATCCGATCCGCTGTAGGCATATTCCGCATCGATCCCGATCCGCTTACAGATATTGATCGCAACGGCCTTGGAATCGCCGGTCAGGACGACCGTCTTGATCCCGTTTTTCTTCAATGCTTCAATGGCACTGATCGAAGATTCTTTCGGAGGATCCAGGAAGCCGATGAATCCCAGCAGGACCATATCTTTCTCATCTTCCGATGAGAATTCATCGATATCAGGGATCTCGTTCTTCTGGGCGACTGCGATGACACGGATACCTTCCGCACCGTTGTCTTCCGAGATCTTATAGGCGTTCTTCATCAGCTCTTCATCCATCGGCAGGACTTTTCCGTCGACCTCCACAAAGGCACAGTTGGCGATGATCTCATCTACCGCTCCTTTTGTGATCAGCTGGCGTTTCAGTTTACGGTCACGCAATACGACCGACATCTTTCTTCGTGCGAAATCAAACGGGATCTCATCTTCCCTGACATAGGATTTCTTCAGGTAATCCAGTCCTTCCTTTTCACCTCTGGAGATGATGGCTCTGTCCATCAGGTTCTTGAGTCCGGTCTGGAAGAAACTGTTCAGGAAAGCATGTCTCAGTACCCTGATATCTTCCTTTCCGTTTGGATCCATGTATTTCTCCAGAACGATCTCATCCTGGGTCAGCGTTCCGGTCTTGTCGGTACAGAGGATGTCCATCTCACCGAAGGTCTGGATGGAACCGAGATGTTTGACGATCGTCTTCTTCTTCGACATGGAGATCGCTCCCTTGGCCAGAGAAGATGTGATCATCACCGGCAGCATCTCCGGCATAAGTCCGACAGCGATCGTGATCGCAAAGATGATCGAATCCAGAAGGTCGTTCTTCGTCAGATAGTTTGCGGCAAAGATCACCGGCACCATCACCAGCATGAAACGGATCAGCAGTGACGTGATCGACTCCATATTCCGATCGAAGACCGATTTTTCATTCTGGTTCTCCAGAGTCTTCGACATATAACCGAAATAGGTATCATTCCCTGTCAGAAGTACGATGGCCCTGGCCGAACCGGAAACGATATCACAGCCCATAAAACCGATATTACTGAGATCGGTGATATTCTCCGCTTCTCTGTCATCACTGTATTTCTCGACCGGATTGGATTCGCCGGTCAGCTGTGCCTGATCCACGAAAAGGTCCTTCGTCTCGACGAAACGGACATCGCCCGGGATCAGATCGCCGGAACCGAGGATGACCAGATCACCGGGGACACAGTCTTCGATACTGATCTGCATCTTCTTGCCCTGACGGACGACATTGACCTTGGTGACGATCATCTCCTGCAGCGCCTTTGCTGCCGCATCCGACTTCTGGGCCTGAATAAAAGAGGTCGCTGAAGAGATCAGGACGATGATCAGCAGCATGACGATCGTCGCAAAGGAAGGTGTCGGAGCGAGCACCACATCGGTGAAGTAGCTCACGACGACAACAGCCAGAAGGACGATATTGAACGGATTCACGATCGCCTCATAAAGCCTTGTGAGTACGGAATCCTGTTTCCCGGTACGGATGACATTCGGGCCGTGTTCCTCCCGGCCCTTCTCGATCTGTTCCGCACTCAGGCCGTCATTGCTGACGCCGAAATGATCGAAGACTTCATGCGTTGACATCACAGATAAAGATGTCAGCTTCTCTTCGACATTGGATACCAAACGTCTATTCTTTTTTTCCATATAAAAAGCCTCCACTAAGGGCGGCTTTCATTGACATTCATCAAAAAGAAGTCAGCCAAAGCCGCCGAATCAAGATACACGATAAAGGAATTTCAGTAGCTTCCATTTCAAAACCTCTTTCTGTACTTTTATTCTATCAGAAAACTTTTTTATTTTGTCTCAAGTATAAAGAAAAACGCCGAGTTCCCTCGGCGTTATATCTTGACTGTTTACAGATGGTTTAGTGTTCGTCCATCGTGGTCTCTGCCTTCGGAAGACCCTTTGCGACCGGAGTCCATGCCTTGCCGGCAGAACCGTAGACTTCGATCATTTCCTTCAGCTTTGCCTTGGCTGCATTCTTTCCGACTTCCCAGACGGTGTAAGCCTTTGCGCCTTCCAGATCAGCTGCCTTCAGGCAATCGACCGTAGCCTTGCACAGGTCGTTGGCGATATTGACTTTGTTGATACCGAGCGTGCAGACTTTCCTGATGTCCTCGATGTCTGTTCCGGAGGATCCGTGCAGGACCAGCGGGAAGTTGTTGACAGCTTTCTTGATCTCAACGAGTCTGTCGAAATCCAGATACGGTTTGAATCCTTTCGGATATGCGCCGTGAGCTGTACCGATCGCAACTGCCAGGCAGTCGACACCGGTCTTCTGGATGTATTCCAGAGCTTCTTCCGGGCTCGTCAGAGCTGCATCTCTGTCATGAGCGTAGTTGTCTGCGAAACCGACATGTCCGAGTTCTGCTTCTACGGAAACGCCTACTGCGTGCGCATAGTCGACGATCTCCTTGACGTCTCTGACGTTCTCTTCAAACGGAAGGCTGGATCTGTCGATCATGACGGATGTGAATCCGGCCCTGATCGCTGCCAGGATGTGTTCTTTTTCAAAACCGTGGTCCAGCTGTACGGCAACAGGTACGCTTGACTGTTCTGCAAGAGCTCTCAGGACCTTGCCTAAGAAATAAATATCCGGATGTGCAGGATATGCGACATCGAGGATGACAGGAGCGTTCAGTTCTTCCGCAGCTTCGATAAAGCCTCTCGCATCCAGTTCGGATGATACGTTCGGAGCCGCAACTGCATAGTTGTTCGCACTTGCGTGTTCTACGATCTCTTTCGTTGTTACTAACATTGTTTCAATCCTCCTAAATACATCTACAGTTTAATATATGGTCACTAGCACAATTGTGAAAAGATGACTATTTTACTTCTTTGCCGGAATATGTGTTGTTGTCATATCCGCGCTGTTCTTCGGTCCAGGAGATCTCTCTTCCGTATTCCAGACCCCAGTACTTGTACAGATTGTCCATGAACTGAGCTCTCGCGAAATAAGGGACCAGTCCGGTATGCAAGCCCGGTCTCTTCGCGAAGCGTCTTTCTTTCATTTCATTGACTTCACACAGTTCGACATATCTCTCTGCCGGAACGCTCAGGATCAGTTCACTCGCACCGATCTCCGCCCGTTCATACTCGCCCGGATCCGGGATCGTTACCCGGAACTTGCGGGTCTGGTAAGTCGGGATCATCGACCAGCAGCAGGAATTCACATAGTCCAGTTCCGTCGGAAGCATGTCGCCGTCCATATACTTGATACAGCCGATCAGACGGCGAAGAAGCTGCGCGTTGTCACAGTAGATCAGGATGATATCCGGTACGAAACTGATCGAATCCAGCGGACCTAAGACGGTCGCATAGTTCGTTCCGTATTCCAGATGTGGGATCTTGTCGACGAACCTGATCTCTCTTTCCTTGTCAGGAATGCCGACGTTGTTGATCAGGACATCGTAGTCATAGTTTCCCTTTTCGACATTCACATGACCGAAAGTGATCTGGGGATACCAGCACCAGTGGTCTTCCTGCGTCATTGCGTAGGTCACGTGTTCATGACGTGCCTTCTGGATCAGCTGACAGATCGCCCATTTCTCTCCGCGGTCGCGGTAGGGACGGATCGCATCTTCTGGGATTTCCTCTTCACAGGAAGCGAAACGGATCCCGATCGGGCAGAAGGTCAGATCGGACCATTTCATCAGCTGTTCCGTGGATTTTCGCATCTGTTCCAGATCCATACTATTCTCTTTCCTTTTCACTCCAGGCAACAGTTCCGTTACTGTTGAGTCCCCAGAGTTCATAAAGCTTGTTGTAGAAACCCGGACGCGGGAAGTTCGGGACCATTTCCGCCTTCATCTTGACCGTTCCGTCCGGATTGTTCAGACGGCGGTTCTGATCGTCGATCTTCTTCTTGGTATCGATACAGAGCTGCTTGAATAAAGGCTCCGGTACGGAAACGATCAGTTCGTCTTCCGGACATCCAGCTCTCTGTACTTCTCCCGGATCCGGAATGGTGATCTTGACTTCTCCGGTCAGGAATGTCGGCAATGTTGACCACATGCAGGAATCGATGTAATCGAAATGAGCTTCCACGGTCTTGCCGGTACGGTATTTCCGACCGCCGATAATCCATCTTGCCTGCTGGTTGGTGTTGGTATAGACCAGGACCACATCCGGTGTGACATCCAGTTTCTCCAGAGGTCCGATCAGGATCGCGTTCGTATCATTGCGTTCCAGTCTCGGGAAATGTTCCATATTTGCCGCCGACTGTTCCATATCCATACATCCGTTGTTTCTCAAGAAGATGTCATAGGCTTCCGAACCTTTTTCGACATCGACCAGACCCAGACCGATCAAAGGCTTCCAGCACCAGTGATCCTCTTTTGTCAAAGCGATCACCATGCCTTCGTTCTTTACCTTGGAAACGATCTGGCACATCGCATAGTTTTCATGAGCGTCTCTGTAAGGACGCCAGTATTTATCCGGAACTGTTTCTCCGTTATGATAGATCTTGACGCCGATCGGTCTGTGTCTCAGTTTCAGAGAATCAACCAAAGCGTCACAGGATTCTTTGTATTCACTCTCTTTTTTTTCTTCTCCGTAGAGGAGCTTGCGGAAGTCTTCGTCTGTCTCACAGGCACAGATCGCATCGACGACCCCTTCCTGATCCAGAAGTTCCATCAGTCTCTGAATATTGGAAAGATGAACTTCGGCACTGTTTGCGGCAAGCGCAAAGAACAGTCTGGACTGATGATTCTCTTCATTATCAAAGACGACCGGCTTATTCACTTTCATGAAGCAAATCTCTGATCTGTGTACTTCTCCGTAGTTGAACGCATGCGGGATGCACACTTCCGGAGCGATGCAGATATAGAATCCGTATTCTTCCAGCATCTTGAAGATGGATTCCGCATAGGAAGCATCGACCGATCCGTCCTTTACCAGCGGTTCGATATTGGCTCTGATCGCATCATGCCAATCCGCAAATTCTTCATGGATGGAAAAATAACCTTTTTCGTACAGTTCGCGCAGGTAATCGAGATTCATTTCAGCTCCTTATGCAGCTACATAGAAGCTGAACACGTTCTGAGCGATCTCACAGACAGCGAACTTGAATTCCTTCCCGTTGATCTCCACGGTGCAGACATCGAACATCCTGCGCATCGCATGTGCGACATCCTTCAGTTCGACCTGACCTTCCTTTTTCCATTCCAGATCGAACAGATTCACACCGTCGACCATATAAGTGTTGTTTCTGACCATTTTTGACAGTTTCCAGTTCATAAGTATCTCCTTTTTAAATAATAGGCGGCTTCAGATCGATCCAAAGCCGCCCTTACAGTCATTAATCTTGTACCAAAAGCGGAAGCAAAACTATTCTTCAACAAACATCGGGAGCAGGATGTGTTCGACCTTGTCTTCGTATTCCGGAGTGGACATGATGTTGAGCATCACGATGACCGGTACGACACCTTCCTCCACGATCGGTTTCAGTTTTCCCTCAGCAATATTCTTGCTGGTGAAGATGACATCACAGCGTCCGCCGACGTGCTGATTGATATTTGCTGCAACTTCGACGTTTACGATCGCGTCAATGCCAAACTTTCTCAAAGCATTCTCACATTTCGCCTTGATGAAGGCGCTTGTGCCCATGCCTGCACCGCAGACGGCCAATACTCTGATCGACCTACCTTTAATTAAAGCCATAATCTTACCTCCTTATGTGGACAATTATTTAGAAGCAACGACCTTCTTGTATTCTTCCCAATCCTTGGAAGCCAGCCAGTAGGTATCCTTGCTTCTTGCGTACTGGATCTGCGGAATAGCAAGTAAGCAGACCAGGACGACACCGATACCGATCCAGCCCAGGTTCTTCCAGAGCAGACCGAAGATCGGGAACGTGATAGCAGCATCGAAGTTCATACCGAATCCGCCGTACTGAATGAAGCCCATGACCCAGCAGCCTAAGCCACCGACGATAACATCGAGGATACCGGTCAGTAAGCAGCAGATGATCGTATTCTTGATACCGCCTCTGACATGTGCGAAGGATGCAACAGTCGCGTTATCGAAGAACATCGGGATGAAGCCCATGATCAGGACGAACGGCAGACCTAAGAGAGCACCGACGATCGTGGAACCGATCATACCGATGGAACCTGTCAGGAAGCCTAACGTCAGGACGTTCGGGTTGCTGACGAAACCGTAGAAGCATGCGCAGTCGACAGCCGGCAGAACACCGCCGAGGACCTTTTCAGAAATGTAGTTGAATGCAACTGTCAGTTCTGAAACGAACATACGTAAACCGGTCGTCAGGATGACCATGTACATCGGGAACTTCATAGTCGTCGTGAAGATGTACATTGCGAAGCTGGAACCAGGAGCATATCCGGAACCTTCGATGGCAGCCAGTTTTTCAGGACCGATCGCCAGGATGATGATTCCGAAGAATACGAACATAACGATAGCAGCAGCTACGTAAATATCATTGAAGATGGACAGCCAGCCAGGCAGGTTGAGGTCATCGAGATATTTAACGGACTTGCCTTCTTTTTCTGCTTTCTTGGCAGCTCTGTCACCAAGCCAGAATGCGAATGCATCCATGATGTTCTGAGAGTGACCGACAGCCATTCCGGCACCGTCTGTGAGAGTCTGTGCAGCTTCGACCGTCAGGTTGGAGTAGACACAGTTGGAGATACCGGTAAACAGAGAAGCGGCGATGATGAGTTCAGTGTCGGAGAACTGCGGGCAGCAGATCGCGATCGCACAGGTCTGAGCCATAGCGAATGCGTTCAAGCAGTTACCAGCAACGTTCAGGGTTCTGATCTTAGTGAACTTGCCTAACAGAGCAAGAGCGATGGAGACCAGGAAGCCGAACACCATAACCAGAGCAGTCAGGGACATTGATCTGCCTAAGTCAGGCATGATAACGCCGGAGATCGTGCCCATTCCGAAGTAAGGGTCAGATACAGTTGCATTCAGGTTGAACGCATCCTTGAGACCGAGCAGGATCGGACGGAATGTCGGAGTTAAGCCACCGGAAGCGACATTGAATACTGAGTATCCGATGTATGCCTTCAGCATGCCGGCCAGACATTCATACCATTTCTTCTTGGCAATGATCAGACCAATCAATACCAGCAGAGCCATGAACTGCGCAGTCTGCGTAAAGATGTTAGCCTTGAACCATTCCCAGCAAACATTTAAAAACCCCATAATTTCCTCCTTGTTTCCCCTATAGTTAAAAATAGGATTTTATACACTAATTATTACTTCTCAAATGTAAGCGTTTCAATTCATGCCAGCCTCGTTTCACATTTGTGCATTTGTGCATTGAAAAAACCCTTATTTTAAAGGGTTTTTAAACTGTTTTCACATTTGTTCACTGTGCATTTTATCTCTTTTTCCGGGCTGTTACAGGGTGATTTCTGATAAACAGATTTTTTGGGGAAAGTTCAACTGCCTTTTGATACAATTCTTCCGCTTTCTCATAGTCATGATTTGCCTGACAGGCTCTCGCATAGAAGTAATAATAATAGGTCATCTCTCTCCTCTTGAACGCATTGGTGTCGAGCAGTTCGAACCTTTCAAGGGCCTTTGTCGCTTCTCCCGTACAGGCGAGATTGATGGCTTCGATATAATGACGCAGAGTGATCAGATCTCCGCTCAGACGCTGCTGAGAATTGAAGATCTTTTCGATCTCTTCGTAATTCTCCTTCAGACGGTTGCGGTCACCCTTGGCGGCAGCGACCTGGAACAGCAGATAGGAATGTTCGAAATTGCGCCCTTTGGACAGTTCGTATCTCTTTCCGAAACGGGACGCCAGAGTTTCCTTGATCTCATCGGCACGGTCCAGGTCCAGAAGCGCATAGCCCTCCTGGAACGGAGCCATATTCTGATACTGTTTCAGCAGGATATCGGTCCTGATCACGAAACGGGTATGTTTCAGACACTCTTCCGGCATATCCTTCTTGTTGAGTTCGTCGTTTGCCTTTACATATACATAGCGCTTGTATTCGAACCAGAGAAGGAACGGGATCATCACCAGTACGACCAGACCGAAGGCCTTCTGACGCATATCGGCATTTGATGTCAGCATCACGACCGATACGACGGTCATCGCCAGATAGAAAGCCAGTACCAGGACACGGCGCAGACCTTCCGCTTTTATTAATCTTACATTGAACATAATTCTCTCCTACTTCCTGAATAGATCTTTAAATATCGAATCACTGATCCTTCCGACCAGATCATAGGGATCAGACGGTTTATTCTGTCTCTCTTCCTTTGCCTTGCGGGCATAGAACGTTATGACGATCGCAGCAGCGATCATAGCCAGGTAGCCGAGACTGAGGATCAGGGCTCCTTTTATGTTTGCGGGTATCATCCTCGATCGTCGATCTCCAGGATCTCGGTGGCGACGACGCTGTTGGTGCACAGATGGTTGATCAGTTTCCCACGCAGAGCAGCGAGCGTTGCTTCCGATTTGACCGGATCGGCGACGACACCGATACGGGACGGGATCTCAAACATCTTTCTTCCCGCACAGATCATCTTGTTATAATATTCCGGTTTGTCGATGATATTTCCCTGTCTGTCAAAATAGTAGCCGGCGATATATCCGACAGCACCGTGATTGAAGAAGTCTTCGCTCTCCTCCTTGGCCAGATATCCTCCCTGTCTCTTTGAACCGATCCCTGTCAGCATGATCGTCGCATTCTCTGCCAGAGTCAGTGTTTCGATCACGGCAGGACGCTTCATGATGTTGGAACACATGTTCTCATCATCGACACGGAACGGCGCCATGATGAACCTGGATCTCGCCTTGTAGATCTCTCCGATCTGATTGACAAGATAGTAGCCGTCCAGGATGATGTTCGACGTCTCGATACTTCCCATGAGAGGAACGACCTGCATATACGGAAGATAGTTCTTCGGATGGAGTTCATGTACTACACCGAGGATGGAGTTCCCACAGGTCACCGCAAGAACAGATTCGTTGTTCAGCTGGGTGTTCAGATAGGAAGCCGCCTGACGTGTCGTGAAGGAATACAGTTCAAATCCGGAACAGTTGTTCAGGTCGACGATGATGATATCTTCCAGATCAAAACGTTTCTTGAACTCAATCTCCAGCCTTCTCTTGCGTTCAAAAGGATAGTGGACCATGATCTCTACGATCCCGACATCTCTGGCCTGTTTCAGCATTCGGGAGATATTGGAACGCGAAATAAACAGCTTTTTGGAGATCTCTTCCTGAGTCAGATTCTGTTCGTAATACATCTGTGCGATCTGGAATAATTGTTCGATGTCCTGCATGAGAACCCCCTTTCGGATCTGCCGTAGTAAACATATTCTAACATATTTTTTTAGTCTGCACATTTGTTCACAATAAAAAAAGGTGCAGGATCATTTGAAATGATTGACCTCGTTTTTTCAGGATTCTACTATGGAATTGAAGAAACAGGAGAAAAACGAATGGAAAAACCAAAACTACAGGTTGCGCTCGACTGCAAATCCATGGTAGAAGCATTCCGCATCCTCGGAGGCGGACTGGATGATACTGTCGATATCGTCGAATGCGGAACGATGCTCTTATTACACGAAGGACTTCATGCGGTAGACTATCTGCGTACGATCTACCCTGACAAGATCCTGGTCGCAGACTTCAAGTGTGTGGCACCGCATTTCGGTTCTGCCGTTCTGGAACATGAACCGAACCTGCTTACGATCCTCTCCCAGGCGGAAGACCACGTCGCTGCCGGTATCACCAAAGAAGCGATCGAAAGAGGCAAGGGTCAGGAGACACAGATCGAACTATATCGTGACTATACAGTCGAAGATGTCAGAAAATGGAAGAGCTACGGCATCAACCACATCATCTACAACCGTCCGAGAGACCGTAAAGGTCCTTGGGGAGAGCAGGACCGAAAGGATCTGCAGGTCCTCATCGATGAAGGCATGAAAGTCACTGCGACCGGCGGCATGTCCTATGAGAACCTGGACGCTATCGCCGGACTTCCGATCTATGCGATCATCTGCGGAAGATCTGTCTTAAAGGCGGAAGATCCTGCTGCCGAAGCAAAACGCATCAAACAGAGGATCGAAGAACTCTGGGCATAGACGATCAAAGGGATCCTTATCGGATCCCTTTTTCTTTCCTATCAAAAAGCAGGAGTTCGAGGGGGCTTGCTTCTGCTTTTTTTCAATTTTAGAGCATCGTGCCGCCGGATACATCCATCAGGACGCCCATGACCTGGCAGGCTTTCGGAGAGCACAGGAATACTGCGACATCTGCAATCTCTTTCGGTTCTGCTTCTCTGCCGATCGGAATGATCTTCTTCATGGCTTCAGAACGCTTTCCACCATCCGGAATGTTCTTTGTCGTTTCGGTGATGACATATCCCGGGATGATACCGTTGACATAGATACCTTCTCTGCCGACTTCCGTTGCCAGGCCTCTGGTGAAGGAAGCGACAGCGCCTTTGGTCGCGATATAAGGAGAGTTTCCGCCGCTGTTTGTAGAGAAGGCGGATTTGGAAACGGTATTGACGATCCAACTGTTCTTCTTGCCCTGAGATCTGTGCAGTTTTACCATTTCCTTGCAGGTCATGAAGATACCTTCGATATTGACAGCTTCATATTTTCTCAGTTCTGGGATCGTCACATCTTCGATCTTGTTGACGCCCATCTTGCCGGCGTTGTTCATCAGGATATCGACAGTACCGAACTTTTCGACAGCTTCCTTGAACATCCTTTCAACATCTTCCGGATTGGAGACATCGATCCTGACTGCCAGAGTTCCGACACCGTACTTTTCAGCGAGTTCCTTCGCCTGCTTTTCCGTATCTTCCAACGGACGGAAATCAGCGATAACGACATTGACTCCTTCTTCTGCGAATGTTTCACACATTCCTGCACCGATCCCGGCACCGCCTCCGGTGACGATCGCAGTCTTTCCCTTTAATAACAGATCCATACTTTACCTCCTATAATCCAAGCTCTTCCTTGGCTTGTTTCCTCCACATTTCAAATCCTTCGGTCTTCAGGACTTCCGGATTGCACAGACCGGCTGTCTTTCCGTCCCTGATCAGCGCTTCGATCCTTTCGAAGACGAGACGAGGTGAATTCAGAGCAGCATCCAGAGTGGAGCCTGCACGGTGCGTCGTCAATGTGACGTTGTCCAGCTTGCGGAACGGATCATCGGCAGCCAGAGGTTCTTCTTCGAAGACATCCAGTGCAGCGCCTGCGATCTTCTTTTCCTGCAGAGCCTTCAGCAGTGCGTCATAGTCGACAAGGCCGGCTCTGGCGGTGTTGATGAAGTAAGCGGTCGGCTTCATCAGAGCGATCTCATTCGCGGAGATCGCGTGATGGGATTCCGGTGTCAGACGTGCGTGGACGCTGATGAAATCCGCTTCCTTGAATAACGTTTCTTTATCGACCAGTTTTGCGCCGAACGGTGCGACGACTTCTTCTGTAATATACGGGTCATAGACCATCAGCTGTACATGGAAACCGGAGAGTTTTTCCGCCATCAGCTTGCCGATATAGCCGAAACCGAAGAGACCGACTTTCTTGTCTCTCATA
>CADCRE010000188.1 GCA_902803785.1 uncultured Erysipelotrichaceae bacterium
CCTGTCAGGATCGTCGGAGCCTGGACCTTCGGATCGACGCCGTAGCCCAGATGCAGGCACTGATAGCCCTGGTCATAGGATTTTGACTTCGCGGATGCGATCCCGATGAACTTGCCTTCGCGGATCTCTTCCGCCGCATACAGATCATCCATATTGTTTCCCGTACCGCCGAAGACGATGACCCGTCCGACCGTTACGACTTCTCTTACCTTTCTGGCGATCGCCAGTTCCTTATCAAACGGAAGATAATCGAGCGGAGCCGTCACGTTGTAGCACATGCCCAGATCCGCCTCCAGATTGTCGGCGACCGTACAGTAGTCATCGCAGACCACATAACGCAGACCGTTCCGATCGATGATGTCGACCTTGTGTCCCGCTTCTTTCAGGTGTTGTGCAACGATGTCTACCTTTTCCTGGAAAGGCATGATCTCAGGATCCTTCGGCTTTGTGCCCATGATCTCCTGATGGCCCATAAAGGTATCCGCACCGAAGTGCATCAGTTCGCTTTTCCCAAAGTTGGCTTCCGGATTGAACTTCATCCGGTCACTTTCCTTCCCATAGGCGTTCATCAGACCCAGTTTCTCCAGGTTCGGCAGATAAAGATCCGGATGATCCTTCAGGATACTGCCGATGGTACAGGCCTTTTCATCTCCCGGTCTCTTGATGGCTGCATCTTTCTGTGCGCCCATCCCGAAACCGTCCAATACGATCACGATAAATCTTCTTTTCATTTGAATTCCATTCTAAGCGGATAATTCGATACTCTTCTTCAGTACCTCGATCACAGTATCCGCACCTGCGCGATTCGGATTGATCCGGATCATCTTGTCGATCAATGTCGGATCTTTGGCTAAAAATGTCCCGGAGACCTTATAGAACAGCGGAGAGAGTTCGTACTTGCTTTCAGCACCCACCGGATTCGGTAAAGCGCCCAGTTTCTCCGCCTGTTTCAGGACTTCTCTGGCATTCGGTTTCTCCAGTTCCACGATCAGGACCTTGGATTGGGCATTGACCAGAGAGACGTCTTTGACGCCCTTCACTTCTCCGGCTTTCAGCCTTCTGAGGACTTCTTCCCCGGTCTGCGCCTGGATCGCCAGAAGGACCGGTGCATAGACCAGACCTCTCAATACGTCCAGAGCCTCATGGCCCTGTGTCTGACAGCCTCCGGAATAATGCATCTTCCTTATCTTGTCGATATACTCCTTCTTTCCGACGACGACGCCGATCCCTTCCGGACCCTGCAGTTTGAATGTCGAGAAACAGGAGAGATCTCCCTTCAGTTCACAGCCGATCTTGTCTACCTTCATGACCGCATAGTTGTCATCGGTCACGATCGGAACGTCCTTGCATTCCTTGATCGTCCGGATCACTTCTGCGATATCGTAGGAATCGTCGATCAGCTGACGGGAATACTGGACCAGTGCCCCCTTGATCGAAGGTTCTTCTTTCATCACTCTGCGGATCGCATCGAGATCGTTGAAATCCGCACACACTGTCTGTATCCCCAGCATCTCCAGAGAGACTTTCGTCGTGGAGTAGACAGGCGCATCGTGGATCAGGATCTTATCGTTGGCTTTCACGATCGAAGACAGGGCATAACGGATGGCTCCGGTCCCCGATCCTCTGACCATGATGGCCGCTTCCTGATCAAAGAATTCAGCGATCGCCTGTTCCGCTCTCATCGTCGTCAGCGGTTCATTCTCCGGCTGATGGACTCCCAGATCGCCTCTGGTGAGCTGTTGGCTTCCTTCCATATGATGCATGATACAGGAGACCATGCGGAACTGTTTCTTCATCGCTTCCTCGAGCGAGATGCTCGGTAACGGATATGATTTCATCTTCTCCTCCTAGACCTGATAGCCTTCGTTTCTGTAGCTGTCGATATTCAGGAAATAACGTTCGATCAGCTCATCCCGGACTTCCGGAACGGCTTCTGACACTTTCAGCAGTCTTGCGACCTTTTCCGGATCGCTTTCACATATCAACAATGTCGCACAGCCAAGTTCCTTTCCCGGGATCGCCATGGCTGTCGCTCCTGCGGTATTGCAGACCCGCAGATATCCTTTTCCGCTGCGTTTCTGGATCTCTCTTGTCCGCTCATCGAAATGACCGAACAGAGAATCCCCGAAACCTTCGAGATCTACCGGTCCTTCCTGCAGGACCAGCACATCGCATTCTTTCAATAAATCTTTTAAATACTCTGTCAGTTCCTGTCTGGGCAGGAACGCATCTTTCAGTTCGACCGTCCTTGACGGTATCCCCGGATACTCCCGATCGGAATACACCGTTCCAAAGTCTTCCGAAGCTTCGATCCCGATCGAATCCCGGATCGCCCGATACAGGATCTTCCTCTCTCTGGCCATGAATCCCAGAGAGTTCCCGGCAGTCATACCGTCAGTATTGACCGACTGTTTCTTTTCCCGATCCGCTTCGATCAGACCGCTGATGAATCCCAGGATATTGAGACACATCGCAGGTGCCAGTACGGAACCGCCTCCGTCATTTCCGATCCCCAGATCGTTGATCCCCGCGAAGACGTTCAGTGCCGTTCCCGAGGAAGATCCGGACATGTAGTGGCCCGTGATCGGATTGATCAGCTGTGTATCCACCGCCCTTCCGGCCAGCTGGGATTTCCGGTCGACCGTATGCA
>CADCRE010000189.1 GCA_902803785.1 uncultured Erysipelotrichaceae bacterium
GCCTGGGGGTCTTTGTAGAAAGGATCTGCTTTATTGATACGATCATAGAAAAGGATACCTTTAAAATGATCGATTTCGTGCTGTAAAACGATCGCCAGATAGCCTTCTGCCTTGATGAGGATCTCTTTTTCCTGCAGGAGGTCGTAGGCTTTCACCTTGACCCTTGCGGAACGGTATACATATCCCTCATGCATCTGATTGACAGAAAGACAGCCTTCCCCGGCTTCGAGGTAGGCTTTTTCCACAGAGTTGGAGATGATCTTCGGATTGACAAGTGCGTATTCGCAGATCTTGTTTCCATCCGGATCCTTCAGGATGATCGCGGTCATTTTCTTGGGGACGCCGACCTGTATGGCGGAGATCCCGACTGCCGGTCGCAGGTTTTCTTTTTCTGCGATCTCTTCGACGGTAGAGTCGTCAACATATTTCAGCATCTTCATCAGAAGCTGACGGTCCTCATCGGAAACAGGCAGTGTGACATCAATGGACCTCTGCCTGACGAGGGCGTTATCATCCTTGATTATTGTATCGTTATTGATCTGCATAACAATATTATAATAGCATATTATGTTAAAATAGAGTAGATGAAAAAGAAAAGCATACTTGCCTATGCCGATCGTCGGATCAGCGTAGCAGCATTCTTATTGGCTGTATTCGGATCTCTGATGGTCGCATCTGCGGAAATGGGCAACAGTGCGGGAGATACCGGCTATCTGACGGGTATCATCATCCGTCAGCTCATATATGTGATCATCGGTTTTATCGTCTATTTCGTTCTGATCCGCATGCGCGTCTATCGGCTCAGGACCTATCTTTATTATGTTGCCTGTATCGCGGTGGGCGGGATGCTGCTGATCACGAGACTGTTCGGTCAGATCGGCGGTGCCTACGCCTGGATCGTACTGCCTGCCGGAGCGACCATTCAGCCTTCGGAGTTCGCCAAGATCTTCATGATCGGTTTTGCCGGGAAACTGCTCGGTGTGGACCGCAGAGAAGGGAACGAGAAGGCCTTTAAGCAGTTTGCGGGGATCGCGATCTTTTTCTTCCTCATCATCGCAGGTTACCAGCACGACTTCGGTTCCGGTATCGTACTGGCCGTCATCTGTTTCTGTGTCCTTATGATCCCGGATTACAAAGAGATCCGAGTCGCCCAGAGATGGATGAGAGTCATCATCTATGCGGTCGTCGGACTGGCTCTGATTGTCATGAGCAAGCCGTTCACGGAACTGTTGAAGAGCCATTCGGACAACTACATGGTCGGACGTTTTCTGGCGGCAGCCGATCCGTTCCTCTATCAGTATGACAACGGCTATCACCTGATCATGTCGCTGGTAAGTTTCGCCAACGGCGGTCTGTTCGGCCTGGGTTACGGCAATTCCATCCATAAATACATGAACTTCCCGAACCCGTCCAACGACTTCATCCTCCCGGTCATCGTGGAGGAACTGGGGATCGCCGGTTTCATAGCGCTTCTTCTGATGTACGGACTGATGCTGTATCCGATCATTTCGGGTTCGTTCCGTACGAAGATCACCGGCAGCAAGATCGTACTGCTGGGCGTCTTTATCTACTTTATCGTTCACTTCATCCTCAATGTCGGAGGAGTGAGCGGTCTGATCCCTCTGACGGGAGTTCCGCTTCTGATGATCAGTTCCGGCGGTTCTTCCCTGATGGCATCTCTGGGTGCACTGGGTCTGGCACAGGGCGAACTGATCCGTAACAGGATGGCGGAAGAAGATGAGGATCATCGCGGGTAAATACAAGAGGACACCGATCAGGACTCTGGAAGGTGACGATGTCACCAGACCGACCAGAGATATGGTCAAGGAGGCACTGTTCTCGACAATAAGCATCGATGAAGATACGTCCTTTCTGGATCTGTTTTCCGGTTCCGGTTCGATCGGCCTGGAAGCCATCTCCCGCGGTGCGAAGACGGTCGTATTCAACGATTCCAACCGGGATGCGATGCGCATCATTGAATCCAACCTGCAGAAGGTCAATGAGAGAAGGGAAGTCTTCCGTCTCGATTACGAGGAATGTATCCGAAAACTGGACGGTCGCACTTTCGATTACATCTATTGCGATCCTCCCTACAGGTTTGACGATCATCAGAAACTCTTTTCTCTGATCGAGGAACATTCTCTGTTGAATGAGGATGGGGTCCTGATCATGGAAGTGAGAAAGGATACCGATCTTGCGGAGAATTATCCGGGAGTCTATCTATATAAGGAAAAGAGATACGGGATAAATAAGCTTCTGTACTATCGAAAAGGAGACAGCAAATGATCAAAGCAATCTATCCGGGAACGTTTGATCCCATTACCGTCGGACATCTCGATGTGATCGAGAGAGCGGCAAAGGTCTATGATACGGTCGTGATCGCCGTCATGGAGAACCGCAGCAAGAGCTGTACCTTCACCAAGGAAGAGCGTCTGAACATGATCCGCAAGTGTGTCGACGGGATCCCGAACGTGGAAGTCGTCGTCGGAGACGGTCTGACCGTCGATCTGGCGAAGCAGTTTGGATGCAAGGTCATCGTTCGAGGTATCCGTGCGGTATCCGACTATGAGTCCGAACTCGCTTTGGCGACAGCCAACATGACCCTGAACAGCGAGATCGAGACAGTCTTCTTCGTATCCAAACCGGAACTGTCCTTCCTTTCATCCTCCATCGCCAAGGAGATCGCTTATTTCAACGGAAAGATCGATACGTATATTCCGGCTCAGATCATCGAAGAAGTATCGAAAAAGCTCTATAAATAGCCTTTAGAGGCTATTTTTTAATGAAGAAAGATACAAAGCGGAAGGTCTTGTCCCTTCCGTTTTTCCTAGAAAAAAGATTTAAACAATAATTAGCACTTCATTGTTGACAGTGCTAGAACAAAGGTGTATATTAGCAATAGGAAGTTAGGAGTGCTAAAGGAGGTGACAGTATGGCACTGACACAGCGTATGGTCGAAATACTGAAAGCGATCGTAGATGAATTTGTCGCAACTGCCGAGCCTGTCGGTTCAAAAACTCTCGTGGACAAGTACGGACTCCCGTATTCCAGCGCAACGATCCGTAATGATATGGCTGCTTTGGAAACGATGGGGTATCTGGAAAAACCGCACACTTCCGCAGGAAGGATCCCTTCCAACAAGGGATATCAGTATTACTGTGAACACCTTCTGAAGAAGGATATGGACGATGAGGTCAAGTATGCGTTGGCAAATATCTTCGACCGTCGTTCCGCCAATATTGAAGATGCGATCAAGGAATCATGCAGGATCGTCTCGGAAATGACCAATCTGGCCTCAGGCATGCTGGGACCGGATTCGAAGAACCAGACTCTGGAACACATCAAAGTCTTCCAGATCGACCCGAAAACGGCCGTCTGTGTCTTCATCACCAACACCGGTCACACCGAAAACAAGACCTTCAATTTCCAGGATGAAGTTACGATCGATGATATCGAGACCTGTACGGACATCCTGAACGACAGACTGAAGGGAACTTATATCCATGAGCTCCCGGAAAAACTGGAATCACTGCGTCCGATCCTGACGAAATCCGTTCAGCGTTTCGAGATGCTGTACAACGCCTTTGCGGGCGCATTCGTCAAGTTCGCTTCCGAGACATTGTATTTCGACGGTACATCGAATATGATGTATCAGCCGGAATATGCGGATGTCGAAAAACTGAAGGAACTGACAAAGTTCTTCGACGATTCCAAGCTGTTCAGAAGCCTCGTCGACCGGCAGACGGCCGGAAACGATGTCGTAGCCGTCACCCCGAAGGGAACGGAACTGGTATGGAAAGACGATATCGCGATCGTCTCCAGTGAGATCAGGCTCTCGGACAATCCGGATGAGAAGGCGAGACTGATGGTCGTCGGTCCGCGAAGGATGGAATACAGCCGAGTCGTCAACCTGCTGGACTTCATCTGTAAGGAGATCGAGGACATGTTCAACTAGAAAGGCAGATTATGGCAGAAGAAAAGAAGAAAGAAAAAGAAAAAGAAGAAAAAGAGGTCTCAGAGACCGAAGAGAATTCAGTTGAAGATGTCGTCGAAGAAGAAGTCGTCACCGATCTCAACGAAGAAGACGAGATCGAGCGGCTGAACAAAGAGATCGAAAAACTGAAGAATGATTACGCCAGAGCCTATGCGGATACGGAAAATCTGAAGAAGAGGCTGATGGCCGAGGCGGAACAGACGAGAAAATACCGCATTCAGAGTTTTGCGAAGGAAGTGCTCCCGGTGATTGACAACCTGGAACGGGCGCTTCAAAGCAAGCCGGAAGAATCCAATGAAGGATTCATGAAAGGGATACAGATGATCTACGATCAGCTGATCAACGCCCTGAAGAACGAAGGCGTCACGGAGATCGAATGTCTGAACATGCCGTTCGATCCGAATCTCGAGCAGGCGATCCTGCAGGAAAAAAGAGATGGGATCGAATCCGGCATCGTCATAGAAGTATTACAGAAAGGCTATTTACTGAAAGACAGGATCCTTAGACCGGCTATGGTCAAGGTAAGCGAATAAGGAGGAAAAGAGTATGAGCAAGATAATCGGTATTGACCTGGGTACGACAAACAGCTGCGTATCCGTTATGGAAGGCAAAGAAGCCAAGGTGATCACGAATCCGGAAGGCAACAGAACCACACCTTCCGTCGTCGCATTCAAGGACGGTGAGATCATCGTCGGCGATGCGGCCAAGAGACAGGTCGTCACGAATAAAGATTCCGTTTCATCCATCAAGAGACTGATGGGTTCCAATGAGAAGGTCCATGTGAACGGCAGAGACTACACTCCGCAGGAGATCTCTGCGATGATCCTTCAGTATATGAAGAAATACGCTGAGAGCTATCTCGGTGAAAAAGTAGAGAAGGCAGTCATTACCGTTCCGGCATACTTCAACGATGCACAGAGACAGGCGACCAAGGATGCCGGCAAGATCGCCGGATTCGATGTCGAACGTATCATCAACGAACCGACTGCGGCAGCTCTGGCATTCGGTATCGATAAGACCGATAAGGAAATGAAAGTCCTGGTCTTCGACCTCGGCGGCGGTACCTTCGATGTTTCCATCCTTGACCTGGCTGACGGTACCTTCGAAGTCCTGGCAACTGCCGGTGACAACCACCTGGGCGGTGATGACTTCGATAATGTCGTCGTCGACTGGATGAACGATGAATTCAAGAGAGAACACCACGGAATCGATCTGAAATCAGACCGTATGGCTCTTCAGAGACTGAAGGAAGCTGCAGAAAAGGCTAAGAAGGATCTGAGTTCCATGGTCCAGACACATATCTCACTGCCGTTCGTTTCCGCAGATGAGACCGGTCCGTTACACCTCGATATGGATCTGACCAGAGCCAACTTCGACAAGATGACGAAGCACCTGGTAGACAGAACGGTCGGTCCGGTCAGACAGGCATTGAAGGATGCGGGCCTGACTCCTTCCGATATCGATGAAGTCCTGCTGGTCGGCGGATCGACGAGAATGATCTCCGTACAGGAAGCCGTCAAGGCAGAACTCGGCAAGGAACCGAACAGATCCGTCAACCCGGATGAAGTCGTCGCAATGGGCGCTGCGATCCAGGGCGGTATCCTGACAGGCGATAACCCGAACGATGTATTGCTTCTGGATGTCACACCGCTGTCCTTGGGTATCGAGACCCTGGGCGGTGTCATGACAGTCCTGATCCCGAGAAATACGACGATCCCGACACAGAAGTCACAGATCTTCTCGACCGCAGCCGATAATCAGCCGGCAGTCGACATCCATGTCCTGCAGGGTGAAAGACCGATGGCAGCCGACAACAAGACTCTGGGCAACTTCCAGCTGACCGGAATCGCTCCGGCAAGAAGAGGTGTACCTCAGATCGAAGTCACATTCGATATCGATGTCAACGGTATCGTCCATGTTTCCGCTCTGGATAAGGGCACGAACAAGAAACAGGAGATCACGATCTCCAATTCTTCCGGACTGTCTGACGAAGAGATCGACAAGATGGTCAGAGAAGCAGAAGAGAACAAGGAAGCCGATGACAAGAGAAGAGAAGAGATCGAACTGAAGAACAAGGCCGAAGGCTTCATCGCTCAGATCGATCAGCAGCTCGAAACGGAAAACGCCAATGTGACGAAAGAACAGAAGGATCAGGTCAAGGCTCTGCGTGATGAACTGCAGAAGATGATCGATGAGAACGATTACGAACATCTCAAGAGCAAGCTTGATGAACTGGAAAAGGCTGCACAGGCCATGGCGGAAGCGATGTACCAGCAGCAGAACAACGCCGGCGCAAACTACGGCAATATGAATAACAATAACGGAAACGGCAAGGATGACGATGTCGTCGACGCCGATTTCAAGACGAAGGAATAAACACGAAAACTGAAGTAGAAGGGAGGTATCATGGCCGACAAACGAGATTATTATGAGGTACTCGGCGTCGATCGCAGTGCCGGTGAAGATGAGATCAAGAAAGCATATCGGAAGTTGGCTAAGAAATATCATCCCGATGTGAACAAGGCACCGGATGCCGAGGCGAAATTCAAAGAGATCAACGAGGCGTACGAAGTCTTATCGGATCCGCAGAAGAAAGCGACCTATGACCAGTTCGGTCATGCGGGAATGGATGGCTTCTCCGGAGGCTATTCCCAGGGCTTCGGCGGCATGAATATGGATGACCTCGGCGATATCTTCTCCAGTTTCATGGGCGGAATGGGCGGATTCTCCGGATTCAATTTCGGAGGATCATCCTCATCGCGCAGAAGCGGTCCTCTCAAGGGAGACAACCGCTATATGACCATGGATATCGATTTCCTGGATGCCGTGCACGGTGTCGACAAGCTCGTCAATCTGACGGTCGAGAAACCGTGTACCTACTGTGACGGGACCGGAGCTGCCTCCAAGGCGGATATCGAGACCTGTCCGACCTGTCGAGGAACCGGAAGAGTCCTCAGACAGACCAGGACGGCCTTCGGCATCATGCAGCAGCAGAGCATATGTCCGGACTGTCACGGAAAGGGAAAACGGGTCAAGAAGATCTGCCCGCACTGCGGCGGAAACGGCTACAATACCGTGAAAGAACAGGTGGAAGTCTCGATCCCGGCCGGTATCGGTTCCGGTCAGCAGGTAAGGCTGTCCGGTTACGGAGAACGTGGAGAGAACGGCGGACCGAACGGCGATCTCTATATCGAGATCAGAGTCCGTCCGCATAAGTACTTCACCAGAGAAGGAAACAACATCCGGATCAGCGTCCCGATCTCAGCGCTTGATGCGACATTGGGCACGACGGTGGATGTGCCGACCGCTTACGGCGATGTCGAGATGAACGTTCCGGCAGGAACACAGCCCGGCCAGCAGTTAAGGCTCAGGGGCTACGGGATCAAAGATCTCAGGACCGGCAATGTCGGTGACCAGTATGTGGAGATCCAGATCGAGATCCCGAAGAAGCTCAGCAGAGAAGAGAAGGAGCTCTACGAGAAGCTGGCGAACCGTAAGAAGGAATCGGTATTCGAAAGATTCAAGAAGAATTTTAAGTAGGGAGACCTACTTAAAATTTGGGATAGTATTAGCACTCATAGAATTGAAGTGCTAAAGGAGGTGCTTTATGGATCCTGAGATGATGACAGAAAAACTGCAGGAGATCCTGATGAAAGCTTTGAGTATCTGCAAGGATGCGGGAAATGCGGAACTGGCCAGTGAACACTTCATGGAGGCGTTCCTGTCGGAGAACGACATCGTGGAACTGCTGAACAGCTTCCATACAGATGTGAACCGTCTCAGAAGTATCACGGATTCCTATCTGCGGAAGCTTCCGACTTCGGACTCCGTGGAGAATCCGACGCTCAACCGTTATCTGGCCAATTCCTATAACGAAGCTTTACAGAAATCAAAACAGAGAAAAGACAAGTATATCTCAATGTTCGATATGTTTATCGCAACATTGTTCAACCATTCGTCATTGTGCGAAGAACTGCAGAAATACTGCGGTTTCTCCCGCAATGATATCGAAGACCGCTACAGTACAGAAAGGGGTGGTACGATGATCAATAATAAAGAAGATGAAAACAACCTCAATCCTTTGAAGAAATACGGAAGGAACCTGGTCGATGATGTCCGTAACGGAAAGATCGATCCGGTCATCGGCAGAGATGAAGAGATCCGAAGAGTGATCGAGATCCTTTCGCGTAAGACCAAGAACAATCCTGTACTGATCGGTGAACCGGGTACCGGTAAGACCGCGATCGTAGAAGGTCTGGCCTGGCGTATCTTCAACAACGACGTACCGCTCGGTCTGAAAGGGAAAGACCTGATCGAACTGGATATGGGTTCCCTGATCGCCGGTGCGAAGTACAGAGGTGAATTCGAAGAGAGGCTCAAGGCCGTCCTGAACGAGATCGAAAAGGCAGACGGAAAGATCATCCTGTTCATCGATGAGATCCACAATCTGGTCGGTGCCGGAAAGACGGAAGGTGCCATGGATGCGGCCAATCTTCTCAAGCCGATGCTGGCGAGGGGAGAACTGCGCTGTATCGGTGCGACAACTTTCGATGAATACCGCAAATACATCGAAAAGGATTCCGCTCTGGAAAGAAGGTTCCAGAAGGTCAGCGTCGATGAACCGAGCGTCGAAGACACTATTTCGATCCTCAGAGGTCTGAAGGACCGTTTCGAAGCTCATCACGGCGTCCGGATCAAGGACGATGCGATCATCGCCGCCGCGACTCTGTCGAACCGCTATATCTCCGACCGTTTCCTGCCGGATAAGGCGATCGACCTGATCGATGAAGCCTGCGCTTCTACGAGGGTCGAGATGGATTCCAAACCGGCAGAACTGGATGAACTCAGCCGTAAGATCGATACACTGGAGATCGAAAAGATCTCGTTAAAGAAAGAGACGGAAGATGAGAAGGCCAGAAAACGTCTGGAAGAACTGGACAGGGATCTGGAGGAACTCAAGGAAAAGAAAGCCGTACTGGATGCCCGCTGGCTGAAGGAAAAGGAAGACCTGGGCAGATCCAAGGAGATCAAGGAAAAGCTCGAAAAAGCTAAACTGGCGATGTCCGAGGCGCAGAACAGTGCGGATTATGAGAAGGCATCCCAGCTGCAGTATGAGACCATCCCTGCTCTGGAAAGACAGTTGAACGAACTGAGCGAAGAAGAAGGGGAAGGAAGGATGCTGAGTGAGGTGGTCGATGAAGAATCGATCGCCAAGGTAGTGGCCAAATGGACACATATCGATGTATCCAAACTGATGTCTTCCGAACGCGAGAAGCTCCTTCATCTGAAAGACAAGCTCTCCGTCAGGGTCGTCGGTCAGGACGACGCATTGGAGATGGTGACAGATGCCATCCTGAGATCGAAGGCTCAGGTCTCTGATACCAACCGTCCGATCGGTTCCTTCCTGTTCCTGGGTCC
>CADCRE010000190.1 GCA_902803785.1 uncultured Erysipelotrichaceae bacterium
AAAAATCCCGACACTACTCGATTTATTAAAACACAGAACAATCAGATGTGGCATTCTACTTTTCTTACATGAGTATTGCTAATTGCATTGCTTTCGTATTACATGCACTCTTTTATGTATTATTATCTGCATTGCTCATGCATTACACTCTGCTTTCCCTCCTGTTTGTATTACTTTTTGCATTGCTTTCGCATTACATCATTCCAATCCCCTGAATGTAACCCCCTATGTTACATTTTGCGCATGAGAATTTCTTGTCTGAGTACTGATCTGCTCGGTAGAATTGAGTTGTAAAGAGAAAGGAGTTCTCACATACATATGAATGAACTAGGCAATAAGATCGCTTATAAAAGAAAAGATCTCGGTATGACTCAGATCGAATTCGCAGAGAAACTGAATGTCACCAGACAGACCGTATCCCGCTGGGAAGCCGGAACAGTCCTCCCCGATATCGATAAGATCTCGGATATCGCATCCTTACTGAATGTCAGCTGCGATTATCTGCTGAAAGACGATGTCACCGAAGAAGAAACAAGATCCTTCAGAGGTATCAGCCGCTTACTGCAGGATGCCAAAGGAAAGACAGTACGGCTCTCCTTCTTCGATGATGAAGCCGATATCGATCTCTACAATACCGACTGTACGATCCTGGATTTCGAAGGAAACTGGATGAAAGTAGAAGCTAAAACGAAGAAAGGCAAGATCGAAAAGATCATTCCGGTCTCCTCTGTTCTTTCCCTGGAAATAAAGGAGGAAGGATAAATGGAATATATCGGATTTGTCTTCGGTATCTTCGGACTCATGGCCTATCTTCAGGTGTCTTCTCTGAAAGGAAGGATCGATGATCTCGAACGGGAACTGACTTCCATCAAAGGAACTTCCTATCACGAAGACAGAAGCGCTTTGATCAGAGTCACAAGAGACTATATCGGTCAAAACGTAAAGATCGATCTGAAAGAAGAACATGAAGACTTCGATATCATGAATTACGGGAATACGAAACACGGTTCCATCACTATCCTGGATTCCGATGAACAGTGGATCCTGATCGAGATAAAAACTCCGAAAGGAGACAAAAAGAAACTGATCCGGATGGAATCCATCGAAAACATCAGCCGTATCACAGAATAAAGATCCTCAACGGATCTTTTTCTTTCGCGCAGATTTCCATTCCTCTTATGAAAACCCTTGACTGTCCCCAAAGGACAGCGGGTATCGTAAGGAGGAAGTAAAGTGAATCAGACACTGTCGCAGATCTGTAAAGAACTGAAACTGTCCCGGAAAGTCATCCAGGGATATGAGAAACACGGATTGATCCGTTCCTGCGGAAAGGACAGGTACGGCCATCTTGTCTATGACCGGAAATCCATTGAACGGATCATCGAGATCCGTTTCTATCAGAAACTGGGATTCTCTCTCAAAGAGATCAGAGAACTGGATATGGATGATCTGAAAACAGTTTTGAAGGAAAAGAAGGAAGAGATCCTGAGAGAAAAAAGATCTCTCGAAAAGAGACTGTCCATGATCGAATCTATGATCAACGGAGAGATCCCTGATCCTGAAACGATGCGAAATGTACTGAAGGAGGAATCTGTGGAATGAAAAGAATCATCACATTGCTTATGGTGCTGCTTCTGCTTGCCGGATGTTCCGGGAAGAAAGATAAGGAACCAACTATTTCCGTACCGAAAGAAGAAACGCCGGCAGAGGTCAAAGAAGAAGAGATTATAGAAGAAGAGCCTGTAGAGACTGAAGAGACAGAACCGATCGAAGAAGAAGCAACAGAAGAAGAACCGGTTGTCGAAGAAGAAACTGTCTCCGAAGATACCATCCGTCCGGATGTGAAAGAAGCTATCGATGCCTATGAATCCTTCATCGATGAATACTGTGAATTCATGACCAAGTATGAAGAATCCAACCCGGCAATGCTTGTGGAGTATATGCAGCTCATAGGAAAGCTGGAATCCTATTCATCCAAGATGGATGCCATGGAAGAGGATCTGACCGATGCGGAATACTGGTACTACTACGAAGTCATCAATCGTTGCAATGAAAAGATACTGAAGATTGCATATTAGGAGGTAACTATGATCTCATTTGCATTAGCCATTCTATGGCATATCTTCTGGTTTATCCTGATCCCGATCAGATTGTTGATCAAGTTCCTGAAGTGGGTATTCTAAAAGCACGATTCTATCGTGCTTTTGATTTTCCGACTTCTCATCACATGTCTACACCCGGTTAGTATATATATTTGTATATATTGTTTCAATTAAACACATCCATTGTTTTTCTTGGCCAACTTGGCTATCATGTAAGTAAGGAGGTCTTTTTCATGGCTGTTGTCAACATGCTGGAAGCAAAAACGAATCTCACAAAACTGATCAAACTTCTGGAGACAAAGCAGGAAGATGAGATCATTATCGCAAGAAAAGGAAATCCCGTAGCGATCATTACCGTATATGAAAAGAAAAGAAACAAAAGGATCGGTATCTGCAAGGGACAATACAAGTCCCTTTCTCTGGAAGAATTCAACCAGACAGATAAAGAGATCTGGGGAGATCTGTACTGATGGATCTTCTTTTAGATACGCATATTGCCTTATGGGCTTTGAACGACGATCCAAAGCTCCCTGCAAAAGCGTTTGAACTCATCAATGATCTCAACAATAATATCTATTTCTCAGTCATATCGGTAATGGAGATCTCGATCAAACACAATAAGTTTCCCGATATATTTGAAATGAGCGGGGAAGCGTTCTATTCTGCCTGTCTGGAATCCGGTTATTATACCCTTCCTCTGAAACCGAAACACGCCCGTCTGATCGACGGTCTTGTTTTGAAGGAAGGATATTCTCATAACGATCCTTTTGACAGAGCATTGCTTGCACAAGCCAAGCAGGAAGACTTCTTCTTTCTGACACACGATCATATGTTTGAACACTATGATGAAAAATGCATCCTGCTCGTATGATTCTTTTGTTTTCAGTCGATATTTTTAAAAGAGAGATCTAATGATCTCTCTTGTTTTTTTATTTCTTCTTCAGACTCTTTACCAGTTCGTTGTAGGCGTTCAGGTTCTCTTCGAGATAGCCTAAACGGATCTCCGGATTCTTCTCATGGAGATACTCCATGATACCGATATGGGAATCGGTGGTCTGTTCCCTTCTCTTCTTTCCGAATGCGGAAGAGTTGCCGCAGACGATCTTGCTTCCGTCTTTCTTTACGATGTTCAGGAAGTTGTAGTCATGGATCCCGTTGGTCGAATGCTGCGTCGGATAGACCCAGAAGATATCGTCATAATCGACCGCATCGATCTTTCCCGCATAGGAGAAGAGATGTCTGTTTCCCAATAACAGTTTCAGATCAGGACGCTCTGTCGTTTCCGGTGCATCGATCTCCGCTCTGACATCCACAGGAAGGGTCTCAAAACTCTTTCTCTGAGACAAACCGGTCAACAGGAGTATCAGTCCGATCACCAGTGAAAAAGCTCCCAGAACGACCTCCATGGCCGCTATTTCATAGAATCCGCTCAGTCCGAAGACCGACTTCTCTTTTTCCACTTTTAGTAAGGTATCACCGAAGGCATCGTTGAAATTGTCTTCGGTTACAGAGTTTTCTCCCAATTCCTCATTTATTGCTTCAATCGCGAAACCACGGACTTCTGCAGGGATCTTTTCCGTATAACCGTACAGTCTTAAATATTCTTTGCCCTCGAATTCTTCTGCGAAATGATCGAAGACCTTATCCGACATTCCGATCAGATAATAAAAATCATCGTCATAGGCGATATAGTATCCGTAGTCATCCCCGTAAGTCGCAAACTCAAAGAAGTTCAAGGCATCCAGATAGGCGATCTTTCCGTATTTATCTTTATCTTCCGACAGGATCGCATCATTGAGATGAATGACATCCTTTCTGTATCTGCTTACCTTCATCGTTCCCAGGATCAGTAAGAGAACGGTCAGCGACAGAAAGATCGCTCCGATCACGATACTGGTCATCGTCTTCTTATAAGCCTTGTCTACATTTCTGTTTCCTGAATACATTGTGTTACTCCTTCTTATCTGTATCTCATCAGTACCCTCAGCATCTCCGGGAACATCATGATCGTCTCGTCCCTTCCGACATTGTCCGTACTGAATTGATATAACCTTTCATCTTCTTCTGTTTCCCGGAAGCGGATCACCATCCTCTTCCCCATCATCGGAGGTCCCTTCCGATACATCAGTTCTTTCAGATGGAAGTTCCTTACGACTTCCAGCGCTTCTTCATATGCGTCATACGGAACGAGTTTCTGGATACATGTCCCGTCTTTATACTCTTCCAGTAACAGTTCTTTCTCAGAATGACTGTACAGTACCAGTTCATGATTCAGCACCGTTCCCGGAATACTTTCGCTCCAGCCGATCAGGATCTTTCTGTCTTCCGTCGAGTATTTGTTCTCAGAGTCTTTCAGATCCTCCGGCAGCGGACATCCGCACTCCGGACAGAATTTCGTCTTGTCTTTCAGTTCATATCCGCATTCCGGACAGTATTTCATAACGGCTCCTTATGAAAAGCACAACATCGTTGTGCTTTATCTTTCTCCCAGGTTGAAATCTTCTCTCAGGAGCAGGTTCATCTGCGCATCCGGATGTTCCAGCAATCTCTTTGACTGATTCAGGATCGCATCTTCAACCAGGTTCCTCGCCAGTCTTCCGTTTCCGGAGTTCGGATCGCCTTTCGCCTGAATGATCGTAAAGTAATCCTGCAACGGTCTGAGTGCACCTTCATCGATCACATAGTCCTTTCCTTTTGCGATCGACTTCGATATCAGCATCA
>CADCRE010000191.1 GCA_902803785.1 uncultured Erysipelotrichaceae bacterium
GGAATCGATCATGAACTATCACATGGTGATCTCCCATCGGATCTGGAGACTGGGAGACAAGGAAGAACTGACCGACAGCGAGGTCCGTTCCACTTCTTCCTACATCATCTTCTACTTCCTGCTGTTCCTCTTGGGATCTTTAATCTTCACGATGTACGGATACAATCTGCAGGATTCGATGTTTGAATTCTCTTCGGCGATCTCTACCGTAGGTCTTTCCCTGGGGATCACGAATTACAACGCCTCACCGGTCATCCTTTGGACTGCCATCATCGGCATGTTCCTGGGAAGGATGGAGATCATGGTGGTCTTCAAAGCTTTCCTGCGTCTGAACAAAGACCTCAGAAACCGGGAAAACTGATGATCGTTTCCTAATAAATAATTGAAATAAAGAATAAAAAATGGTAATATATGGTCTGTGTCCATGTAGCTCAGTTGGATAGAGCATCCGCCTTCTAAGCGGACGGTCGGGAGTTCGAGTCTCTCCATGGACGCCATTTTTTTATTTTAAAGATATGCGAATATCTTTTTCTTTTGTCCTGAGTCTCGGAACTTGATAGAATGAAGACAGATGAAATACACAGATCATATGAAACATGCCATCCATGTCACCAGTGAGATCGACCCTCTGAAGAAGGTCCTGCTTCACCGTCCCGGAAGGGAACTGCTGAATCTGACGCCTGACCGCCTCGGAGAGCTGCTTTTTGATGATATCCCGTATCTGCGTGCGGCACAGGAAGAACACGACCGCTTTGCGCAGGTCCTGAAAGAAAACGGCGTAGAAGTCGTCTATCTCGAAGATCTGATGACGGAGGCCCTGAAAGATGACGAAGAACTTACGAAACAGTTCCTTTACCAGTGGCTTGAAGAAGGCAATATCCGTACCAAACGCTGGAGGGACAAACTGTATCACTATCTGATCGACCGTTATCAGGGAAAAGACCTGATCCTGAAGACGATGGAAGGGATCACTCTGAAAGAGATGGGAGATGCGGCCAAGAAGTATTCTTTACAGGATCGCGTTGCCCCGGACGATGAACTGATCGTCGATCCGATGCCGAACCTGTATTTCCAAAGGGATCCGTTCGCATCCGTCGGAAACGGAGTCCTCATCGACCGCATGCGCTATCCGATCCGCCAGAGGGAAACGATCTATGCGGACTATATCTTCCGCTACCATCCGGATTACAGGAATGTGAAGCGTTACTACGACAGAAACCATCACGCCTCTATCGAAGGCGGCGATATCCTGAACCTTAGTGAAGATACCCTCGCGATCGGGATCTCCCAGAGGACCTCACCGGATGCGATCGAACTCACCGCAAGGAACCTCTTTGCGGATCCGGAATGCCAGATCAGGACCGTTCTGGCCTTCAAGATCCCGGCGATCCGTGCCTTCATGCATCTGGATACCGTCTTCACGAGAGTGGATTACGACAAATACACCGTCCATCCGGGCATCATGAAGACACTGGAAGTCTACCGGATCACGCCGCCGGAGAATAAGGACGCCAATCCCGACGATCTGAAGATCGAACTGATCCGAAAAGATCTGAAACAGATTCTGGAGGAATATACAGGGATCTCGCCGATCACTCTGCTGTACTGCGGCGGAGACGATATGATCGCCGCGGCGAGAGAACAGTGGAACGACGGATCGAACACCCTGTGCATCGCACCGGGAAAGATCATCTGTTACGAAAGAAATGAAGTCACGAATGCGTTGCTGGAAAGAAACGGTCTGAACGTACTGACCATTCCGAGCGCCGAACTTTCAAGAGGAAGAGGCGGCCCGCGATGCATGTCGATGCCTTTGATCAGAGAACCATAAGATAGGAGGAATGAATATGGAGATCGATTTAAGCGGACGCAGTTTTCTGAAACTTCTGGACTATACCCCGGAAGAGATCAGATATCTGCTGGATCTGTCGAAGGAGTTCAAGAGACTGAAACACTCACGTACACCGCACGAATACCTGAAGGGGAAACAGATCGTCTTACTGTTCGAAAAGACTTCGACCAGGACGCGCTGTTCCTTTGAAGTTGCGGGAAGAGACTTGGGGATGGGCGTGACCTATCTGGATCCGGGTTCTTCACAGATGGGAAAGAAAGAGTCTCTGGAAGATACAGCGAGAGTTTTGGGAAGGATGTATGACGGGATCGAATACCGCGGTTTCGATCAGTCCATCGTTGAAGAGTTATCCGCAAAAGCCGGTGTACCGGTCTGGAACGGTCTGACGACACAGTTCCATCCGACACAGATGTTGGCAGACATCATGACAGCGGAAGAGAATCTGGGCGACATGAAAGGCAAGACCCTCGTATTCATGGGCGATGCCAGAAACAACGTCGCAAACTCCCTGATGGTCGTCTGTTCCAAACTGGGGATTAACTATACGGCCTGCGGTCCGAAGGAACTGATGCCGGAAGAAGAACTCGTCCATACCTGTCTCGAGATCGCAAAGGAAAGCGGATCGAAGATCACTTTGACCGATGATGTCATGGAAGGCACCAAGGGCGCTCATGTGATCTATACGGACATCTGGCTCTCCATGGGTGAACCTGATGATATCTGGGCACAGCGGATCGGACTGCTTCAGGATTACCGTGTCACAAAGGAAGTCATGAAGAACGCGGATGAAAAGGCGATCTTCTTACACTGTCTGCCTTCTTTCCACGATACGAATACGACCATCGGTGCCGAGATCGCCGAAAAATTCGGAGTGAAGGAGATGGAAGTCGAAGACGACGTTTTCGAATCGGCACAGTCGAAGGTCTTCGATGAAGCTGAAAACCGTATGCATACGATCAAGGCAGTCATGTATGCGACGCTGAAGAACGTATGAAAAAGACACTTGTGATCGCCTTAGGCGGAAACGCTTTAGGCAAGACTCCTTTGGAACAACTCAGACTGGTGGAGAATACCGCATCTGCGATCGTCGATCTGATCGAAGAAGGTTATGACGTCGTGATCGGACACGGAAACGGTCCTCAGGTGGGAATGGTAAACAACGCATTCGAAAAGTCACATCAGATCGATGAAAAGATCCCTGATATGCCTTTCCCGGAATGCGGAGCCATGACCCAGGGCTACATCGGCTATCATCTGCAGCAGGCCATCGGCAGGGAACTGAAAAACAGAAAGATCGACAGACCGGTCGTGACTCTCGTCACGCAGGTAGAAGTTGATCCTAAAGATCCGGCTTTTCAGGATCCGTCCAAACCGATCGGTTCCTTCTATTCCAAAGAAGAAGCGGAAGCTATCGCAAAGAGGACCGGATATGTCTTTACGGAAGATGCCGGAAGAGGATATCGAAGAGTTGTTCCGTCTCCGGAACCGATCTCTATCGTTGAGCTGGAAACAGTGAAGAAGCTCGTTGAGGACGGCTGTGTCGTAATCACCGTCGGCGGCGGAGGCATCCCGGTCATCCGTAAAGATGGATACTACGAAGGTGTGGCAGCCGTCATAGATAAAGACAAGGCGTCCGCAAAACTGGCGGAAGACCTCCATGCGGAGAAACTGCTGATCCTGACGGCAGTCGAACAGGTCTGTCTCAACTACGGAAAAGACGATGAGAAACGACTTTCCGATCTGTCTCAGGAAGATGCGAGACGATACATGGATGAAGGACATTTCGCTCGAGGAAGCATGCTTCCGAAGGTCGAATCCTGTATCCGATTCGTGGAACACGCTGAAAACGGTTCTGCGATCATCTCATCTCTGGACAAGGCAAAAGAAGCTCTGCAGGGAAAGACAGGAACACTGATCCATAAATAAGAAACAGCAGCTCGATCGAGCTGCTGTTTCTTATTTATGGATCA
>CADCRE010000192.1 GCA_902803785.1 uncultured Erysipelotrichaceae bacterium
CCAGAATACGGTCAAAAAAGAAGTGATTTCATCAATCACTCCTTTAGACCTTTTTTATTTTGTGAACTAAACGGGGTCCACTCTCGTCACTCCTCTTTCATTTGGATCATGTCTTCCAGATAGATCTTGTTCAATATGGTCGATACCAGTCTCTGCAGGAATTCGTCCTCCTTCGATCTTCCGTTCTCCTGCTGCAGGATCAGTTCCTTTCGGAAACGTTCGTAGTAGGCTTCAAAGGACGGATCGTCATTCTGATCCAGCAGGATCTTGATCTTGTCCAGGGGCAGGATGTTTTTGACGAGGGCGATGAAGAAGAAACAGGAGATCTGATCGCGGACATAGGTCTTGCGGTTGTATCTTCTGACGATCTTGTGCTTGATGTAGTTCGTCAGCATCGATGAGGTCACTTCATTTGATTCCTCCAGAAAGGAATTGATGTATTTGACGACCTGATCGAGATACAGGCCCACATCCGGGATCTCCCGGTATTCAGGGATACTTAATGTTTTCATATCTTCATTATAGGATAATATATATCTCTTGACAAGTTATTCAATAACTTATAAGATGAGGATGAAAGGATATTAAAAAACCGATTAAGAGTTATGAATAAACTATTTCAGGTCAAAGATCCCATGTCTGCACTGAGCCACTTCATCGGCTTCCTTCTTTCGATCGCAGCGATGCCTGTACTGCTGATCTATGCCTTTCAGGTACAAGCGAAACAGTCTCTGATCATCGCCTATGCGGTCTATCTGATGAGTATGATCCTCCTCTACGGTGCCAGCAGCGCCTACCATTCCTTTTCGATCTCGGAACGGGGGAACCGCATTTTAAAGAAGATCGACCACATCTCCGTCTGTATCCTGATCGCAGGGACCTATACGCCGGTCTGTATCGGCATCATGGATCCGGTAAAGGGAAGGATCCTTCTGATCGCCGTTTGGACGGTCGCAATACTGGGCATGGTCATGAAGGCCTTCTTCGTCTATGTGCCGCGCTATGTCTCTACGGTCATGTATCTGTTTATGGGCTGGCTGGCACTGTGGTATCTGCCGCATCTCTATCATATGATGGGGACTTCCTGTTTCCTGTTTCTCTTGGCAGGAGGGATCCTGTACAGTATCGGATCTCTGATCTATGCGATCAAAAAGCCTTTGATCTCACTAAAAGGATTCGGAAACCACGAACTCTTCCATCTCTTCGTCCTTGCGGGAAGTCTGTGTCACTACGTGATGATGTTTCTCATCTAAAGATATTGAAAATACAGAAAAAATCAGATAATATATACATGTATTTGGAGCGAGTCATCGCTCCTTAATTATTGTTGGAGGAACATGAATCTGGATAAGATCAAAGAAGCCGTCGAGGCTTTCCTGAAACAGCGCGAGCTGAAACTGTTCGAGATCAGATACCGCAAGTCCGATTCCGTACTGAGCATCCTTCTGGACGAGACTCTGAATATGGATGAGCTCGAGGAGGTCTCCGGAGCGCTTTCCGAGCTGCTGGATCAGTACGAAGACGAGTTTGCGGACAATTACTTCCTGGATGTCTCCACTGTAGGCGTCGAACGTCCGATCCGCAACGAGGAAGAACTGACGCAGGCGATCGGGAAATACATCTACGTGAAGACGAAGAACGAGGAGTATTACGGAACGCTTCATTCCTTCCATGACGGAGTCCTGTCTCTGGATGTGAAGGAAAAGACGAAGACGAAGAACGTGTCCGTGGAATATGAAAAAGTCAAAACTGTACGTTATGCCGTGCAATTCTAAAGGAGAAGAAAAATGAGTGGCATTAGTTTAAAAAACAAGAACTTTATTGATGGTATGAGGCTGTTCGAGGAAGACCGCAAGGTCGACCCGGATTTCGTTCTGGATACCCTGAAGGAAGCCATCGCCAAGACGTATCAGAAACACATCGATGCGCCGGAAGCCATGGTCAGAGTCGAGATCGAAAAGAACGAGATGCATGTATATCATCAGCTGATCGTCGTCAATGACGATACGGATACCTTTGATGAGACGCTCGATATCCTCCTTTCAGAAGCGAAGAAACTGAATCCGGATGCGAAAGAGGGAGACATCATCGAACAGGAAGTCGATTTCAAGGAGATCGGACGTACTTCGATCAATGTCGCCAAGCAGATGCTGAAACAGAGGATCAAGGAATACGAAAAACAGCGCGTCTACGATGAATACAAGGACAAGGAATACGAACTGATCTCCGGTATCATCAAGACGATCGAAGAGAAGTTCATCCTGGTCGACATCAAGAATACCATCGGTATCCTTTTGAAGTCCGAACAGATCCCGGGCGAGACTTACCGTGAAGGTCAGAGCATCAAGTGCATCATCAAGGAAGTCTCCAAGAACTCCAAGGGTTCCCAGGTCGTTTTATCCAGAGCGGATGCGATCTTCGTCAAGAGACTGTTCGAACGCGAAGTTCCGGAGATCGCTCAGGGTCTCGTCGAGATCAAGGCGATCGCCAGAGAAGCCGGTGAACGTACCAAGATGGCCGTCTATTCCCGCAATGACGACGTCGATGCGATCGGTGCCTGCATCGGACCGAGAGGTTCCCGTGTCCAGGCCGTCATCGGTGAGATCAAGGGCGAGAAAGTCGATGTCTTCGAATGGAACGACGATATCGGTGAACTGGTCAAGAACGCACTGGCTCCGGCGGAAGTCAAAGCCTGCTTCTATGCGAATGAACTGACCGATCCGAACCTCACTGAGGAACAGATCGAAGATTACGAGAAATACAACAGACGTCCGCTGGTCGTCGTCGTGGATGACGACAAGCTTTCCGTCGCCATCGGCAAGAGAGGAAAGAACGCCAAGCTGGCCGTCAAGCTCACGAACCGCAAGATCGACATCAAGACGCAGACCGAGATCGATGAACTGGGTCTGAACGTCGATGAACTGGTCGCATCCTTCCGTGCGGATCATGTAAGGATCGCCAAGGAGAAGGAACAGAAGAAGTTCCTTGAACTGCAGGAAGAAGCCGCAAGAAGAAAGGCTGAATTCGAAGAAGAACTCGCTGCCAGCGATACGGGATTCGATGAGACGACTCTGGAAGAGATGGAAGAGAACCATGTCGAAGAAGTGGTAGAGATCCCGAGCGAGAACCTGGCTGAAGTGACGAAGGAAGAAACTCCGGTCGAAGAAGTGAGCGAAGAAAAGGTCGAAGAAGTTCCGGAAGTCAAGGAAGAGGAAAAGGTCGAAGTCGCTCCGGTCGAAAAGCCGAAGAAGGAACCGAGAAAGCCTCTGACACCGAAACCGGAATACAAGTCCAAGTTCGAAGACTTCGCCGATGCATCCAAGAAGGAAGAAGCGAAGCCGGAGACGAAGAGAAGGAAGAAGAAGGACGACGAAGACAGAAGAGTCAGAGCCGAAGATCTGGAGAAGAAGGAATACGACGAGAAGTTCAAGCCGGTCTATTCCGATGAAGAACTCGAAGAGATCGAGGCACAGGAGATGGAAGAAGAAGAAAACTCCTGGATCAACGATGACGATATCGACTTCGATGAATACGAGGACTACTACAAGGAGGACTAAATGAAAAAGATCCCGATGCGCAGATGTCTCGCAACGAATGAATCATTCCCGAAGAAGGAACTTCTGCGGATCGTCAGAACTCCGGAAGGGGAAGTGAAGGTCGATCAGACAGGGAAACTCAACGGGAAGGGAGCCTATCTCTCCCGCAGTGAGGAAGCCTTGGCGATCGCCAGAAAGAAAAAAGTCTTTGATCGGGCTCTGGAAGTCACAGTCCCGGAAGAGATCTACGAAGAGATCGAAAGGATCATTCATGGATGATGTGCTGAAGCTCCTGGGACTGGCCCGCAGGGCGGGGAAACTGGTCCTCGGGGAAGAGGTCTATCATCAGATCAGAAAAGTAAAACTGCTGTTTCTGGCTTCCGATATCTCGGAAGGAAGCAGGGAGAGAGTCTTGAAGAAATGTCATTACTACAAGATCGCCTATCTTGACGGTTATGACACGGAACAGCTTTCTTCCGCTTTAGGCAGAAACAACGTAAAAGTCATCGGCGTGACCGATCAGGGATTCGCCGATGCGATAAGAAAAAAGATATAGAAGGAGGGTTACCATGGCCAAACAGACATACAGAAGGCATCTAAATAAGAAGGGAAGACCGAATCAGACCTTCGAAAGAAGGACGGAAGAGAAGGTCGAAGCCATTACTTATCAGGAAGGCATCACCGTTGGTGAACTGGCCGGAAAGCTGCATAAGAATTCCGGCGATCTCATCAAGATCTTGTTTATGCTTGGCAAGATGGTGACGATCAATTCCTCGCTGGATGACGAGAATGTGGAACTCATCTGCATGGAATACAATGTTGAAGCGACCAAAGAGGAAGCGAAGGAAGATGAGACGCTTCTGGATACCGAAGTGGACGATCCGAAGGATCTCGTCGAAAGAGCTCCGATCGTCACGATCATGGGACACGTCGACCACGGTAAGACGACCTTGCTGGACTACATCCGTAATTCACGAGTCGTCGAAGGTGAGTTCGGCGGTATCACCCAGCACATCGGTGCCTATCAGGTCAAGGTAAACGACCGAATGGTCACGTTCCTGGATACTCCGGGTCACGAAGCCTTCACGGCCATGCGTGCCAGAGGTGCCAGCGTCACCGATATCGCAGTCATCGTCGTCGCAGCCGATGACGGTGTCATGCCTCAGACGATCGAAGCCGTCGACCATGCGAAGGCAGCAGGCGTTCCGATCATCGTCGCGATAAACAAGATGGATAAACCGGGTGTCCATCCCGACAAGATCCTCAACTCTATGGCGGAATTGGGCCTGATGCCGGAAGAATGGGGCGGAGATACGATCTTCGTCAAGTGTTCCGCCAAGAC
>CADCRE010000193.1 GCA_902803785.1 uncultured Erysipelotrichaceae bacterium
ACCTGCTTTCCGTTGGATACGATCGGAAGCGACAGAAGCATCGACAGACATAAGACGATGATCGTCGCATTCAGGATACCGAAAAATGCTCCCAGGATCTTGTTGAAAGTGCCGATCACCGGAAGCTCGTTGAGCGATTTCAAAAGCAGCGAGATGAAGAAATACAGAAGCTTCAGGACCAGGAAGACGATCAGAAAATAGGCGATGATATTGACCATCCGGTTCAGATCAAAAAGCTTGCTGAGAAGTTTCGTCTCTTCATTGATATTCGCCAGGTCGATGATCGGAAACAGATCCGCCAGGACAGGCGATACGAACCAGGCGACCGCAACGGAGACGGCCGTAAAGAAAAGACCTACAAGTTCATAGAGAAAGCCTCTCTTGTAGCCGACGATCATCATGACCATATAGATCAGGACGATGAAGATCGAGATATACAGAAACCATTCCTGAGGGATCACCATATGAATTTATTTTATCTCAATTATGATTATTATCCAACTTTGTTATACTAGTGTTATGAGCACATTTTCCTTCAAACTGAGTGAAGACAAGATCGCAAAACTGAAAGAGACCTTCCGCGAATACATCAAGGAAAACAGGAACGAATACGTCGATACGTTCATTCAGAAAGACGATCTCACAGTCACGATCTACAAGAGCGGCAAAGTCGTATTCCAGGGCAATGACGCCTTCTTTTATGCGTCTGCCTACATCGATACGAAGAAGTCCCGTCAGGCCGGATCGGATGAAGTCGGAACGGGAGATGTCTTCGGACCGGTCGTCGTCTGTGCGGCGATCGTCGAAGAAAAGGACTATGAACTCATCGAAAGACTGCATATCACCGATTCCAAGCAGCTCACCGATACATACATCCTTCAGATCGGTCCTCAGCTGATCGAGTCTTTCAAGCATTCCCTTCTGATATTGGACAATGTGACCTACAACCGCGTCCATGAGACCGACAATCTGAATGCGATCAAAGCCAAGATGCACAACAAGGCTTATCTGAACATGAAAGCCAAGGGCTATCAGATCCCGAAAGCGGCCTATGTGGACCAGTTCTGTCCTGAAGACGATTACTACCGTTATCTCGTCAATGAGAAGGAAGTCTATCACGACCTGATCTTTGAGACCAAGGCGGAATCCAAATACCCTGCCGTGGCCGTCGGATCGATCATCAGCCGCTACGCTTTCCTGCAGTACATGCAGAAACTGGAACAGCAGTATTCGATGACCTTCCATAAAGGCTCATCCGATCTCGAAGGGATCGACAGAGATATCCAGACATTCATCTCCCGATACGGGAAAGAAAGACTGAAGAACGTCGCCAAACTGCATTTCAAGAATTTCGAGAAATACAGGTGATATAATAAACAGGATTGAGAGGAACGAATATGAGATTAAAAGATTCTTATTTCTTTACATTGAGAGAAGACGCCAGAGACGAAGATTCGATCAGCGGCAATCTCCTGGTAAAGGCAGGTTATATCAAGAAGACCTCCGCAGGTGTCTATATGATGCTTCCGCTGGGTCTGAAAGTTGAAAACAAGATCGAGAACATCATCCGCAGACATATGAACGATACCGGTGCACAGGAAGTGAAGATGCCGGCTCTGATCGCTGCGGAATACTACGAGGATTCCGGAAGACTGAAAGGTTTCGGTCCTTCCATCTTCAAACTGAAAGACCGTACGAACAAGGATATGGTCCTGGGACCGACACATGAAGAACTGTTTGCCTATGCGGCAAAATCCATGATCCGTTCCTATAAGAACATGCCGTTCAATCTCTATCAGTTCCAGACGAAATTCAGAGATGAACCGAGAGCCCGTTTCGGACTGGTCCGCGTCAAGGAATTCGTCATGAAAGACGCCTACTCCTTCGATATCGATGAAGCAGGACTCGATGTCTCCTATCAGAAGATGTTCAATGCCTACAAGAAGTCCTTCGACGAGATGGGGATCGATTACCGCATCGTCAAGGCTGACACCGGTGTCATGGGCGGACTTCTTTCCGAAGAGTTCCAGGCCATCGCTCCGTTAGGCGAAGATACCGTCATCTACTGTGATGAGTGTTCCTACTCTTCCAACCTCGAAGTCTCAAGCGTCATCGCCAGAGATCTGAACAGGGATGAAGAGGAAAAGGAACTTCAGGAAGTTGAGACACCTCATTGCGAATCCATCGAAAAGGTAGCCGAATTCCTCAACGTTCCGATGAGAAACACCGTAAAGGCCCTTATCATGAATGTCGACGGACAGCTGACCGTCTTCTTCATCAACGGAGAACGCGAACTCAACGAAAGCAAGGCCCTGAAGCTTCTGAAAGCGACTGAGATCAACTTTGCGGACGAC
>CADCRE010000194.1 GCA_902803785.1 uncultured Erysipelotrichaceae bacterium
CCTGGAAGTCCTCTACCAGATGAAGAACCACGGATATATCACCCAGCAGGAATACGACCTGGCGAAATCCGTCAGGATCGAAGATCTGCTGAACGATCCGTACTCTTCCAGAAGAGAAGGTGAAGGCATTCCTTATCAGGCCTATATCGATGCCGTCGTATCGGAAGTCATCTCCATGACGGGACTTGATCCGTATTCCACAACGATGCATATCTATACCTACATGAACAGAGGCATCCAGGATCAGATGGACAGGATCCAGGCCGGAGACATGGAAGGATATCTCGAATATCCTGACCCGTATCTGGAATGCGCATCCATCTGTATTAAGAACTCCACCGGAGAGATCGTCGGCATCCTGGGCGGAAGGAACTACGCAGGCGGCGGTCAGCTGTTGCTGAACCATGCGACCGAGCAGTACAAACAGCCGGGTTCCTCGATCAAACCGATCCTGGACTATGCCCTCGCCTTCGAAAATCTCGGCTGGGCGACAGACCACGTTCTGACAGACCGTCCGATGTGGCTCGATTCCACGAACCAGATACTGGTCTACAACGATTCCGGAACCTATGTCGGCGATGTCACCCTGTCTCAGGCTCTCGGTCAGTCGATCAATACCTGTGCGATCCAGACCTTGCAGGAAGTCCTGAATACAAAGAAATATGAATATGTCGTAAACTACGCACAGTCGCTCGGTTACGACTTCAATCTGGATGACTTCAACGTCCAGTATGCGGTCGGCGGATCGACCTGCGAAGTCACGCCGATGCAGCACGCCGGTGCCTATGCGGGTATCATGAACTACGGTGTCTACCATACCCCGCATACGATCGAACGGATCGAATTCACCAACGGAAAATCACCGATCACACCGGTCTATGAATCGACTCAGGTCTTATCGGAAGCAGCTTCCTATCTGACTGCAGAACTGATGAGGATGAATGTCGAGAACTACGGAGGTACCTACACCTACGTCAAGAACGGCGACTACACTGTCTACGGCAAGACCGGTACGACCGACTACGGAACTTCCGGTTCCCAGTTCGGTATCCCTTCCGGAGCGATCAAAGACGGCTGGCTGGTCGCAGCGACAAGCGACTATACGACAGCGACCTGGGTCGGCTATGAAAAGGCAGTCCTCGGTCAGCAGTCCTACATCACGCAGGATTTCTACTACAACGAAAGACCTCAAGGCAAGATCGCCCATCTGATCCTCGATGCGACCGTCGAATACGGAGACAGCGCACCGAGAAAGTTGGAACGTCCTGCCGGTGTCACGAGTATCACTCACGTTATCGGAACCTGGCCTTATGCGGCATATACCGAGGATATGGATCCTTCTCTGAGGACAACCGGTCAGATCAAATCCGACAGTGTGAAGCTGGTCTCCCTGGCGGCACCTACCGTAGCGAATCTGGACAAATTCAGCGTCGAGCTCGACGGATACAAGCTCAAGATCAAATGGAGCGAATATCCTGACAAATCCAAACTGGAAGAATCCAGCGGAGTCAAGGACATCTCATTGAAGAACGCGGACGGAAGCGTCATCGTAGCCGCAAGCGGAACCAACCTCTTCGACTACTCCAAGCTCTACGGTCCGATCAAATACGTCGCCGATATCACGGTCGAAGGCAGAAATGAAAAGAAAGACCGTGTCTCCATCAGCCAGAACGAATACAGTGCAACACTTAATCTGAGTCCGGGAGATAAGGTTACGGTCGAAGGCTACTACGCATATGATAAAGGCAGTTTCACTTCCAATAAGGAAAAGAAATCCATCATCGCGACCGACACTCTGACCTTCCCGAAAGCTAACGCATCCAAAGAGACTGTCAAGAAATGGTGTGACAACTACGATTACGTCAAGTTCGAGACGAAGACTGATGACGAAAGAGCCGGAACCTTCACGATCGTCGATTCCGACGGAAAACGCTATGATGCGGAAGCAACTGTCAAAGTCGAAAGCAACATCACCTTCACGATCACATATTACGAGGAAGGTGATCACTGGTGTAAAATCAAAGTAGCTTCTTCCGATTCTTCAATTGTATTATCGGCAGGTACAGATGATAGTAATTCACTTGACCATTGGGATTACCCAAAAGAGGAAGATCTGCCTTCTGGAATATCCATTACACTACAAGATAATGGACAATTACGGATCAGTCTTGGACAAGATGCAGAAGAGTGTTCGTTCACAGTAACAGCATACGCCACCAAAGGCAATGCTCATGATTCAAAAACTATAATTGTTGAGCAGGTCGATGACAAATTAACGATTCGGGCTCAATAGTCTGTGGTACGCAAAAGATACGGGTCGATCCCGTGTCTTTTTATATTCAAATAAAAACAGATCTCATGATCTGTTTTACTTTTCTGTTTCGAATCCTTTGATATCGATGTTAACTGTCTTAGGTTCTACGCCGGTCATCAGGAGGATACTTTCCTTCACTTCTTCCTGGACTTTGGTACAGAGTTTTACGATATCGATCCCCTTCTTGACGCGGACGTTCAGGTCGACCGTGAGTTCTCCGTTCTTGCTGAAATCACATTCCACAAATTCCTTGTCTTTCCGATAAGGATAGATATTTTTGATATGTGTGCAGGCGATCGAGGCGATCTCACGGAACGCCTTTTCGCTGATCGAATATGTTCCTAATCCGCTGTTCTGTGTTTCCATATTGAACCTCTTTAGAGAAATTATATCACCCTTCTCAATCCTTTCGGATACTTATTTTTGAGGGTCCCGTTGCTGAGCTTGCCGAAGCCGAGGGAGTGCCCGTGATATGTGACCTGATAGAATCCGTTCTTTAACGGGACTTTCAGTTCCAGTCCCTGAATGTAACGGTCGTATTCTTCTGGATTCAGATCATATGAATATCGGTATCTGCCGATCAGTGAATTTGCCCGATACAGGCTGTGGGAAGGCTCCGGTCTTCCGTTTTTCAGTTCTCCGACACAGATCCCGTAACGCAATACATGCGTTCCCAGATCCGGTAAAGGAGATAAAGAAAGATAGAATCGGTCTTTGTAGGCGTAGAGATAATACTCATTCAGATCGAGATTCTCTTTCAGGAACGCTTCAACCGTTCTGTCTTTTACCGTTTTCAGCAGTTTTATATGTGTATTATCGGGATCTCCGTCTTTTTTCATCAGACAGATGAACTGTCCTTCGGTACCGTTCAAGGGAGACAGCTTGATCGTACCTTCCAGTACAGGATCTCCGATCTTCGGCAACTTTACCATCTTCATATCCGGGTAATCCTTCAGGAAAGAAAGGACCTGATCCTCATCTTCTTCCTGCGCATAGGTACAGGTGGAATAGATGAGCTGGCCTCCCTTTTTCAGGATCCGATAGGCCGATCTGAGGAGATCTTTCTGGATCGAAGACAGATCGGAAATGTTTTTCAGGGAATACTGTTCGAGGATCTCGGGATACTTGCGGATCATCCCTTCTCCGGAACAAGGCGCATCCAGGATCACGAGATCGGCACAGTCTTCGAGCTGATCGGCGAGTTCGGAGACTTCCTTTGACGTGACGATCGCCCGGTCGAGTCCCAGACGCTCCAGATTCGATGACAGGATCTGTGCCCGGGTATGATTGACGTCATTGCTGATACATATGGAATCATCGTTCATGCGGTTCATGATCCCGATCGTTTTCCCGCCCGGTGCAGCACAGAGATCGACGATCACTTTGACCTTCTCCATATCCGCATAACGCGCTGTCAGAGAGGCCGCGATCTCCTGCGGATAGATCAGTCCCAGCTCATAAGCCCTGGTCTTGCCGATATTGTCTTCATTGTGATAGAAACTGTCGTTTGTCAGTTCGCTTGTTTCGATCGGAAAATCGATCTCTTTGAGGATCTCTTCCCTTTCTGCTTTCCTTGTATTGAGAAAAAAGCCCTGCGTCGCTTCCTGTTTCAATAGTTCAAGGAAGTCATCGGCCTTTTCTTTGAAATACAGTTTTGCCCGGTCACGGAACACTTCGTTCATAACGTCACCCTGATCTCAAACAGATCTCCGATAGGTCTTTTACAGTCGGATTCGATAAAGAAATGTCCGTTTCGGATCTCAAACAGTCCCGGATAGACACCTTCTTTCTGGATCAGTACGTCCTCA
>CADCRE010000195.1 GCA_902803785.1 uncultured Erysipelotrichaceae bacterium
ACGTGAAGCTGACGGTCAAGGACGCCCGAAATGGGGAAGAAGTCTCATTCTTATACAATGACGGACTCAGAGCCTTCATGGATTACCTCCACGAAGACAGAGATGTCCTGCACGATACGGTCTGTTTCAGCGGACAGAAGGACGGGATCTCTGTCGATATCGCCTTCCAGTATACGGATTCCTATCAGGAGAATACCTTCTCCTATGTCAACCTGGTCCGTACGGGAGACGGCGGTACGCATGAAATCGGATACAAGACGGCCTTCACCAAGGTCATCAACGAATATGCCCGAGAGATCGGGATGCTGAAAGAAAAAGACAAGAACTTCGACGGAAGCGATGTCAGGGAAGGTCTCACATCGATCATTTCCTGTGCCATTCCGGAATCGATCCTGCAGTTCGAAGGACAGACGAAGGGGAAACTGGGTACTCCGGAAGCCAAATCGGCTGTCGATTCCATCGTTTCCGAACAGCTTTCCTACTTCCTTCATGAGAACAAAGAGACTGCGATCTCTCTGATCAAGAAGATACAGAGAGCGGCGATCGCCAGAGAAGCCGCCAGAAAAGCCAAGGATGAGGCCCGTTCGGGAAAGAAGGCTTCCACGAGATCCAAGGAGATCCTCAGCGGCAAGCTCGCTCCGGCGCAGACGAGAGATCCTTCGAGACTGGAACTCTTCCTGGTCGAGGGCGATTCCGCCGGCGGAAGTGCCAAGAAGTGTCGGGATCCTCTGTTCCAGGCCATCCTGCCTTTGCGTGGCAAGGTCCTGAATACGGAACGCGCTTCGGTCAGCGAGATCGAAAAGAACGAAGAACTGAATACGATCATCCATTGTATCGGTGCCGGTGTCGGACCGCATTTCAATGTGAACGATATCCATTATGAGAAAGTCATCATCATGACCGATGCGGATACCGACGGTGCCCATATCCAGGTCCTGCTCTTGACTTTCTTCTACCGTTTCATGCGGGAACTGATCGAAACGGGGCACGTCTATATCGCGATGCCGCCTTTATACGGTGTCATGAAAAACAAGGAGACCATCTATCTCTATTCCGATGAGGAGCTCGATCAGGTCCGCAAGGAGATGGGCGAGAAACTGGAGATCCAGCGTTATAAAGGCCTGGGTGAGATGGATGCGGATCAGCTGTGGGATACCACGATGGATCCGGAAAAGAGGACTCTGATCCAGGTGTCGATCGAAGACGCGGCACTGTGTGAAAGAAGGATCTCGGTCCTGATGGGAAACAATGCGGAAGTGAGAAGGAAGTGGATCGACGACAATATCGATTTCACTTTGGAAGAAGACTACAGAGTAACGAGAAATGGCTAAGAGAAAAAAAGAAGAGTTTATCGAGAACTTTCTGAATGAGACTCTGGACGACATCATGTCGGACCGTTTTGGCAGTTACTCCAAATACATCATCCAGGAGAGAGCTCTTCCTGACGCCAGAGACGGTTTAAAGCCCGTACAGAGGCGTATCCTGTACTCCATGTATATCGATGGGAACGTCTATGAAAAGCCGCACAGGAAGTCCGCAAAGACCGTAGGAAGCGTGATGGGGACCTTCCATCCGCACGGCGATTCCTCGATCTATGAAGCCATGGTGCGTATGTCTCAGGACTGGAAGATCAATGTCCCGCTGATCGATATGCACGGAAACAACGGTTCGATCGATGACGACCCGCCGGCAGCGATGCGTTATACCGAGGCCAGACTGGCCAAGGCAGCCGAACTGCTTCTGGAAGACATCGACTACGATTCCGTTCCGATGACCAACAACTACGATGATACCCATCTGGAACCGACGGTCCTGCCGGCATCTTTTCCGGTGCTTCTGGTCAACGGTTCGACCGGTATCGCTTCCGGATATGCGACCAATATCGCACCGCACAATCTCAATGAGATCGTCGATGCAACCGTCTACCGCCTGAACCATCCGGACTGTTCTCTCGAAGAACTGATGCAGTTCGTCAAGGGACCGGACTTCCCGACCGGTGCCATCGTTCAGGGCAAGAAACAGATCAAGGAAG
>CADCRE010000196.1 GCA_902803785.1 uncultured Erysipelotrichaceae bacterium
ACGGTCCATTGACTTTTGTATCACTCGGATCTGTTCAAACTCATAGATACCCGGAAGCTGGAACGTTACATTGATGGAGTTATATTCATCTTCACTGTTTCCGAAATAGAACATATAATCCGTCTTCCCGTAATTGTATCGGTGACCGTACGGAAGATACTGAACTGAATATGAGAAACCGTTCGAAGACGCCACATCGATCCAGGTGAAGTCAGCTTCATCTTCGATCACGTTTTCCGTATCAACGAAGTTGATCCCCTGAAAACTGAAGTAATTCTCCAGATCCTTTTCTCCCGAGAAAAGGATCGACATTTCTGAATCTTCTTTTGTGACTCTGATCTGATGACCGTCGACTTCTATGCCTTCACCGCATACGATGCTGTAATCAAGATCACTGATCTGATCCAGGTCCGGTTCAAAATCCCCTTTTGGATCATCGACCACGACGGCCTGCATGATCGTCTCCTGTTTCTCCAGCGAATCCAACGCATTCCATTTATCATATGAAACAGAATTCCTGTATGTATATCCAAACGGAAGGCAGTATTGATTCAGGTAGATATTGCTGCCCTGGAATACATCCACCTTGTCAAATCCAAAAGGAACAGTTCCTTTGTATGAATCCGGTGTGATATAGTATTTTACATTCGCCAAAGACTCGAGTTCCGCTCTGTCATCGTATCCGTTGATCTGATTGCTGAATCTGTCTCTCAGGTCCATCTTCATTCTGAAAGACTGATCGTTTGAATTGGTGATACTCCAATAGAAATTCGTGGAATGCACATCATACAGGATCGCTGCATTGTTCGTCAGATAATTACCGCTGTACCGGTAGAAATCCTTATCATCTTTCGTGTATTCCTTGATAACACCGGCTTCCGAAGAAGAAGTGAGGTTTTTCGCATCTTCGATGCTTAACAGATCGGTGAAGATATCCTTTCCCCTTTTCGACAGATGATACTGACCGACAAAGAAGACATTCATCACCAGCAATATGACCAGCAGGATATCCTTCAGGTAATATGCTTTTATTTTCCGATCTATATTCATATGAGCGATCAGATAGAACACGATGACAAATGCGACCGGAACAAATCCTCTTTCGTTTCTTGACCAAGGGGAAGTCATCGACAGACAGAACACTCCGAAAACAGCAAGCAGCAGATAGTTTTTATTCTCTTTCAGATCGTCCCATGTGACGACAACGCTGTAGGCAACAGGCAAAGCGATGGCAAACGACCATCTTTGAGAGACATAGGCGAAGCCGTTCAGCATATAGCCAAATACCGGGATACAAACAAAAATAATGCACAGAACGATAGAGATGAATACTGTCGGATGTTTTTTCGGATCCTTCACAATCAAAGAAAGTGCCAATAACGTCGGTGCCGCAAAGCCAAGTTCCAGATCAAAAGGATAATCATTCCCGACAAAAGAGACATACAGTCTAAGATAGGTAAAATAGGAATACAGAGCAGGTACCGGATGTTCGATCCCTATTCTTCTGTCTCCGAGATACGCATAAACGATCGGGCCGAGAACGACGGCCGCCATCATTACTCCCAACAATGCATAACCAAGAGTAATGAACATCTTTTTAAGGATGGTCTTAATATCCGTTTTAAACAAAACAAACGCTCTTATAAAACCGTAGAGCGCAGTCATCACAGCCTCGATATAGAAAAAATAGAACCAGCTGATAGACCCTAAAAATACCGCAATGACGAACGTGATCGGACTGTCATTTTTCAGGATCTTTTCCAATCCAAGGATCAGCAGCGGGAAATACATAAAAGGAGTCAAAAAATAGATGTGCAATGTAAAATTCTTTAATGCCCAGAAACCGAAACAGTACACGATCGTTCCGGCCAACATCGCAATTCTGTTTTTGATCCCGGTATAGAAACACAGTTCAGAGAAGAAAACTCCTCCTAAATAGATCCGCAATGCTGCACTGAACATGTAGAAGACATACATATATCTTTCAGGAACAAAAACAGACAGGAACGTTATTGGATCGCCGACCGCATCCGCATGCAGAACCTGAATGATATCCGAACCTTCGCCGATAGAGAAACTCCAAAGCGGCGCTTCAAATTTCCCGGTAGTTAAGAACGTTTTGACTATGTTTTTCAGATGCCTGGAATAAAACAGCAACGCACGGTAATGCTGATTCATGCCATCACTGGTAGCATTGATGTTTGTTTTGCCGTTCAAGACTAAATACAGAATATACGAACCGACGCAAAACAAAAATATACCTGAATAAATCAGATAATACTTTTTCTTAGATGCTTTTCTGTTCGTATCTTCAGTCATTCCAACTCCATATATCCTTGGTGTTCTCGTCCAGTTCGACGCCTTTGTCATACATGCCGACCAGGACCGTATCCTCATGGTATTCAAATGTATGGTAGACATATTCCGGGATCAGGAACATATCTCCC
>CADCRE010000197.1 GCA_902803785.1 uncultured Erysipelotrichaceae bacterium
ACCGTCTGGGGACAGGGACATACTCAGGCAGAAAGAAGCGGAAACAGCACGGATAATTTCATCACCTGGGTACAGGAGTGCACAAAACAGTAATATGACAGACAGAAGGGACCGTTACGAAACGGTCCTTTTTCTTTGACGGAAACAGATATTATTGTTACTATATTATTGACATATGTCAGAAACGGAGGATGAGATGGCCAGACCCTGTCGATGTAGAAAGATAAAACGCTTTCCCGATTACTGGAACTTTGATGCGGAAGAAGGAAAAGGCGAACTTATCGTCATGAGTCTCGATGAATACGAGACGATCCGTCTGATCGATCATGAAGGATCCACCCAGGAAGAGTGTGCGGAATCGATGGGCGTATCGAGGACGACGGTCACGGCGATCTATGACAGTGCGAGATCGAAGCTTGCGAAGCATATGATCGAAGGGAACCCTTTGAAGATCGCCGGCGGGTCCTATCAGATCGTTTCTGATCGAAAACAGGAAATAGAAAGAAAGGGAGACAATACCATGCGTATCGCAATCACTTATGAAGATGAGAACGTCGGTCAGCATTTCGGAAGGACCGAATATTTCAAGATCTATGATGTAGAGGAAGGAAAAGTCGTCAGGGAACAGGTCGTATCCACCAATGGGGAAGGACACGGTGCTCTGGCCGGCGTACTGAAACAGCTGCAGGCAGATGTTCTGATCTGCGGAGGGATCGGCGTGGGTGCCAGAATGGCGCTGCAAGAAGCCGGGATCGATCTTCTGCCGGGTGTGATCGGAAGGTGCGACGATGTGATCAGAGCCTACCTCAATGATGCACTCTTATATGATCCGGATGCGTCCTGTCACAGTCACGATCATGAGGAAGGACATGACTGTCATCATGAAGGAGGATGCTGCCACTAGTTTTCAGGTATTCTTTACATTAAAGACGATCCGGGATCTCATATCGAGGTCCTTTTTATTGATTATGAAGTTCAGTCAAAGTTCACTCTGTTTCCACTTATACTTCAGTATCATCCGTTTCAATAAGTATAAGGAGAAAAGGATATGAACGATATGATTGCACTCATTCCGTCACTGGATCCGACGAAAGCCCTGTTGGATGTCGTTGATTCCCTGAAAAAGGAAGGCATCCGGAGTCTGGTCATCAATGACGGATCATCTGAAACCTATGACGAGATATTCGATCAGCTCACTGATGGGACGATCCTTTTGAAACATGAATCCAACAAAGGAAAAGGAAGAGCCCTGAAGACAGGGATGGAATATATCGATACACACTTCAAAGATACGATCATCGTCTGTGTCGACGGCGACGGTCAGCATCTTCCGGAAGATGTGCTAAACTGTGCGGAAGCCGCAAGGGAGAATAAGGATCACCTGATCCTCGGCGTCAGAAACTTCGACAAGGACAATGTTCCATTCAAATCCTATTATGGGAATAAGATCACGGAGACAATCTTCCATCTGTTTACCGGTGTCCATATCACCGATACGCAGACCGGTCTGAGGGCCTTCCATCAGGATCTGATCAAAGAGTTCCTGTCCGTGGAAGGAGAGCGCTATGAATACGAAATGGATCAGCTCCTGTACTGTGTCAGAAAGAAGATACCGTTTAAGGAAGTGGAGATCAGAACGGTCTATGAAGGAAACAATGAATGTTCCCACTTCCATGCCTTGCGGGATTCCTTTCTGATCTACAGACAGATCCTGAAATTCACGGCATCGTCTGTCCTGAGTTTCTTTCTCGACCTGTCTCTGTTCGAACTGTTTTCCGGCTTCCTCGGCGATGTGGTTTTCGCCAACGTCTCCGCAAGGATCTTCTCGGGGCTGTTCAACTACGGGATGAACAGAAACATGATATTCAAAGATGAAGAAGATCAGCCCAGAACGATCCTGAAGTATTTCTTCCTGGCGGTCATGATCCTGATCGTCAATACGATCGTGCTTTCCGTGCTGGTCGATCACCTCGGTCTGCCAAAGCTTCTGTGCAAGGTCTTTACGGAACTACTGATGTTTCTTGTTTCCTGGTATATGCAGAAGAACTATGTGTTTGTACAAAGGAGGGCTTGAATGAAAAAGAAGATGTTTCATGTCTTGGACATGTTGCTGATCCTGTTAGTCGGTATCTTTGTACTTGCGGATTCCTTTCTGATCCCAAGGGCTTATATGAAGGTCTCCGATACGAAGACAGAAGAAAAGGCGGATCCGGTCTCATATAAAGGCGAGGCTCAGATCACCGAAAGTAGTTTTGAAGATG
>CADCRE010000198.1 GCA_902803785.1 uncultured Erysipelotrichaceae bacterium
AACGGCGGTCGATTTATCGGTGAGATCGCCTATCATTACGATGATGATCGAAAGATCAATGTCGCAGACATCATAGTTTATGCTCCGTACAGAGGAAAAGGCTATGGCGGCATTGGACTCGATCTGCTGTGCCGTGTTGCGAAACAAAACGGCGTAGAAAAGCTGTATGACGATATCGCTGCGGATAATCCGGCAGTCACGATGTTTCTGAAACATGGATTTGTTGAGGAATACAGATCAGATCAGATCATCATGCTAAGAAAAGATCTGTAAAGACACAATGATATCATATAGATATACAATCTGTAACATGCGATACAGTCGTTCACTGTTATTTGGGAGGATAAAACATGAAAGTCACTTTTTTCGGAACTACAACGCTCCTGTTTGACGACGGAAAGGATCAGATCTTTTTTGATGCGCATATGACCCGTCCGTCGCTTTTGAAATACATCTGCGGCAGTGCACCGACAGACCGGGCCGTCGTGGACAATCAGCTTTCCCTCAATCGGGTCGACCGTCTGAGGGCGATCTTTGTCTCGCATTCGCACCATGACCACGTAATGGATGCCCCGTATATCGCAAATCAGACCGGTGCTATGATCTACGGCAGCAGTTCCGCATTGAATGTAGCTAGAGGCGGAGATGTACCTGAAGATAAACTGGTGCAGTTTGAACCCAATCAGACCTATGAAGTCGGTTCTTACCGCATCAAGGTGATCCCTTCGATCCATTCGAAGCCTACGATCCTGAATAACGACCTCGGCCAGACGATCGACGAACCTCTTCGCCAGCCGGCAAAACTGCGCAGTTATAAAGAGGGCGGTTCCTACGATTTCTACGTAGAAGCAGAAGGCAAGAAGATCATGATCCGCCCGAGCTTCAACTACATCGTCGGGCAGATGGACAGCTATCAGGCAGACGTGCTGTTCCTGGGTGTAGCTGGCCTGCAGAAGGCAGAACCGGAGATGGAGAAACAGTTCTTCGAGGAAACGATCGAAAAACTTCATCCGAAACTTGTCATTCCGGTACACTGGGACAACTTCTTCTCTCCTTTGACAGTACCTGTTCGGGGGATGCCACGTCTGATCGAAAAGACGGATGTGGTCTTCTATAAACTGGCGCGTTATTGCGAAGAACACGGGGTCAACTGTCTCGTACAGATCCCGGGAACGAGTGTGGAGATCTGATTTATATGAATCAGTCGGTATTGTATGTGAATGCCTGTGTCAGGAAAGATTCAAGGACAAAGAGGCTTGCGGAAAAGCTGCTTTCCAGACTGGACAGACCTTATCAGGAGATAAAGCTGGATGAGATCCGTTTTCCGGTATGCGATGAAGAATACCTGAACAGACGTGACAGACTGGTCAAAGAGGGCGATCTTCAGGATCCGATGTTTCACTTCGCAAGACAGTTCTCTGAAGCGGATATCATTGTCATCGCAGCTCCGTATTGGGACCTTTCCTTTCCTGCAATGCTGAAACAGTATCTGGAACAGGTCAATGTGGTGGGGATCACCTTCAGATATTCAGAAGAGGGCGTTCCGATCGGACTGTGCAAGGCAAAGAAGATCTATTATGTCACGACTGCCGGAGGATTTTTTGTCCCGGAAGAGTACGGATTCGCTTATGTGAAAGCGCTGGCTCAAAACTATTACGGAATTCAGGATGTCAGGAAGATAGAAGCTGACGGACTCGATATCTACGGAGCCGATGTCGATGCGATCATGAAGGAAGCAGAGACGAATGTTGCGGATATGGAGCTGTAAAAACAAAACGACGGATATGTCTTTGGATCAGCAATTGATCTGCATAATATTAAAAATTAATAAATAATTTCATTTAGAATAGAAGTGTAACAATAGAAAAGATCATAATCAAAGAAAGGAAATGCTACCGATGATCATTAAGGCTGTAAAGTTTTTTGAGAAAGGATTCTATTCACAGGGCTTCGCATTCGGCGGAGAAGACGGAATGGAATATTTCGACAACAATGTGATGTATCGCGGATCTCTCCAGAACTATCTGATCGATACGGGTGAGGATGTCATCCTGATCGATACCGGTCTGCCGAAAGAGACGCCGGGTGCCGTCTGGGACGGAAAAGCCCATACGTTCCTGGGAAGATGGATCGAAGACTATGTATCCGCTCTGAAAACGGCTGGATATGAACCTTCACAGGTGACGAAGGTCGTCCTGACACACAAACACAGCGACCATTCCGGTGAAGTCAGAAGCTTTCCGAATGCAAAATTCTATGTGAACCGAGTCGAGACGGAAACGGCTGAAATAAAGGCTCTGAAAGATCATCCAGGGCTCACTCCGGTCGATTTTACGGACGGTCCGTACTACAATTTCACCAGAAGCCAGATCATCGCTCCGGGTGTACGCATGATCCCGGCTCCGGGACATACCTATGGGAACAGCATCGTGATCGTGGAAGATGAGGGTCTGTTCTACATGTTCCACGGAGATATCACCTATGTGGATGAGGCGCTGTACGCAGACAAGCTGTCTACGGTATATGACGATATCCATCTGGCAAGAAGTACCCAGAATACGATCCGGGAATTCATCCGTAATCATCCGACGGTATACTGCGGAACACATACTCCGCAGGGATATGAGAACCTTGAAGCAAAACGGGTGATAGATCTCGTCAATCCGCCTGCGACCATCTGGCCTACGGAAGACTATTATGTACTTGATGAAGGCACCGGAAAGTATATCTGTTCGATCTGCGGATATGTATACGATCCTCAAGAACATGACGGCATCGCATTCGAGGATCTTCCGGAAGACTGGAAGTGCCCGAGATGCAGACAGGGCAAAGACAGGTTCAATAAAGCGTAATCGATCTGAAACGAAAAGGCTCCTGCACAGAAATAACGTACGGGAGCCTTTTTTCTATCCTGAATCATTCATCCGTTATATCATAAAAGAGATGAAAAAACTGTTTGGCGAAATCGAACTGACCTGGAAGAAAGTGATACTTTCTGCGATACTTGCGGGAATCATTACGGCGATCTTTGCGATCGTTCCGCTCTTTCATAACACTTCTTTTGAAGCGGTCACCGTGACTCTGGAGGTCTGGATCTTATTTGGCATTATCATCATCATGAACAGCAAATCCAATATGGATTCGGCCTGGAAGTGCTTCGTCTTTTTCCTGATCAGTCAGCCTCTTGTTTATCTGATCCAGGTACCGTTCAGTTAACTGGGGTGGGGCCTCTTCAATTATTACCGATATTGGTTTTTGTGGACTTTGCTTTGTTTTCCGATGGGATATATCGGTTATTGGATGAAGAAGG
>CADCRE010000199.1 GCA_902803785.1 uncultured Erysipelotrichaceae bacterium
CTTCTGAAGGATGAGAGAGTCAAGACGGCCAATGCGACCAATCTGAACATGTGGTATTCCGATTCTCAGAACAGTATCGATTTCGTCCATCTGAACAACAGGGCGGAAGAGAATATGGGTCAGAACGGAATGGAGTGCTGGTACGATGAAAACAATGAACAGCGCTGTGAATCCTACAAGGAACCGTACTTTGCGATCAAGGGAAACATGTTTCCGAGCATGATCGAGATCGAAGACGGGGAATATACGATCACATCCGGAAGGTTCTATACACAGGATGAGATAAAAAACGGATCCTTCGTCTGTCTGATCACGGAAGCTCTGGCTCAGACCAACGGGATCTCCGTAGGCGATGAAGTCAGATTCAGCGTTCAGAACGTCAATTCCTGGATGCAGGACATGGGCATCACGACGGAAGACACCGAAGTGACCTTTGAAGTCATCGGTATCTATACTCACAATCATCCGATCACACCGGATGCGCAGAACTACGATTACTGTTCACCGATGGAGAATCCGGACAATACGATCCTGATGCCTACGACTTCTTCCTATAGGGCATCGCTGCCGTTCCAGCAGAAGCAGTTCGACTACTATGCCGCAAACAATCCGGAGGAAGAATACTACTCTCCGGAAAACAGACCGAGCGAAGACAAGATGGATCAGATGATCTATCTGGAGAATACGACTCTGCTGCTGAACGATCCGCTGGAAGTGGAGAAGTTCGTGGAAGACTACAACGGTTCTCTGTCCCAGTTCAAGAAACTGGATGCGAACAACGAGGAATTCAACCGTCTGGCGAAGCCTCTGGATACCTTAAGCATGTATGCGAACTTTATCGTCTGGCTGGTGGTGATCAATGCGATCGTCATCATCACTCTGGTGACTGCCCTGACTCTGAAAAACAGGGAATACGAGATCGGTGTACTGCTGTCGATCGGTGCGTCCAAACTGAAAGTCATCGCGCAGTTCTTCCTGGAACTGGCGATCGTGGCTGTCATCGGTTTCACCCTGTCCGTCGTTTCCGGAAGTTTGATCGCCAAAAAGATCGGAAATACCGTACTGGAATATCAGATCACATCCAGCGGTGTCGAAGACGGAGAAAACTGGGGTTCTGACTACTACAGTCCATGGGATACGGACTATACGACCGATATCTCGCTGGCGGATCTGGTGAGTGAATATGAAGTGACGATCTCACCGCTGATCATCGCGGAGATCTATATCCTGGGTCTGGCGATCGTATTCATTTCGGTCATCATCCCTTCATTCATGATCATGCGTTACAATCCGAAGAAGATCCTGATGAATCAGAACTAGGAGGCAGATATGGCAGAAATACTGAAATTAGAAAATATCAATTATTCCTATATCGACGGCGGCTATGAACGTCAGATCCTGAAGGATCTCTCCTACAGTTTCGAAGAAGGGAAGTTCTATACGATCCTGGGACCTTCCGGTTCCGGCAAGACGACCCTGCTGTCGATCATTGCGGGACTCGATACCGCTAAGAGCGGCGAGATCTACTTTGAAGGAAAGAATATCAGGGAGATCGGCTTGCACAAGTACAGGAGGAATGCGATCGCGATCGTCTTCCAGCAGTACAATCTGATCTCTTATCTGACGGCCGTAGAGAACGTTCTGCTGGCGATGTCAGAGACTGACAACAAACTCCCTAAGGACAGGAAAAACGTGGCCTACAGGCTGCTGGAACGCTTCGGTATCGTAAAGACGAAGGCGGATCGTATGGTCAATCAGCTGTCCGGCGGTGAACAGCAGAGAGTGGCGATCGCCAGAGCGCTGGCTTCCAATGTGAACCTCATCTTCGCGGATGAGCCGACCGGAAACCTCGATACCGCAACGGAGAAGGAGATCATCTCCATCTTCAAGGAACTGGCACACGATTTCGGAAAGACGATCATCGTCGTCACTCACTCCGATACGGTCAGTGAACTCTCCGACCAGAGAGTCCTGCTCAGAGACGGAAAACTGAGTCAGCTATAATAAGACAGGCTACAAAAGCCTGTCTTTTCTTATGGTAGAATGGGGGCATACAAGGAGAGCTTATGTCAGAAAAGATCTATCAGGGCAATATCATCACTTCGAAGTCGTTTGACGAACTTGAGATCATTGAGGA